>CAYNGO010000041.1:4449-14753 GCA_964397025.1 uncultured Weeksellaceae bacterium
TCTATAAAGTTTGGAATATAAAAAATTGAATTTTTAATATTAAAATTCTCTAATGTTACATTTTTAAGGTCCTTTGATACAGTAGTAACAGCATCAGAACTATTTATAGCATATTCTATAACAGGCTTAAAAGATTTATCTTTTCCAAGTAAAGTAATATCAGTCCCATGAAGTGTTGTAACTATCGGAAGATGAATTCCATAAGTAGCTAAAATTTGTTTAGCATTTACTGCTGCTGATGCATGTGGAATAGCGTAATGAACATGAATTATATCTAACTTTTCATGAATTGCAACATCTACTAACTTACTTGTTAAATTAAGTTCATAAGGGGGATATTCAAATAATGGATAAGATGGAATATTGACTTCATGATAATAAATTTTATCTGAAAATAAATCTAAACGAAAAGGTTGATCATAAGAAATAAAATGAACTTCATGACCTTTTTCTGCAAATGCTATACCCAGTTCTGTGGCAACAACACCGCTACCACCATAAGTTGGATAGCATACAATACCTATTTTAAGTTTATTTGACATTATATTTAAAAATTAATTCCATAATATTTGTTCTAATGTTAAGATCTAATAATTTCTTATTAGTTGCATCAGGATGAATTCTATTTGATAAAAATATAAATATAATACCAGTCTCTGGATCAGCCCATGCTAATGTACCAGTAAATCCAGTATGTCCAAAACTTAATCTTGAGACGCATCTACATGTTGGTCCTCCTTCTTGATTCTCTAAAGCTGGCTTATCAAAACCAATTCCTCTTCTGTTATCATCTAAACAAAACTGACAACTTGTAAATTCTTTTACTACTTCTTTAGATAAATAATTCTCGCCTGCGTAACTACCTTTGTTAAGATACATCTGCATGATTTTAGCTAAATCATTGGCATTAGAAAATAAACCAGCATGTCCTCCAACACCACCCAGCATAGCAGCTCCCATATCATGAACATCTCCTTTTAACAATTGACTCCTAAACTCATAATCCTTTTCAGTTGGAATAATTCTTTCAGGTGCAAGATTATTTTTTGGTAAAAAACCTAAGTTTTCCATTCCAATTTTTTTGTAGAAGTTTTGATCTACATAGTCATTAAGATTTTCTCCTGTTATTTTTTCAATAATTTCTTTTAATAAATAATATCCTAAATCACTATAAACATACTCTTTCTTTTCTAAAAGTTCAGAATCAATCACTTGTTGGACTATAGAGTCAGGAAAGGAAAAATGGAGATACAAAGAGTCAGCAACATTAACTGAAAAAATATCACTACTTAATTTAGAATAAAGAGTATCTCTTAATTGCATATACTTTGAGTTTGATTCTTGCTCTAATGTTTGTCTATAAAATGGAATCCATGGTGTAAGTTGAGCTTGATGCGTTAAAACCTCTTTAATAATTATATCATTTTTATTTGAACCTTTTAAGCTAAGATAGCTACCCAAAGAACTATCAACACAAAGAAACCCTTCATCCACCAACTTCATAAGAGCAGGAACAGTAGCGCCAATTTTAGTAATTGAAGCTATATCATAAACATCTGAATCCTTAACTTTTAACTTTCTATCATAAGTGTGAAAACCATAAGATTCATTAAACAAAACTTTACCATGTTTAGCAATTAAAATTTGACAACCCGGAAAAGCTCGCTCTAATATTGCGCTAGAAATTGTACTATCAATCTTAGCTTTTAAAATTGGATTAAATTCATTACTTAAAATACTTGAATATGACATTCTAATAGAATCTGTCTTTATTCCTGAATTTATATTAAAATGATTTGTTGAAACAGGGATAGTTCCATTTATACTAATACCTCCAAAAATTGACTGAGCAACTATCTCCTGAGCAAGCTTACTATTCTGATATCCAAGAAGCATGGCATCAAAATTATCAGTAAAAAGTAAGGAATTGATACTATAAGGATTTGCAAAAATAGTTAATACAACTTTAGATTGTAAAGCAATAGTTTGAAGAAAAATATCAGTATTTTTTGAGATAGTATAATCTTTCCAAGCATTTGCATTTGATTTATGCACACTAACAATTACAAGGTTGTAAGAAGAAAGCTTATCTAATATAACTGCTTGATCTTTTATAAAAGCATTTTCAGAAATACTAAAACTATCTACACGAGAATAGTTATTCAACATCTTTTGAAATGAATTACCACTCTCCCCAATACTTAAAGATGCAATTTTTAAAGTGTCTAACTTCTCAAAAGGAATTAAATTATCATAATTCTGTAATAGTGTTATAGATGATTTTACAAGTTTTTCATTTAGATCACGTGTTTTTTCAGTGATAATACTATCTTTTATTAAATCAGTTGCAATAGGCTTATAATTATCAAGCTTCATCCACTTTTTTGCCATTAAAATCTTCCAGCATTTATAATCTATATCAATTTGTGAGATTTCTTTTGCTGAAATAGCATCTTCAATATTTTCAATAGCCTTTGGAACATCTTCAGCACACAAAAGTATATCGTTACCCGCAATAAGAGCTTTAAGATCTAAATCTCCAGGCTCATATAAATCACTAACAGCTTTCATATTTAAACCATCAGTAAATTTTAAACCTTTAAAGCCCATCTCTTTAGTTAATAAGCCCGTTACAACTTTTCTAGATAATGAAATTGGAGTGTTATCAGAACTATCTAATGAAGGAATAAATAAATGAGCTGTCATCACACTACCTAAACCATTATTAATTAAATTCTTAAAAGGAACAAGCTCAACTTTATTTATTCTTTGCTTAGAATGACTGATTGTAGGAAGTGTTTTATGCGAATCTTTATCTGTATCACCATGACCTGGAAAATGTTTAGCACAAGCAAGAATATTATTATCTTGAAGTCCGTACATATATGCTAAGCTTAGTGAAGATACTCGTTTAGCGTTTTCACCAAATGATCTATTATTTATAATAGGGTTTTTAGGATTTGAATTAACATCTACTACAGGAGCAAAATTGATATTTACTCCAATAAGTTTACATTGACGTGCAATTTCCACTCCCATTTCATAAATAAGATTAGTGTCCATAGAAGCTCCCAAAGTCATCTGCCAAGGGAATCTAAGGGCTGAATCTAAGCGCATTGCAATACCCCATTCTGCATCAATAGCAATCATTAAAGGAGTCTTAGAGATAGATTGATAATAATTAGTTAGCTTAGCTTGTCTCTGGGGACCTCCCTGTAAAAACATTAATCCACCAATTTTATATTTTTTAATAAGTTTAGATATTTTTTTCTTATGGTCCTCAGATTTATTTGAATATGCTGAAACCATAAAAAGTTGAGCAATTCTCTGTTGAGCAGATAGAGTTTCTAAAACACTATCTGCCCATTGTGAATTTTCTTCAATAAAAACTGGTATAGAATTATTTTGAGAAAATAAATTATTAGCAATAAATACAGAAAAAACAAAGATTAGTAAAGATCTTTTCATTATAACAAAAATATAAATTCAAGCTACTACTTATATTGTTTTTAATTATTGAATCAGCTTATTTATTAACGCTTTTTTAAGAATATATTTTTATACTTTTGTAAATATGAAAGCTCCTAATTTACCCTCATTTTTCAAAAACCAAGCATTAAAAGAATTTACTTTCAAACCAAGATACTACAACCCTTACTCTAGAACAAATAATAATACAGGAATAAAAAAAAAATCAATTAAGTTTAATAAAATCAGCAATAATGAATTAACAAAAGGTAGAAATAAAAGAATTATTTTTATAATTATTGTTTTATCTTTGTTAACATACTATTTTTTAAAGTAAACACCTCTCATTACATTGGACATAATACAATTATTACCTGATCATGTTGCAAATCAAATAGCTGCAGGAGAGGTTATCCAAAGACCTTCATCTGTTATTAAAGAAACACTTGAAAATTCTTTAGATTCTGGAGCTTCAGAAATACAGCTGTATATTAAGGATGCTGGTAAAACTCTAATTCATGTAATTGATAATGGTTGTGGCATGAGTAAAAATGATGTTGTTAAATGTTTTGTTAGACATGCTACATCAAAAATCCAAAAAGCAGATGACCTATTTGCAATTCAGACAATGGGATTTAGGGGTGAAGCGATGGCGTCTATTGCTGCAATTTCACATATAGAGCTTGAAACAAAACTTATTCAAGAAGAGTTAGGAACTAAAATAATAATTGAAGGCGGTGAAGTAATAAGTAAAAATGATCACTCAAGTATAAATGGAACATCAATTAAAATCAAAAATTTATTTTATAATATTCCAGCAAGACGGAAATTCTTAAAATCTGATAATGTAGAGATGCGCCATATAACCGAAGAGTTTATTAGAATTGCATTATCCCATCCTGAGTGTAAAATGCAATTATTTCATAATAACAAAGAAATTTACTTTTTACCAAAAAATAAATTTAGACAAAGAATTGTCAATGTAGTTGGAGGAAGAAGCAATGAACGTCTTGTTCCAATAACTGAAATAACTAGCCTTATTGAAATCAATGGTTTTATATGCAAACCAGAATATGCTAAAAGAACAAGAGGAGAACAGTATATTTTTGTAAATAAAAGATTCATTAAGAACTATCATATTCAAAGTGCAATATTAAAAGCATTTGAAGGATTAATAAGCTCTAATCATCACCCGTCATATTTTATCAATCTAACTGTTGATGCAAAATCAATTGATGTAAATATTCATCCAACCAAAACAGAGATCAAATTTGAAGATGAAAAATCAATTTATGCAATAATAAGATCAACAGTAAAAAAATCACTTGGACAATATAATATTTCTCCAAGCATTGATTTTTTACAAGAAAACTCTTTTAACGTAAATTTAGATGAAAAAAATACAACTATAAGAGAACCTAAAATCAATATAGACCCTTCATATAACCCATTTAATAAATCACAAGAAATAATAAAAGATTCTCAACAAATAAATTCACAGATAGAGCTTGTTAATGATGAAAAAAATGAGATCACTTGCAGTTTTACTCAATTAAATAAAAAATATATTTTAAAGATTGATGAGACTGCAATTTTCATAATTCATCAAAGAAGAGCTCATAAACGTATTTTATATGAATTTTATTTAAACGCTTGTAAGCATCTTAATAATGAAACACAAAAACTACTATTTCCTAATAAAATAACTGTGTCAATACAAGATTTTAAAATTATTGAGGAATTACAAAATGATCTTCATAAGGTTGGCTTTGCATTCACTTTAGATAAAGAAAATAATATTTATTTTGAAGGAATTCCTGTAAATTGTAAACAAGAAAATATCCAAAGTATTCTTGAAGATATCATTGAGCACTATAAAAATAGTCATGATACTAATTTAGACAAAGATGACAGGCTTGCATTATCATTGTCAAACAGCATGGCAATTAGTGAGCATAAGTTATTAACCAAACAAGAGATGATACAGCTCAATCATGAACTTATGAACTGTGAGCAGCCTAGTTTTTCGCCAAAAGGAAAGCCTATAATAGCAAACTTTAATAATCAGGATATAGATAAATTTTTCAAATAATGTACAGACCATCCAATTTTAGTGAACTTCCAGAAGTAGTAAAAAATCTACTTATTATAAATGGTTTATTCTTTTTAGCTACAATCTCTTTAGATAACTTTGGATTAGATTTAGTAAAAATATTTGGATTACATCAATTCCAATCTCCTGATTTTAGACCTCACCAAATAATAAGCCATCTGTTTATGCATGGGGATTTTACACATCTTTTCTTTAATATGTTTGCACTATGGATGTTTGGAAAAGTACTTGAAAATGTTTGGGGAGCGAAGAGATTCCTGACATTTTATATAGTAACAGGAATTGGAGCTGCATGTGTTCATCTTTTGATAAGTCAATATCAAATAATTAGTATTAGTAATCAAATTCCAGAAATGGTAAATCTAGCAATTGAAGGAAGATACAATCCAAGTATTCCAATATCTAAAAAACTAACTCAACTTATTATAACACCAACAGTTGGTGCCTCAGGTGCAGTTTTTGGGCTATTGCTAGCTTTTGGTATGCTCTTTCCAAATACTCTTTTATACATCTATTTTGCAATTCCTATAAAAGCAAAATATTTTGTTCTTGCATATGGAATTCTAGAATTATACTCAGGAATAAGTAATAATCCAGCTGACAATGTTGCTCATTTCGCACATCTTGGAGGAATGATCTTTGGATATTTTCTAATAAAATACTGGAGAAAAAATACAAGTTTCTACTAAGATGAACATAGTTAACAACATAAAAAGAGAATTTAGAACTGCAAATTCATTAAACAAAATCATATATATTAATGTCTTTATTTTTCTTATCCTAAATATATTCTCGGTTTTTTTTGGTTTATTTATGATAGACATCTATGATGTAAAAGAGGAATTAATGCTACCTTCTGATATTAATAAACTTATAAGCAAGCCTTGGTCACTAGTTACTTATATGTTTGTTCATGATAATTTCATTCATCTCTTGTTTAATATGATCTGGCTTCATTTTGGCGGTAAATTATTCTTACAATTCCTTAATCAAAAACAACTAATAAATATTTACATATTAGGGGGAATTTCTGGGGGAATACTATTTATTATGGCATTTAATTACTTACCTGCATTTACACTTTATAGCGAAAATGCTAAAGCTATAGGTGCTTCAGCTTCTGTTTTAGCTGTGGTTTTTGCATTAACAACATACACCCCAAATTACAGTATTCAAATACCCTTAATTGGATATATTAAATTAAAACATATTGCACTTTTTTACATAATACTAGATTTCCTTAGTATTCCTAAGGGAAATGCTGGAGGACATATTGCACATTTAGGAGGAGCTTTATTTGGCTATTTATATATTATAAACTCACGTAAAAGCCCAAAGTCTAAATCTAAAAACAATACACTTATTAAATATTTAATAAATATATTTACACCTTTAAATTCTAGAAAAAATAAAAGAAAAAATAAAACTAATAGCCAGAAAGAAATAGATTTAGTTTTAGAAAAAATATCAAAATCTGGATATAACAGTTTAAATAAAGAAGAAAAAGATTTACTTTTTAGATCTAGTAAGAAATAAAATTATGATAAAAAAAAATTTAAATAAGATACTTTATTTAATAAATTCTATCGCTCTTTTAATTTTATTAATCTCATACCTTACTTCATATATTCATCCGGATTATTTCTGGCAAATTTCTTTATTGGGATTATTGTTTCCAGTTATTTTAATAATTAATATTTTGTTTTCAGTGTTTTGGATTGTAAGCTGGAAAAAATATTTCTGGGCAAATTTTATTATAATTATAATTGGTCTTTCTCACGTAAATAATATAATAGGAAATCAAACAAATAAATTTGACAAAAAAACATTTAGTGAATTATCTAAAAATAAAACTCACACTTTTGATCAGTTAATAAATGTTATGTCATATAATGTAAGATTGTTTAACCTTAATCAGAATTTAGTAAATGATAGTATTGAGGAAGAAATTATAGATTTTATTAAAGAAGAAAAACCAAATATATTATGTATTCAAGAATTTAAAGAATCTGATAAATCACAAGAAATATATAGATTCTTTAACAAAAGAAAAAAATCAAATAACAGACTACAGATTATCACAAAATATAAAGAAATAAATAGTGGATTTGTTCATAATAAGAATAGCTGTATATACACAGATATTATTCTCAATGATACTATTAGAGTATACAATATACATCTTCAATCTAATTGGATAAAAACAATGAAGCTTTCTTATCAAACAAGAGCTAATGAGTCTGTCATCATTAAGAAACATATAGATAACTCCCCATATCCAGTAATTATATGTGGTGACTTTAATGACACCCCAATTTCATATACTTATACTAAAATATCTCGCAATCTTAGTGATGCATTTAAGCAATCTGGAATTGGAATTGGAAGCTCATATATTGGAGTCCCATTTTTAAGAATAGATTACATCTTACATGACAAAAAATACAAGTCATATAGCTATAAAAAGCATAAAAAAATATTATCTGATCACTACCCTATTAGCAGTAATATTCTTATACCTTAAATAAAAAATATACATTTAATTTAAAAGCCTTTAAAATGAAAAAAACACTAATAATCACCTTAATATTATTCTCCTTTTTCACTTCTTGTACAAGAACAGAATGTAAAGATTGTACAAAATTATTTGACACTATTTTAACAAATAATGAATTAGATAGTATAGTTCAAAATTTACCAAATTACTACTCAGTGGATTCTACAAACTATATTAATTGGAATGAATTTGTCAGTCTCAACATAAGCACATTAGAGCATGAAATCAATCAAGCAAAAGAAGTGTGTAGTAAATATGGTGGTATGGTATCAGTAGATCCTTTAGGTGATAAGGAAGATGAAACGATAGTTTGGTATTCTAATGGAAGCTCTTCTGATTTAACACTTCTTCCAACTGAGACTATTGAGCTAGGAACAGTATACTATAACTGCCAATAATCATTTTAAATTTATATTTTAAGTCTTATGCACGATCAAAATCCCTACAATAAAAATTATGATCTGCAAAAATTAGCAATATCTTATCCTTTACTAACTAAGTATATAATTTTAAACCCTTTAAAAGAGAAAACAATTGACTTCAGATCTTCTGAAGCAGTATACGCTTTAAACAAAGCAATATTACTAAATGATTATAATCTAGAATATTATGAATTACCAGCTGGATATCTTATTCCAGGAATTCCTGGAAGATTAGAATATTTACTTAATATCCAAGATTTTTTTAGAGAAAACTTTAATTTTAAAGATAAATCTCAATTAAATGGCCTAGATATAGGAGCTGGAGCAAATGCTATTTATTGTATTCTTGGATCTCAGCATTTTAATTGGAAAATGATTGGTTCAGAATCAAATAAAGAAGCAGTAAAAATTGCAAATTCTAATATAAAAAAAACAAAATATTTAAGTAAAAAAATAAGTATTCGACTGCAGCCTAACAAAAGCTTTCTTTTTAAAGATATTATTTTGCCTAATGAAAAATATGATTTTACTTTATGCAATCCCCCTTTTCATATTTCAAAAGATGAAGCTATTAAAGTATCTAAACAAAAGTTAAATAACTTAAATAGTAAATCAGATACAAAAAAAATATTATTAAATTTTGAAGGTCAAGCAAATGAACTGTGGTGTAATGGTGGAGAGGCTTTATTTATTAAGAGGCTAATCAAAGAAAGTGTTAATTATAAAAATCAAGTAAGAGTATTTTCTAGTTTAGTAGCAAAATCTGATAGCTTAATAGCAATTAAAAAACAACTTAAAAAAGCAAAAGCTAGATATAAAATTACACCTATGTCAATAGGAAACAAAAAAAACCGATGTGTTATATGGTGGTTTAGCGTTTCATAAATCAAAGTTGAGCATATAAGTTTAACATTAAGAAAATAACATATTGCAGTAAAATTGTAATAAATTTAAAAAATGAAATTTATAATCTCTATAATTATTATAGTAGTATTAGTAAGCTGTGAAAAAAACACAGAAGACAATTCAATTTGTAACATTGAAGGAAGATGGCATTTAACAGGCTTTGAAACTACTTCAATGTTTATTTTCGATAATAGTATAAGATATACTTTAAGTAGTAACAATGGTATTTTCGGAGATATAGAAGATGCTATAAATTCTCAGCCATACCTGTCGTACAATAATGGTTTATCAATTGATCTTCTTGCAAATTCATCACCCCTATCTTTAGATTTTAAATGTAATTGTAATGTAGTTGATGTCTATCAAGATGATACTATTTGGACTTGGTGGAAAGAGGGATATACTTTAGAAGATTGCATAGATTAAAGTATTAAAAATATAATATTTCGCCAAAAAATTAAAAAAATATAAGTTTTTCAAATAATAAAGTATAATTTTTTTTTAAAAAAGTTATATTTATTAATTATTTTTTTAGTTTTGCAAAGTTTTAAATATTAAAAAAAAATAACTTTTTATTATAAGATTCATCAATAAATTAAAAAAAATAACAATTAAATCATGAATAAATTACTACTAACATTTGCAATATTATGTTCTTTCTCAATTAATAATTTTGCACAATCAATAACCCATTATATAAATTCTGGGAATTATTATTATGCACCAACCTCATTAACAATTAATGAAGGTGACACAGTTGTTTGGTTAAATGATGGAGGGCTTCATAATGTAAATGCTGATATTAATACATTAACTGGATCAAGTTTTAGCAATCCAG
>CAYNGO010000042.1:0-7545 GCA_964397025.1 uncultured Weeksellaceae bacterium
TGTAACATAAATTTAATTAAAAATAAAAATTAAATCACTTTTTACATTAAAAAAACCACTTAAAGTATTAAAAATCAATTACTTGACTATTTATAATTAATCTAAATAAAAAACTTCTTTTATTTAGATTAATTATAAATAATATTAAATTTGCAGCAAATAAATATTAAAAAATAAAGAATATGAAAAATAATTTAATTTTAGCAACGATGGCTGTTGCTTTAGTATTTACATCTTGCTCATCAGACAGCGAAGAGCCAGTTGTAGTTAATCCAATGCTTGACTGTAATGGAATTGAAGATGGAACTTCAGTGTTAGATGATTGTAGCGACTGCCAACAGGCATACATTTACAATTATGTTACTCATAATGTAGTACTACTTGATGATACTCTTGCAGTAACATTAGGTCAAAATGAAATGCTTGTTATGCCAACTGATATGGGGAATCCATACTGGAATGCTGGATGCTTACAAACACCTGCAACATATAAATTTGAAAGAGATGGTGCTAGCACAGTTAGTCATGGCGGGCAAACTGCAAGACTACTTATGGGTGTTGAAATGTATAATGCTCTTAAAGACCCCTCAAAAACTGAATCTGAATTATTAGCTATGTTTAATGACGGAACGGGCTTTGGTAGTGTTGATTTCAACGGAACTACTATAGATCTAGATGCAAGTGGGAAAAAGCTTGGTAACAAAACTGCTGCATATGGATCTGCTACAGTAAAACCTCAGTATGATGCAATGATCACCGAAGCTGCTAACGTTGTTTTTCCAGCTTGGAATAATGGTGATTTAGCTGCTGCTGGAGTTGCTGGAGAACATACTGGTGCTGGCGGAAGAACAGTTTATGTAAATGCTAAAGGGCTTGAAATAGTTCAAGGATTTACAAAAGGACTAATTGGCGGTTTATGTGTTGATCAAATTGTAAATGGATACCTAAGCACTACAAAACTTAACTCTGGAGGCAATGATGCTTCAGCGCTAGGTGCTGGTGAGTATACTGATATGGAGCATTATTGGGATGAAGGATTCGGATACCTTTATGGTTTAGAGACTGATGTAGAAGCTCCAACTTATTCAGGTAATGGCTCTGTTTTACTAAATAAATATGCTGGAAAAGTTAATACTGCAGGCGATGTAAATATGACTGCTGTATACGACGCTTTTAAAGCTGGGAGAACCGCTATTGTAAACATGGATTATACAGAAAGAGATTTACAAGCAGCTATAGTTAAAGAGCATGTTTCAAAAATATTAGGTGTAAAAGCATCTAACTACTTAAGAGAAGGAGCTGATATACTTTCAGGAACTTCTCCTGATATGGCTGACTTCTTTCATTCTGTTTCGGAAGGATATGGATTTGTACTGAGCTTACAATTTGCTCTAGATGGATCAGGAAACTATATCTATTCAAACAGCGAAGTAAATTCAATGCTAGATACTTTAATGAATGGTAACGGATTATGGGAGGTTGATGCTGCTACTTTGACTTTAATGGCAGATGATATTGACTCAAGATTTAGTCTATAAATTAAATATTTAAATTTTATCCTTAGAGGAGAATTAGCAACTTTCCTCTAAGGGTTTTTTAATAAAATATAATTATGTTAAAAAAAATATCGACACTAGTAATGATTTTGAGTCTAATCTACAGTTGTGGCGGAGAGGGAGAAATACAAAATAGTTACAATGATGGGTTTGATAAGTCTGAACTACTTGCAAACTTAACTGATAATATTATCATACCTGCATATGCTAATTTTCAGTTAGAAATAATAGAATTAAAAAATGCTAAAGAAAACTTTATTGTAAATACAAATCAAACAAGTTTAGATCAATTAAGAGAAAAGTGGCTTAATGCATATCTTGCTTGGCAGCATGTAGAAATGTTTGATATAAATAAAGCTGAGGAAATAGACTACAAAAGAAAAATGAACGCATACCCATGTAATGTGACACGTATTAATTTAAACATCTCATCGCAAGAATATGACTTTAATAACTCAAATTATTATTCTTCACAGGGATTTCCAGCGCTAGACTATATGCTTAATGGAATTCAGCAAGATATACTTGGGGCCTACACAGGCTTTAATGGATCAGAAAATCTGGATTATCTTAGTAATTTAATAACACAAATAGTTGTAAATACTGAGAATATAATAAATGAATGGAGTGCTGATAGAGATCTTTTTATCTCTTCAACATCCAATACAGCAACATCTAGCTTGAATAAAATTACTAATGATTTTATTTTCTATTATGAAAAGGGGTTTCGTGCTAATAAATTTGGAATTCCTGCAGGAGTTTTTTCAGGCTCTCCACTGCCACAAAATATTGAGGCGTATTATCATAACACACTAACAGGAAATACCTCAAAAACACTATCAATTGAGGCACTACAAGCTGTAAAAAAATTTTTTTCTGGAATATCATTTGATAATTCCTATAAGGGTCTTGGGTTATCAGATTATTTACTACATCTTAATGCGTTAAATAATAATGAGAACTTGGGTGATGTGATTTCAACAACATTTGAGCAAGCTGAAACAGCAATATTAGACTTAGATGATGATTTAATGAATCAAATTAATACTAATAATTATGACATGCTAGTTACCTATGATAAGATTCAAGCTGGCGTTGTATTATTAAAAGTTGATATGCTTAGTTTTTTAAGTATTGATGTTGATTATTTAGATGCAGATGGAGATTAAAAAAATATAACTTAAACTATAATTAAGATTCTCTATATGTTTTGAGAATCTTTTTTTTATGATCAATAAAACCAAACACTATTTAGATATAGATACAGACTCATCACCATTAGCAGTTTTTAGAATTGGATTTGGTTTGTTAATGCTTTATAGCATGATAAGGTTTTGGAGTAAAGGTTGGATAGACAAGGTTTACATACAGCCAAAATTTCATTTTAAGTACTATGGTTTCGAATGGATACAAGGTTTAGGGGAGTATACGTATCTCTTATTTGCAATATGTATATTTTCTGCTATTTTAATTACAATAGGCTATAAATATCAATTATCTATAACTGTCTTTTTTCTAAGCTTTACATACATAGAGTTACTAGAAAAAACAATTTACCTAAATCATTACTATTTTATATCCATACTAAGCTTCTTACTAATATTTTTACCACTAAGCTCTAGCTTCTCAGTTGACAATCTAATAAGAAAAGAAAAACAAATACGTGTTCCAAAATGGACTATTGATTGCTTAAAACTGCTTTTATTTATTGTTTACTTCTATGCTGGATTAGCTAAAATCAATACTGATTGGTTATTGCACGCTATGCCATTAAAAATATGGCTTCCATCAAAGTATGACATACCATTTATTGGTGAAAATTTAATGCAAAAAGAATGGGTTCATTATTTAATGAGCTGGGGAGGGATGTTGTACGACTTAGCAATCCCATTTTTACTAATTATTAAAAGAACAAGATTATTTGGCTTTGTACTAGTAGTAATTTTTCATCTATTTACACGTATTCTTTTTCCAATAGGAGTTTTTCCATATATCATGATTATAAGCGCATTAATATTTTTTGATTCCAGTTTTCATAATAAAATAATAAATTATATAAAAAAAATCATTTCATATTTCACTAATAGAAAATACAATCTTAGATCTGTTCAAACTGTAAATTTTAATGCAAATAAATTTAAAATATCTTGCTTGACTGTTTTTTTTATTTTACAATTCATCATACCACTAAGATATTTTATGTATGATGGCAATCTACTCTGGCATGAACAAGGCTATAGGTTTTCATGGAGGGTAATGCTTATGGAAAAGACTGGATATACAACTTTCAAAATAGTAAATAAAGAAAATGGAGAATATTTCTATATTGACAATGAAGATCATCTAACCTCATATCAAGAAAAGCAAATGAGTTTCCAGCCTGATTTTATTTTAGAGTATGCTCACTATTTAGGAGGGAAATACGAAGAATTAGGATATGAAAATATTGAGATATTTGCAGATAGTTATGTTGCTCTAAATGGAAGGGCAAGTCAAAGGTATATTGACCCAGAAGTTAACCTTTTGCAAGAAAAAGAATCTTTTAGAAATAAAACATGGATACTACCACTAAAAGATGAATAGAAAAAAAAATATTATAATGATACTGCTGTTATTATTCTCTTCAGCAATACATGCTCAGAATATTTATACTGGAACTATAAAGAGTTTAGAGGGCAAAGTAGCAATATCTAATGTTGAAGTCTTTGACAAAGACAATGGAAGTCTAACCAAAAGTAATACTAAAGGAGTCTTTCAGTTTAATTCATCAAAAGAAAAAATCACTTTAATTTTTTTCACGCTAAACTATAATGTTTATGAAGGTGATTTTTCATTTTCGGAGGATACTATTAGGGTTGATCTGAGCCCGCTTTCGAAAGAACTTATGGAAGTGGAAATCAATTCTAGAAAACAAAAAATATTTGAACTAAAAAGACTAAATAATATAGTTGGAACATCTATCTATGCAGGTAAAAAAAATGAAGTTGTATTGGTAAATCAATCTATGGCTAATCTTGCTTCTAATAACGCAAGACAAATATATAGTCAGGTAGCTGGACTAAATATTTATCAAAATGATGATGCTGGACTACAACTAAATATTGGAGGGAGAGGTTTAGATCCTAATAGAACAGCAAATTTCAATACTCGTCAAAATGGATATGATATAAGTGCAGATGTTTTAGGATATCCTGAAAGCTACTATACTCCAGCAGCGGAGGGCTTGGAAGAAGTGCAAATAATTAGAGGTGCTGCATCATTACAATATGGAACTCAGTTTGGAGGGTTAGTCAACTTTGTAATGAAAAAACCAAATATTCAAAAGAAAGTAAGTATTGTAAGTAGAAACACCATAGGAAGTAATCAGCTATACACAAACTACTCAGCAGTTGATGGCGCAATAGGTAAACTAAGTTACTTATCATTTATAAATTATAAAAGAGGTGATGGTTTTAGGCCTAATTCAATATTTGAATCTACTAACTCATACTCTTTTTTAGGATATGAGGTAAATAAAAAATTAAACATCTCTGCAGAGATTACATATCTTAATTATTTAGCCCAACAAGCAGGTGGGTTAACAGATATAATGTTTGAAGTAAATCATCTTCAAAGTAATAGAGAACGAAACTGGTTTCAAGTAAATTGGTTTCTTTATAATTTTAATTTATCATATATCTTAAAAAATAATAACGCCCTAACATTAAATGTATTTGGACTAGATGCTAATAGAAATGCATTAGGATTTAGGACTAATAGAGTAAGCCAAATAGATGGGGGCTCAGAAAGAGATTTAATTAAAGGAGATTTTAATAATTATGGATTTGAAACTAAAGTTCTTAGTAAATATAAAATCAAAAACATACAGTCTAATATTGTTTTAGGAGTAAAATTTTATAAGTCAAGCAACTCTAGTGAACAAGGACCTGGATCAAGTGATATTGATGCAGATTTTAATTTTGATTTTGACAATTACCCAAATTACAACAACCAATCAAAGTATTTATATCCAAATCTAAATATTGCGTTTTTTGGCGAAAATTTAATTACAATTAATAAAAAACTATCTATAACTCCCGGTTTTAGAATAGAACATATAAAAACAGAAAGCACAGGATATTTTAAGAAAATTAACTTAGACGGAGCAGGAAATGTAATTCTAAATAACACAATAGAAAATGACAATAAAAGAGAAAGAGCATTTATATTACTTGGAACAGGTGTAAGCTATAAAAGCACAGTAGAGTTTTATGCCAATATATCACAGAATTACAGATCGGTGACATTTGCAGATATTAGTATCATAAATCCTGCATACACAATTAATGCTGAAATTAGTGATGAGAATGGTCAAACAATTGATTTTGGACTTAGGGGAGAATACAAGGATTTTATTTCCTTTGACATCAGTTCCTTTGGCTTATTTTATAATGACCGTATAGGTTTTATTCAAAAGGCATATAGTAATGGGAGTGTTAAAAGCGAAAGGGGGAATGTTGGAGATGCATTCATTTATGGATTAGAAGCTTTAGTTGATTTTAACATTAATAAACTTACTTCAAATAATTCAAGTAATATTTTTAATTATTATGTCAATGCCTCAATAATAAATTCAGAATATATAAAATCTGATAAAAATGGTATTCAGGGTAACAGGGTAGAATTTATCCCCAATATAAATGTAAAAACAGGATTGCGAATTGGATATAGAAATCTAACAACCAATTTTCAGTATTCGTATTTATCAAAACAATTTACAGACGCATCAAATGCTGTTGAAAGCAATCTAAGTGGTGTTATTGGCGAAATACCTTCTTATAATGTGCTAGATTTCTCTGCAGCATATAAATTCAAAAAGTTTAAATTTGAGTTTGGAATTAATAATATGCTTAACAGTAAGTATTTTACAAGAAGAGCTACTGGATATCCTGGGCCTGGGATAATACCCGCCCCTCCTTTAAATATTTATACAACATTAGAAATAAGAATCTAAAAAAATGGCAAGAGATAAACATATAATATTTTTTGATGGGGTCTGTAATATGTGTAATAGCTTTGTTAGGTTAATTATAAAGCTTGATTATAAAGAGCAATTTATTTTTTGCCCTATCTCTAGTAAAAAAGGTCAAAAAATTATAAATAAATTCAGCTTAGATTTAAAAAATATTGATTCTATATTACTATTAAAAAATAATAAGATAACATTAAAATCGGAGGCAGTGATTGAGATACTTGTATCTTTAAGTCTCTTGTTCAGATTTTTTTTAATTTTAAAGATACTTCCATCAAAACTATTAGATCTAATATATGACTTCATTGCAAAATACAGATATAAGTTATTTGGCAGAAAAGAGTCATGTATTATACCAGATGAAAAATACAAATCTAGGTTTACTGAATAGTTAGTAACTTTACATTCTAAATAAAAACCTTTGGCTGGAATATACATACACATTCCCTATTGTAAACAGAAGTGTAATTACTGCAATTTTCATTTTTCAATAAATAAAAACACTGTAGATGCAATGGTCACTAGTATGTTAACTGAACTGGAAATAAGAGCTAGGTATTTAGAAAATAAAAAAATAGAAACCATATACTTTGGTGGTGGTACACCCTCTATTATTAACCAGCAATATATTGGGAAAATACTTTCTAAAATAAAAGATAATTTCAATATAACAGCAGATCCTGAAATCACAATGGAGTTTAATCCAGATGATATTAATAGTGAAAAGTTAATTCAATTAAAAGGTTTAGGGGTAAATAGACTTAGTATTGGTATACAATCTTTTGATGATAAAGATTTGATTTTTATGAACAGAAGTCATAATTCTCAAGAGGCTTTTAATTCAATAAAAATTGCGAAGGAGAATGGATTTAAAAACATAACAGTAGATTTAATCTATGGTCTTCCAAATCAAACCAATAAAAAGTGGCAAGAAAATCTAAATAAAATAAATGAGTTGGATATTAATCATTTCTCTGC
>CAYNGO010000042.1:7645-13685 GCA_964397025.1 uncultured Weeksellaceae bacterium
TATGCGCTAACTGTTGAGCCAAAAACAGAATTAGATTATTTAATAACTCAAAATAAAATTAAACCACTTAGCGAAACTTTAACTGCAGAACATTTCAAAATATTACAAGAGGGTGCAGAAAAAATGGGATATGTACAGTATGAAATTTCTAATTTTTGTAGAGATAACAAATTATCTCAACACAACTCTTCTTACTGGAAAAACAAATGGTATTTAGGAATAGGTCCTTCTGCCCATTCTTATAATGGTAAAAGTAGACAGTGGAATATTTCTAGTAATCTAAAGTACATCAAAAACATTAAAAACAAAAAGGATTTTTTTGAAGTTGAGATACTTAATTCAAGTCAAATGTATAATGATTACATCCTTACATCACTAAGAACAATATGGGGTGTAAGTACAGATTATATTCTTAAAAATTTTGGAAAAGAAGTTAGTACCCACTTTTTAAATGCAGCTAAAAAATGGATTTCAGATAAAAAAATAAAACTAAAAGATGGTAATTACCTACTAACCAAAGATGGAATGTTATTTGCTGACGCAATATCTTCTGATCTATTTAAACTTTAGAATTTCTAAAAAATACTTTTCATATTTATCAATTATTAAATCCCAACGATAATACTCATTTATTATTTTGAGATTTTCATTAACCAAAAGATCTTTAGAATCTAATACTGAACCATCATCTAAAAGACGAACCAAGTCATTAATAGATTTAAATGAGTAGTTTTTTTTACTAATGACTGATTTATTAAATGGATTATCATGAATCATTATAAACGCTTTTGCAGCCATAGCCTCTATAAGTGCTGGATTAGTACCCCCAACAGAATGACCATGTAGATAGTATGAAGAAAAGAATCGAAATGCATCTAACTCTTGTTTATTAAAAATAGCTCCTAAAAAATATATATTAGAATTACTATATTTTTCTTTTAAGAAACGACCATAGTTTGTGTTGAGATTTCCTATTATATAATAAGGCAAACTATTATTAGACTTAATATATGCATCACACATTAACTCTAAATTATTTTCAGGCTCCAATCTAGCAATAGTAAGTATATAGTCTCCTTTTTTAATCAAATACTTTTCTATTATCGATTTACTTAAGTCAGAAACTTTCTCTGCTCCGTATGAAATAAATTCAGAATCTCTACTATACTCTTTTTTAATATAGTCTTGAATAGCAATATTGTCAGCAACTAAGAAATTAGATTTAGATACACCAAACTTTTCTAATCCTTTAGTTATTTTTCTTACCGTCGGACTCCATTTTGCTCTCTTCCATTCAAGTCCATCTAAATTAGTTACTATAATACTATTTTTTTTTCTGCATAAAATTATTGCAGGAGCAGCAGTAATTAATCCTAATTCTAAAATAATATCATAATTATTCTTGACAGCATCTTTAAGACACAAGAAATCAAAAACAAAATTAGATGCTGCAGTGCCTAAATAAGATTGAGGGCTATAGATGTGCTTAATATTAACCCCTAAATAATTGGCTTTTTTGAATGGATGAAAATCTGGATTATATACTGTTACACTATGACCTTTCTTAACCAATCCTACTGATAAAGACTCAGCACATTGCTCAAAACCACCATAATTATTTGGGATACCTCTTGTGCCTAAAATTGCAATGTTCATACTAATAAAAAATGATAAAATTTAAAATAGCAACCATTAGGTATTTAATTGTGATAAGTTAAAAATTATTAACTAAATCATCATATGCAATTATACCATTTTTGCGCCAAACTTCTAAATTATCCTCATATAAAACATAGGTTGGTAGTGATAAAATATTATATTTCTTAATTATTAAAGGATTATAATCTGGATCAATTTTCAAAATATGAATATTATCTTTCAGTTCTAAATCTATTTTATTAATAATAGGTTCCATTTTCTTACATGGCAAACACCATTGTGTTGAAATACATAAAAGAACTTTGCTGTTAGCAAGTAAGATTGAATCTATGTCAGACTGTAAAAAAATATCATTGTTTTGAACTTGTGTAGATGTTGAATCAATATTAAATGGCATGTCATTTAGCTTCCAGCGCATAAAACCTCCTTCTAAATTATATACATTAGCAAAACCCATTTGAGATATAATTTCTGAAGCTTTTGAACTTCTTCCTCCACTTTTACAATAAACATAAATTGTTTTTTTCTTATCAATTAGGTTGAGTTTGTTTTTGAAATCATTAGCATAATAATCTATAAAAGTTGCATCTTTAATATACCCTTTTGACACTTCTTTATTAGTTCTAACATCAAGAATTATAGCATCTTCTGATTCTAAAAGCTTTGCTGCTTTATCTATACTAATACTAGAGTAATAGTCAACACTATTTGTTGAACATGAAAAGATTAAAATTAGAATTAGAAAAAATATAATTCTCATATTATAAAATTGTTAATTTGTAATTGTGTGATAATTAACATATTAGTGTTGATATCTGCTAATAAAAAAATTAAAATCACTTTTGAATAAATATATATTTGCCATGTCGTAATAACTTGTTTTAGTTGTGCAACCATTCCCAATAAAGTACAACGTAAAAGCCCTCTTAAATTCAAGAGGGCTTTTTATATGTTTATCTTTTAAAAAACGAACTGCTTATTTATTATCGTCTTCTTTTTCTGTCAGAAACCTTATTGCAAACATGAATTCATGTGAGCCTGTTGCATAATCTGAAAGCTCAGAGTTTGGTATATCATAAGAGTAACCAATAATATATCTATCATTTATAGAATATCCAAATAAAGCTCCTATGTCTCCATTTGATCTATAGTCAGCTCCAAACCATAACTTCTCATCATATATAGCTTTCACTCCAAAATCTAACTGAGCAGGAGAAGGAGCAACTGATTTAACTAAAAGAGAGGGTTCTAAATTCCATTTTTCATTTGCAGAATATCTATATGATCCAAGCACATAAATATGTTGTGATAAATTTCCTGTTTGATCATTTGCTAAAGTACTTGCAAAATTATTATCTAACAAGTTTAGATTACTAGTTAAAAGCTGAGGTATTGAAACTCCAAAATACCAATTATCCGAATATAAGTTAAAACCAAATGTTGCATCTGGAACTGACTCAACTATAACATCTCCCTGTGTTAAAGGGTCATTTGGGTTTGCTACGTTCCAACCATTTTTATCAATCTTAAACTGTGTAAAACCACCTGATAATGCAAGAGCTAATTTCATTTTATCACTCACCGGGAAGTGATATGTATAAGAAACAGACCCTCCTGTTCTACTTGTATGACCATACTGATCATTGAAAATTATTCCACCTAAACCAATATTATCATCTTGCTTTCCATATATACTTAAAATTGTTGTGCTTGGGGCATCTGAGATTCCAGTCCACTGATTTCTAACACTTGTACGAACTTGGTAATAATCATTCATTCCTGCAAAAGCAGGGTTAATGACATAGCTGTTATCCATAAATTGTGTTAACTGTGGAAGTTGTTGACTATATATCAATCCGCTAGATATAAGAGCTAAAACTAAAAGAGATATTTTCTTCATTTTAATATTTTTTTTATCTTATAATTGTTATTGGTCCAGTTTGAGCTTCTTCATTGTTATTTAAATCAATAACATAGTAATAAGTTCCAACTGGTAATAATTCTGATTCATAAGTACCATCCCAGGCAACATATGCATTACCCCCAGAACATTGATGTACTATTTCTCCCCAACGGTTAAATACCTTAACAGTCGCAGCAGGATAGTTTTCAATATCCATTATTTCCCAGACATCATTCATACCATCATAATTTGGAGATATCGCATCATAAGGAACAACTCCAATTACAACATAAATAGAATCAATTCCTAGACAACCGGAAGAATCTACCATTACACTATACCATTGAGATTGAGTAGGGACTACACTTATACTTGAATAAGCCTCACCATTTGACCATAGATATGAATCACAATTGTTATTATCAGAACTTAAAGTAATCTCATCATTCAGTTTTATTGTTGGATTACTTCCTGACTCAGCAGATGGATTTGATGACATCATAGTGTTTACATAAGTTACTCTAACTATTGCTTCAACACTATAAGAGTTTAGGCAATTTGGATCAGTAATTGTTAGATAGTAATTATTAATAGCCTCAGTTGGAGTAACAACTCTATCAGCTAGAGTAGAGGCATCATCCCATAAATAACTTAAACCTGATTTCTGTTGAACATCAAGAGTAATTGTTGTTCCTAAACAAATTGTTGTATCCAATAAACTTAGATTTCCAGGTAATAAAATATTTCTTACTCCATTTACTGTAGTTGTAGAAGATACCTCACATCCATTATCATCTATAACATTAACAGTATAAACCCCTGGAGATAAAGCACTGATACTAGCAGTTGAATTTGTATATCCTGCAGGACCTGTCCATGAGAATGAGTAATTTGGTACTCCCCCTAAAACAAATACTTGTGCAGAACCATCATCCAATAAACATGTCTCATCAGTAGAATCAGCGTTGACTACTAATTCATTTGTTGGACCACTAATATTTACTGTTTGACTAGTTACTGTACATCCATTTAAATCAGTAACTGTTACAGAATAAATATTTGGAGATAAAGAAGATGCTGTTGCTGTAGTTTGAGCATTTATATCATCCCATAAATAAAAGTATGTTGGAGGAATGCCAGGTTCAGGTGTCCCTCCAGTAACGGATGCTGTTATCTCACCATCATTAAATCCATAGCAACTTTCATCATTTTCTACAACTGAAACTGATAATACAGTTGGTTCAGTAAGTAGTATTTCAGTAGTATCTGTACATCCTTTATCATCAGTAGCAACAACAACATAACTACCAGCTATAACTAAATCATTTACTGAAGTTGAAACTCCATTATTCCATAAGTAATTATAAGGAGCTATTGTGTTACCACCTTGAGCACTTGCTACAAGCTTTCCATCAGAATCACCAAAGCAAGCAATAGGACTACTAATAGATGCAGTAACCACAAGTTCTTCAGGCTGAGTTAAGTTAAACTCTACAGTGTCATAACACCCCTGAGCATCAGAAATCACACAAGAATAAAGTGTTGTATTTGTATTATTATTAACACATAAACCAACAGAATTTACTGTGGTTTGTTGCAGTGTATCATTCCATTGATATGAATAAACTAAAGAACCATTTGGATTAACATTTGGAATACCACCTGTAATATCTAATGCTATTAACCCATCACAATAATCATAACACGTAACATGAGAAGATAAAGCAGAATCAATAGATGCTACCAGCTTAGTAGTATCATTAATAATAGCAAAATCAGAATTAGAACAACCATTCTCATCAGTTACAGTCATTTCATAACTTCCAACTGATAAATTGTTTAATGAATAAGTTGTATCGCCTGTATTCCATAAGTAACTATAAGTTGTAGGATTACCAACACCTCCTGAAACAACATCTGTTAATGATCCATTATTCCATCCATCACATGTTACATGAGTAGCAACAAAAGAATGTAAGATTGTATCTGGTTCATTATAAGTTATATTCTCTAGGTAAACACACCCATAATTATCCTGTACAATAAAATTATATGTTCCAGCATTTAAACTTGAAATAGTTGAGGAAAGAGAGGATGCTAATGTATCTCCATTTTCAACACAAGTTTTTGTGTATGGCGCAGCTCCTCCTGAAATTACAAAATTAGCAGTTCCAGAATTATCTCCATGACACTGAATCTCATAATTATTCCATAAAGACGTTGTTATATTAACGCTAAGAACTGGTGGCTCATCAATAATTATTATGTCTTGAGCGACACAATTATTTTCATCAAAAACCTCTACGGTATAAGTTCCTGCGCTATAGTTATTAAAGTAACCAGTGTTTGGGTAAAGCAAACCACCATTAACAGAGTAATGATATATTCCAGTACCTCCCATTGCGCTTATAGTTTGAATCGATCCATTATGTAAACCAAAACATTGGACATGACTAAAGATTGTAGTATCAATATATA
>CAYNGO010000043.1:0-13155 GCA_964397025.1 uncultured Weeksellaceae bacterium
AGAGGGTAATCAAAAAAAAAGAAAAAGAAAACAACACAAAATAAAGCTATTTTCCAAAAGTTAAGAACAATTTGCGAGATGACAAAACGAGAGCTCAACCTGTAAAGACTATAAATAAGTTTCACTAAAATAACCATTAATGATAAAAGAAAAATTAAACTTACACCTAAACCAAGATTGTAATTATTAAACATTAAAAAAGAACCAATAAGAGATACAAGTAAGGCTGAGAATATAATAGGTACTATTAAAGCTTTATCAATCTCTAACTTTAATTTAATTACAGAGTTGCGCAATAATGTTTGTTCAAAACCTAACATCCCAAAAGAAGATAATAAAGAAATATATGTTATCAAAAGAGAATACAATCCGTAGTCCTCAGAATTAAGCTGTTCTTTTAAAAAAATATTTACAATAAAAAAAGAAAATGAAGCAAGAGATAAAATTAACAGAGAAAAGTGTTTATTAAATAGCTGAAGAAATTTATTGACAATCAACATGTAATAATATGATGATTAACTTTCATATTGATCTTTATAATAATCTAAATATTTGCCTGAAGTTGTATTTTCTAGCCACTTTTTATTTCCCAAGTACCAATCAATTGTTTTAGACAAGCCCTCTTCAAAGGTTACCGAAGGACTCCATCCTAATTCTTGATTGATTTTACTAGCATCAATAGCGTACCTTAAATCATGACCGGCCCTATCTTTAACATAAGTTATAAGGCTTTGACTTGATCCTTTACTGCGGCCTAACTTCTCATCTAATTGCCTGCACATTAGCTTAACTAGATCAATATTTTTATATTCATTAAAACCTCCAATATTATATGTTTCTTTAACTCTTCCTTTATGAAAAACTAAATCAATAGCATTGGCATGGTCAATAACATACAGCCAATCTCTAGTGTAATTCCCATCTCCATACACTGGTAAAGATTTATGATTTAGAATATTATTAATAAATAAAGGAATTAATTTTTCTGGAAATTGATTCTCTCCATAGTTATTAGAACAGTTTGTTATTTTATACGGCATTGCATAAGTCTCCCCATACGCTCTAACAAAGTGATCTGAACTGGCTTTAGAAGCCGAGTAAGGAGAATTAGGGTCATATGCAGTAGTTTCAGTAAACAAACCACTTAATCCAAGTGAGCCATACACCTCATCAGTGCTAATGTGATAAAATAATTTACCGTCAAAATTATCATGCCATAAATCCTTAAATGCATTTAATAAAATCATTGTTCCCAATATATTTGTTTTAGCAAATAGAAGTGGTTCAGAAATTGATCTATCCACATGAGATTCAGCAGCTAGATGAATAACTGAATCAAATTTATATTTTTTAAAAATTGAACTTATAAATTGCTGATCAGAAATATCACCTTTTAGAAAGGTGTAATTTTTATAAAATTGAATATCCTTTAAGTTCTCTAAATTGCCAGCATAAGTTAAAACATCTAAGTTAAAAATATGATAATCAGGATATTGTAAGACAAATCTTCTTACAACATGCGAACCAATAAATCCTGCACCTCCAGTAATTAATACATTTTTTCTCATTAGTTCACAATTAAAAACTCATTAAAATCAATAATAAAGTTTTTCTTCTTAGCAGCAAAAAAATTGTGTAGATTTCTCAGAATAGGTAACTTTAAAATTAAAGAAGAATCTATGAGATTAAATATGATATTAATAGAATTTAATCCTTCAAATACAACAGTATTCTCTTGGGAAATGGGGTTATAAAACCCTTTCCCTATTAGAAGCCCAAGAGTTCTATTTCTACTTAAATCATTTAAAGAAGTCAAACACACATCACCAAGACCACATGAAAGAAATAGTGTATCAGGAGAAATTTTTAATTCTTCAGCTATCATTCTAATCTCAGAAAAAACTTTAGTCATAAACATAAATCTAGTATTAGGAGAATCATATTTTGCATCAACTATACCAATAAAAAGAGCGTAAATATTTTTAACAACACTTAACAGTTCAACACCTCTAACATCATTTGTTGAATCAATAAATATATTAGTTCCATTAAAGATCTTATTAATAATACTTAGTTGATTATGATTTGAATAACCAAGAGTTAATAACGTATTTGACTTTACAACAATCTCACTAGCAAAAGAAGGACCCTTTAGGCTTAAAATATTCTTTGAATTGAAATAACTCTTTAAATAATCAACTATTGTACCACCATTATTAAATATTCCTTTTGAAAGATTAACAACTAACTGAGTATTAGAAATTTTATTATTAAATTTTTTTAAAACTTCTTCTATTACTGAAGATGGAAGAGCAATAAAGACAACATCAGCATCTTTGATAGCTAAATAATCATTAGTAGCTTTTAAAGATTGATTAAGTTTTATGTTTGGAAAATATTTTTTATTTGTATGTAAGTTATTAATTTCATTAACCTTATCCACAGAACGGGCAAATAACAGAACCTGATTATTGATATTAAACGAAAGCTCATTAGCTAAAGCTGTTCCAAAGGTTCCTGAACCAATTATATAAATATTCATTTTATAAATTATTGTTTATATTCAAACTCTACAGTATATCCTTTAACATATTTTAACAATACATCTTTAATGATTTCTTCATCTTGAAGATCTCGAGATTTCTTAATTAATTCAATAAATAGCAAAACCTTGTCCATACTTAATTTCTCTTCTCTTGCTTGAAGTATACGAGGATGTTTTGATTGTATGACATCATCTCCAATTAACAATTCTTCATATAATTTCTCACCAGGTCGTAAACCAGTAAATTGAATTTGAATATCACCATCAGGATTATTATTATCAATAGGAATTAATCCGCTTAAGTGAATCATCCTATATGCTAAATCGAGAATCTTTATAGGATCACCCATGTCTAAAACAAAAACATCCCCCCCTTTAGCCATTGACCCAGATTGTAAAACTAATTGGACTGCTTCAGGAATAGACATGAAATATCTAGTTATATTTCTATGAGTTACTGTTACTGGGCCTCCTTGCTTGATTTGAGATCTGAAAAGAGGAACTACAGATCCGGCTGAATCTATTACATTTCCAAACCTAACCATAGAAAAACATGTATCTGATTCCTCATGAGCAAATGCTTGTAAAATAAACTCAGACAATCTTTTAGAAGCGCCCATTACATTAGTAGGCCTTACAGCCTTATCAGTACTAATTAAAATCAAATTTTTAACTGCAAGCTCCTTAGAAGCAAAAGCGATATTATATGTTCCAATTACATTATTATAAACTCCAGAAACAACATTTAACTCTACCATTGGAACATGTTTATAAGCTGCAGCGTGATAAATAGTATCTATTTTATATTTTTTTATAACATTATATACTTGATTATAATTAGTTACAGTAGATAAAACTGGGATTACTTCAACACCATTAGTTATGGTTAATTCATGATGTATATTATATAGATTATATTCTGAATTATCTAATAATACAATTAAGGAAGGCTTAAGATCTTTGATTTGTCTTGAGAGTTCCGAACCAATACTACCTCCAGCACCAGTAATTAAAATATTTCCATTTTGTATATTTTTTTGTAACAGTTCTTTTTTAGGAAGTACAACTTCTCTTCCTAAAATATCATCAACTTCTACAAATTTAATTTGATCAAGGGTAATTAAATCATTCTCAATATCATCTAAATTTGGCAATGATTTAACTTCTAATGGGAATCTAGACAGCTTCTTTAAAATATCTTGTCTCTGATTCTGCTTGGCAGATGGAATTGCTAAAATTAGACTCTTAACTTTTTTTTGAATTATAATATCATGTAGTTTTTCAAATCCAAAAACCTCTATAGAATTAACTATCGTAGAAACCTTTGAAAGATCATCATCAATAAATCCAACCACATTATATGCATTAGTTTTTTTTATACTTTCAGTAATCTGAACACCAGCTCTACCAGCACCGTAAATTAAAATATTTTTCTTATCAATTTGATAAGTATCCCATGAGTACAACACACCTTTTAATAGAAATCTTGAAATAATTAATAAAACATTTGAAACAAACCAAAATGTCAGAAGAATAGATCTTGGAAAATGATGGGGATCATAAAAAAATAAAAACAGAACGACTAATAAATAACTTATGGTCGTAGCTCTAAAAGTTGTTATTATCAGTCTAACTCCAATATATTTTAAAATGGCACGGTATAATCCAAACTTGACAAAAAATATAGTAGTAATTAGTGGAATTAACAAAAACAACCACCAACTTGAATACATGTAATCAACAGAATCTCCGACATCACCAAATCTTAACACAAATGCTAACCAAAGTGAAAACAAAAGCACAATTTGATCAACAAGAATCATTATGATTTGCTTAAACAATCTATTAAGATTTATAAATTTAGATTTCATACAAATTTTTTATACTATTAACTACCCTACTTAAGTCAGTATCAATCAAATTTGATCCTGAAGGCAAACATAATCCTCGATTAAATAAATCTTCACTAACGCCATTTTCAAAAGCTGTGTGATTTTTAAAAATTGGTTGTAAATGCATAGGCTTCCACAAAGGTCGACTCTCAATATTTTCACTTAATAGCATTAAACGAATATCTTCTCTATTTATTTTAGCATTTTCACTTAATATTATAGTTGTTAACCATCGATTTGAATAATAGCCTGGTAATTCTTCAAGAAAATTGATTTCTTTCAAAGCTGATAAATGGTGATTATAAAAATCATGAATATATCTTCTTTTTTTTACACGCTCATTTAAAACTTCTAACTGGCCAATTCCAATTGCAGCACATACATTACTCATTCTATAATTATAACCAATTTCTGAATGCTCATAATGTGGCTGATCATCTCTAGCCTGTGTTGCAAGAAATTTCGCTTTCTCAATCATATCATAATCTTTCGAAAGTATAGCACCACCTGAGGATGTAGTAATAATTTTATTACCATTAAAAGAGTATATAGCAATATCTCCAAATGTCCCAAGAGGCTTACCCTTATAGGTTGACCCAAGAGCCTCAGCCGCATCTTCAATGACAGGTATTTCATATTTATTTGAAATTGCTAAAATCTCATCTAGCTTTGCGGGATAGCCATATAAATGAACAAGTATTATAGCCTTTGGTTTTTGATTTTTATTTATTTTATCAAGAATTGCCTCTTCAAGTAGTACGGGATCCATATTCCAGGTTTCCTTTTCACTATCAATAAAAATAGGATGAGCTCCTTGATAAATAACTGGATTAACCGAGGCTGAAAATGTAAATGATGAACAAATAACAAAATCATCTCTTCTAACTCCTAAAAGAACTAAAGCTAAATGAATTGCAGCGGTACCGCTACTTAAAACTGCAACATTTATATTTTCAGATATTTTGGATAGCTCTTCTTCAAATAAATTAATATGAGGACCAACTGGAGCTATCCAATTACTATCAAATGCTTCTTTAACATATTTCTGTTCGTTTTCAGAAATATGTGGGGATGACAACCATATTTTTTTATTAGTATTCAAATATTAAACTTATTTATTCTTAAAAACTTTCTGTAAAAGCATATATACAGTAGCAAATATAACCCTAATGTCAATCCAAATATTATGATTTTTATAATAATTTAAATTCATTCTTACCTTATCAGGATAAATAGTAGTATTATTATAACTAATAGGATCATCAACTTGAGTAAGTAAAAACTCTTCATTAGCATATTTTAAGCTAGCATGAGAGGTTATTCCAGGCCTTAACTTTAAGATATTTCTATTTTCCCCTTTTAAGAGATCAGCATAACCTGGGACATCAGGCCTAGGTCCAACAAAACTCATATCCCCAATTAAAATATTAAAAAGCTCTGGAATTTCATCAATTTTAGATTTTCGAAGATATTTTCCAATTCTTGTTATTCTGGGGTCATCTTTTAAAGTAATTGTAGAGTTAGAATTTTGATTAACATTCATAGTTCTAAATTTAATGATTTTAAAAACTTTCCCGTTTAAACCCACTCGGCTTTGCATAAAAAAAACAGAACCTTTAGAATCTAGTTTTATTAAAAAAATAATTACAAGAAATATTGGTGCAAACAATATTATGCCAAAAAGAGCCAACAAAAAGTCAAATATTATTTTCAGCATTATATTCTTTTACTTAAAGCATTAAAGATATAAAACACCCAATTATATAAGCTATATAAAAAACTAAATCCTTCGTGTTTTCTATATACCAGCCAAACATCATAAATTGCCTTAAACTTATTACTTGTATTTGATGTTTTCACAAGCCTGTAATTAGCTAAACAATGATTGATTCCATATGCATATCTACCATCTCTTAATAAATTTAACCATAAAGCCATATCGTGTGATGATCTTAAACATGGCATTTTTACAGATTTAAATTTATCTTTATTAATCATAACAGTTAAACAGCCAATAATAGTATTTTTAAGATATTGATCATATGATATCTTAATTGGAGCAACAATTTTTGAGATATTTTTTTTACCCTGTTCAGACACTACGTTGTAAGAAGAAAATGTAAAATCATAATTGTTTTCTTGCATAAATCTTAACTGTACATCTAATTTAGTCGGCAACCACAAATCATCACTATCTAAAAAAGCAATATAGCTAGCACTAGAGTTTTCTAATGCTAAATTTCTAGCGGCTGCAGCGCCAATATTACTATCCAGATAAAATGGTTTAATTCTATTTTCAGAGTTTGCAAAGCGTTCTATTATTTGCCGAGAACTATCAGTAGATCCGTCATCAACAATAAGCATTTCCCAATTATTGTAAGTTTGATTCAAAACAGAATTAATACAATCTTCTAAATAAGATTCAGAATTAAAGGAAGGTGTAATTATAGAAACTAAATCATTCATTAAAAAACTTTATCAAATTTAACATATAAACGAGGGGCATATTTGTATAGAAAATATTTCAACTTTAATCTAAATGTAAATTTAATAAAGTAAGACACCTTTTCATTAAATGATAAACTGTTAGATTCAATACTTTGAATCTTTAAGATCATTTCATTATCAAAAAAATTTTTCCAATCACCCATTTCTCCTTTTCTATAAAACCAATTTTCTTCATTTAAATTTTTCTTCTTTGAATTTATTCTTAAATTATCAATATCTGTTTCGTTTTGGATAGAACAAATTTCCTCATCATTAATATTAATATCAAGATATTCGGCCATCTTAATTATTGTTGCTTTGTTATAATTAATGAGATCGGAATATTTTAATTTTAAACAGTCATAATCTGTCCAAGCTTTTTTATAATCGATACACTGTTTAGCTTTATACTTACCCCATTTATAAAAATAAGATTTAAAATCTCCAGATATTTTTTTAGCATTCAGGAGATGATGGTAATGCGAAACAATGATGTCTTTAATATCTCTATCAATATTTATTATTTTGATATTATCCTGATTAATTAAAATATCACTCATGATTTTTTCTTGAAAAATATGTGACTTACTTATCCATACAGTTGAGTTTGAAAAAAAATCAGAATTTAAAAAATCATGAATTCTATATCTATGAATCCAATTTTTATGTTTTGGGTTTTGAAATGTCTTAGGGAAACTTTTAATTTGATAGCCATACAACTCATTTAGGATTGCAGTAACCCATGTTGAACCAGATTTAAAATTACCATTAGACAGTATAAGCTTTGAAGAATTTTTGTTAGAGTAACTGTATATTTTATCACTTAATCTCTTTATGTTTTCTTGATGTAACACAACATATAGCTTTCTGAAAATATTTAGAGGAATAAAAGCAATAAAGGAACGCAAAAAGAATAAATATTTAACGAAAAACTTAAGCATTGGAGTGTATGCAACCTCCATTTTGCAATAAGCTTTTCTAAATTTAAATTTATCAATAAGGAAATCATGAATATTAGTTTGATGAGAAACACTTCTAGTTCCATTATTAACATATTTAAATTTATTATCATTTAAATAATATTTATTCATAGAATAATAAAGAACATAACTAGAGTAATTTTTTAAATAAGAAGGGTCAAATTTAATGGTTGAATAATCGCAATAATCATCAACTAAACGATTTAAACTATATGCTACTAAATTATTAGTATTTAAGCAATATACACCCCATAAATCCCAATTTTGATCTAAATTTTTAATTTCGTTTATAAACTGTTTTTCGCTGAGTACATTTAGGATTACATTATATCTTTTTAATGCATTTTTATAAACAGAATAACCATCTTTTAAAAGTTCTGATTTAAGAATTTTTCTTACAACAAGCTTTTTGAAGCCTCTATTAATTTTACTTCTAGTATTAGCACTATAATCATTTAATTCAAGTTGTTGATCATTAATAATATACCAAAAAACTGATTGTTTTTTAGAATCAAAATCTGATGTCCATCTAGCAAAAAACGCATTGTTTTTTGAAATTTGATTTTTAATCTCTTCTCTATTAAAACCTAAGTCTAAGTGAGGTGGTTGCCATGGAATAAGTGCACCATGATATTTTCTCCAGATATTATTCACTATCTTTAAGTATTAAGGGATTAATAATTAAAACACAAGAAGCTGTTACAAATAATAATCTAGAATCATTTAAGCTTCCACTTAACATGGCATTCAACAATAAAAAAATCCATAGGTAAAATAAAAAAGGATATAAAGAAGATCTAGAATAATAATGATTTAACATTTTAGCAAAGCTACTGTATGTAACATGAAGAATAAGAATAAGTAATAAAATTCCAGCTAACAGACCGTATTCATTAATAATTTCAAATAACAGGTTATGAGGATATTCATGTGCCATTAAATGGGTTGGATCTAGTTCATTAGCTTTAATCTGCCAATTTCCAGCACCAATCCCAAAAGGGTGCTTTTTCATTAGCTCATAGGACCTATCAACTAATTCATATCTAGTCTGAGTAGATTGATTACTACCACCTCTTTTAGCAACATTTAAAAATACTCTATCAGTTCTACCTAATTCAGAAAGATCATTAGAGATATTAGTTCCAAAAAAAACTGCTACTAATAATAAAAACAAAACAGATAAACGTAAAAATATTTTTCTAAAATTAAGAAAAAGATATAGGGTAAAAATCACAAACAAAGAAATAAAAGGCCCTCTACTTCCACTAATCAAACAATAAATAATAAAAATCAATATAAAGCATAGTCTAGGCAAATACATTCTTTTAAAAGGAAGAAAAAATAAAGCTAAAACACCAAAACCCATCCATCTTCCAAATATAATTGGACCACCTCCAAGTATACTAATCCTTCCGTCTGGTCGTGGTGTTTCAAATATTCCAGTTAAAGCAAAAAATAATAATAAAAAAACAACACCTAATAAAATTAAAAAAATATTTTTTACATCTTGATACTTAAATTTCTCCGTTATAATAATGGAAATAGGTACAGTAATTAGAATAAAATTTAAAAATTTTAAAAAACCATATTCATAAATATCATAAACTAACCATAGAATAGGATTTACAATTAATAACAATATGAAAAAACCAAATAAAATAATTTTTGACCTAGTAAGTATAATTTTTTTTATTGATGATAATAAAAAAACTGCTGTCAAAAAGAAAACAAAACTAATTATAAGAGATAAATTAATACCGTAAATAGACAAGCGTTCATCATACACTCTACCAATAGCTAATTCAGCACAAGCTGCTAATAAAAAAATAAAAGAAAAAATATTTTTAATTCTCATGATTAAGAAAAAAATGAAGAGAAAAAATAGAAATCAACAAGCTTGCAAGTGACATAACATTTATAAAAAGAAAACAAGCTACTTTAGAATCAATATCTTGTAAAAAGATATATAAAAACAATAAAAATAAAACACACATTAAAAAGAGTGAAAACTTAAAACATATTTTAGATATATTAGAAACCCCTAAAGAAAAGAAAGGTTGAAAAACAACAGATGTAAAAATCAAAATAATATATGCAGGAGTTAATGATTTTAAAAAAGAAGAAGTTGCAATAACATCGTTTTGATTAAAAGAACCTCTTTTATAAATAAACTCAATGATTATGGTATTATATGAATTTACTATTACATACAATAAACAAGAAATCAATGATGATACTAAAAGGGAATAAAATAATATCTTTAAATCTTTGGTAACAGAAAATTTTCTTAGTAATATAGTATTGATATTAAAAATAACTGATGTTAAAATAACATTAAGAAGCACAAAAGAATAATTAAAATACGTAATATCTGAACTTCCATTAATACCAGAAATAAAACGAGCAATTAATAAAATAAAAAGTGAAATATTAGCAAGAAAAATAACTGAAAAATTAAACTCTTTAATTGATATTTTAACTAGTAAACCTTTATTAGGTTTTAAAATAGGTTTAATATAAAGATATGCTAAACTAAAGACTCCAATTAATCTACTTAGTGCAATACCCAAGATATCGAAAAAAAAGCATAATGGATAAATAAGTATTGTTGAAATTAATATGTTAAATGATGTTGCAAATGAAAATTTCTTAAAATCACCTTCAGCCTGAATAATAGTTAGAAATAAAGAATTATAAAAATTAGTTGACAAAACTAAAGATAGAGCCAATGATGTTATAGCTAATATTAGAATGAATTTTTTTATAATAAAAAAAACCACAAAAAGCTGAGCCAATAAGCTCAAACTAAAGATTACAAGTATAACAGATTTTGAAAACTGATGAACACTTTCTAGATTTAGTACATTATTCTCCTTGTATAATCTTGTAAATTTTGGGAGAAGATTAGCTTGTAAAGCATTACCAAAAGTAAACTGCGATAAAAAATCAGTTAAGGTTTTAAGCAATAGATAACTAGCATAAATTAATGAAGAACCAAAAATAAATGCTAAAATTAACTCTCTAAGAAAACCTAAAAATTTTTTAAAAATATTAGAACTAAATAAAAATGAGAAATCTAAAAATGATTGTGATGAAATAGATTTTACTAATGACACTATAAGATTATTTTACACCAATTTGCAAATAATTAAAGCCTTGAGAATTCATGTAACCCTTCTCAAATTGATTTCTACCATCAATAAACACATTGCCTTTCATTATATTAAGCATGCGATTAAAATCAGGACTTCTAAATTCTTTCCATTCAGTTACAAGAATAACAGCATCTGAATTATTAAGAGCTTCATATTTATTTGTAAAATAATTTACCTTACATTCTTTTAAATAAAATTTTGCTTCATTTATTGCTTGAGGGTCATATGCATTAACAATTGCACCTGCAACTATTAATGATTTAATTAAAACAACTGAGGGTGCTTCTCTCATATCATCAGTTTCTGGTTTAAATGAAAGTCCCCAAATAGTAAACTGTCTACCATTTAAATCTACTCCAAACTCATTAATTACCTTTTCAAAAAGAATCTTTTTTTGAGCTATATTTACTTTTTCTACAGCACTTATTAAGTTTGGAGTATAATCATATGCAGTAGCAATGTTTATTAGGGCTTTCACATCCTTGGGAAAACAACTACCACCATACCCACATCCAGGATAAATGAATTTATATCCTATTCGAGAATCTGAACCAATTCCTTTTCTTACATGATTAACGTCTGCACCAACCTTTTCACAAATATTTGAAATTTCATTTATAAATGAAATCTTTGTTGCTAGCATAGCATTAGCAGCATATTTTGTCATTTCTGCTGAACGGATATCCATTTCTATAAATCTATCAGAACTTACTGTAAAAGGAGAATATAGTTGTTTCATTAAATTTAAAGAATCCTCATTATTAGAACCAACAACAACTCTATCAGGATGCATAAAATCATTAATTGCAGCTCCTTCTTTTAAAAACTCTGGATTAGAAACTACATCAAATGTTAAATTTGATTTCCTTATATCTAAAGAATTTTGAATAGTATTTCTAACTTTATCAGCTGTTCCTACAGGTACAGTAGATTTATCGACAACAACAATATGGTGAGACATATTTTTACCTATTGAATTAGCAACATCTAACACATATTGAAGATCAGCACTTCCATCATCTCCCATAGGAGTGCCAACGGCTATAAATATTACATCGGAAGTATTTAGGGCATCCTTAATATCAATAGTAAATAATAATCTTTTCTTAAGAGTATTGCTAATAACTAAAGAATCAAGTCCAGGCTCATAAATAGGGATTTTCCCATTCTTTAAATCATTAATTTTAGAAATATCAATATCAACACAAGTTACAGTATTCCCCATTTCTGCAAAGCATGCAGCTGCTACTAATCCAACATATCCTGAACCTACAACTCCAATATTCATACTTAAATTATTTTAACTCTTTAATAAAAGAAAATAAAATCCCGATTAAAAAACTTAGAATTCCACCTACAAAACTCCAAAGCAAAAGATCACGTTCTGTTTTATTGGTTTTAGCAAAATCTTGAACAAAAAATAAAGGTTTAAGAAGTAATTGATTTGTTGTAATTTCTTCTTTGAGCTGAGCAAGAGAAATAAGTTGATTACTTATTGTTTTATCATCTTTTCCGCTAATAATATTAACAGAACTTAAATCTAAATTATTTTTAGCACCTTCAATTCTCATTCTTGATAGCACATTCATTTCATTTAAAATATCATCTTTTAATCTATCATTACTAGAAAGATACATTTTGTGATATTCTTTAATAAAATTATTATTATTAAAATAAAAAATTAAACCTTCTTGAATATCATCAATTGTAGTATTATCAAAAACCGAGAGTTTAATCTCGAATTTATTTAAAGCATAAAACTTTTCATTCATATCTTGTTGGTACAACTGTTCTGCCTCAATAAACTTAATCTTTGAAGCAATATCCTTAGTTACATTTAATAATGAAGAGAGTTCATTATAATCTTTATTAGAAATATTAATCTGTAAGTAATTTACTAAGTCAACTGCTGTTCTTTGACTTAACTCTTCTAATTGCTCTAATCTTTCATACTCAGAAATACCAGACATACATATTGCTTGTGTGTCATAATAAGCTGGTTTAAGTTTTTGGAATAATACAACTAATGTTACTCCAATAAAGACAAAAAGCATAATAAACTTTCCATTTCTTATATTAAAATTTATAAAATCTGA
>CAYNGO010000044.1:0-12946 GCA_964397025.1 uncultured Weeksellaceae bacterium
TTTCAAAAATTAATTAAAAAAATAAAAATGAAAAAATTATTACTTATACTATTTTTAGTTCCATTAATTGGATTTAGTCAAAACTGCAATACATTATATTTAACTATGATTGACAGTTCTGGTAATGGATGGAGTGGTAATATGTTTACTATAGTTGATTCAACTGGAAATACAATATTTTCTACAACTCTTAATTCTGGTAGTTTTGGACTAGATTCAATTTGTTTGCCTGATGATTGTTATGGAATCTCATGTAATGGTGGAACAAATCAAAATGAAGTTAGTTGGAGCCTATCTGATTCTAATGGAACTGTATTATTATTGGGTGGTGCCCCATATTCTGATTCTATCTGCCTCCCTTATAATTGTACACCTGATCCCGATAGTTTTGAGTCTCCTAATCTTTCTTGGACAAATGGTGTATATAATGGTTTTGGTCAAACTACTGATTTACCATGGATTAGAAATCAAGGGCCTACTAGCACTAATAATACAGGGCCGTCTTATGCATTTAATGGTGTATATTATATGCATTTAGAATGCGCTTCTTTTCCTCTTGGAGCATATGCTACATTAGAGGCTGGATGTGTTAATCCATTAGCTTATACTAATCCTTATTTGTCTTTTGCATATCATATGTATGGAATAGCTATAGGTTCTTTAAATGTAGATGTTTCTGTAGATGATGGGTTAACTTGGTCAACTGTATGGGCGAAAAATGGTAATCATGGTGATGTATGGAATCAAGCTCATATTGACCTTAGTGCTTACACTTCAAATATTATGATACGTATTGTTGGAGTTGTGGGTACTACAACATATGGTGATATTGCTATTGATTTATTAAGTATTGGATCTCCTATTATGGGATGTACAGATTATTTTGCTGATAATTATGATACTACTGCTGTTGTTGATGATAATTCTTGTGTATATGATAATTGTACTCAATTAACTTTAGATCTATATGATTCTTATGGAGATGGATGGAACGGGAATTATATTTCTTTCACTGATGCTGGCGGAGATGTACTTTTCTATGCTTGGCTAAGTGAATTTCCTAACGGGTCTTCATTTTCATTACCTATATGTCTTCCCGCTGACTGTTATTCAATTTATTGTGGTGGAGGTTTTTGGCAAAATGAAGTTTCTTGGACATTATCTGATTCACTTGGGAATATTATTAGATCTGGAGGTGCGCCATATTCTGGAGGAGTGTGTTTTCCTCAAGTTTATGGTTGCGATGATATTCTTGCATTAAATTATGATTCTTCTGTAACTATAAGTGATAGCTCTTGTATTTATCCTCAAATTTTACTTACAGCTTCAGTTAATGATATTAGCTGTAATGGTCAAAGTGATGGATATATTGATTTAGTTGTTAGTGGAGGTATTCCTCCATTAACTTTTTTATGGAGTAATGGATCTACCAATGAAGATATAAACAATCTAGTAAGTGGGTCATACTCAGTTATAGTAACTGATAATAATGGTAATAATGAAACAGCTTTATTTGATATATCAGAGCCTGATTCATTAATTGTTAACTTTATTGTGATTGATGCTTCTGGTGTTGGTATTAATGACGGAGAAATTTATTCTTTTGTTTCTGGTGGAACTCCTTCTTATACATATTACTGGTTATCTTCATTTGTTAATGATACTACTCCAAATCTTATAGGTGTTCCAGCTGGAACATATACTTCTTATATACTTGATGCTAATGGGTGTTTTAATTATGTTGGTGTTAACGTAGGTATTGATTCCACATCAAATGGATGTACAGATTCTTTAGCCTTTAATTACGATTCTTCAGCACTTGTTGATGATGGATCTTGTATCTATATTGGGTGTACAGATCCTATAGCCTTAAATTATAATATTAATGCAACTATAGATGATGGATCATGCTATTATGTTTATTGTAACGATACGGTCCCAACAGGTTTGTCATTAAATTGGACAACAGATACTAAGGCAGAAATTAACTGGGATAATATGAATATTGGAGATTGTATGGCTTGGAAGTACTATGTGCGTTATCGTGAGCTAGGAGCTCCTTCTTGGAATACAAAATCAGCAGGTGTTGGTAATGGGCTTTGTAATTTTGGTCTTAACACAACAACTAAAGTTTTACAAAATTTATCCTCAGGTACTACATATGAATATAAGATGAAAGCATTTTATTGTGGTGGTGGTGAGTCAGGATATTCTAATGCTTCTCAATTTACAACTGCTTCAGACTGTCCGATAATGACAAATTTAAATGTACAAACCTTTAATGCTAATCATTCAAAAGCATCATTCTCTTGGGATTCTACAGGCGCATATGTATTTGCTAGAATTGCTTTAAGAGTTGACACTGCAGGATCTTCTTGGTTAACAGCTGGTGGGTTTGGAGTTTATTATCCAACTCTTACAGTTAATAAGTTTGGATTACAATCAGCTGAGTCTTACAGAGCTCAAGGAAGAACGTTTTGTGATCCTAACATTACATCATATCGTTCATTGTGGACAAGTCCAATATTTTGGACACAACCAGCTTTAATAAAGATGAATGGTGGAACAGTAATTACTAATCTTGATGTATATCCAAATCCCTCTAGAGATATATTTAATATTTCTTTTAGCTCAGATATACAACAAGATCTAAGTATTAGAATTGTAAATGTAGTTGGTGCAGAAGTATATTCAGAAAAAAGACAGAAGTTTATTGGTGAGTATACTAAACAGATTAATATAGATAATTATGGTAAAGGAATTTATCTCTTAGAGATAGAAACTTCAAATGGTATTATGAATAAGAAACTTATTGTTCAGTAAATAATATTTAAATATAGTTAAGCCCCTATGATCATATTATTGTAGGGGCTTGATTTTCAGCTTCAATTTAATTTAGATTATAAAGCAATTTTTATCATATTTATAATAAATCTAAATAAAGACATGAAAAATTTGTTGAGGAGTTATAAAATTAATAGATTCACAGTCTAAAATTAAAATAAAAAAAATGAGAAATTTATTATTATTATCACTTATAGTTTTTTTATCTGCTTGTACTCAATCAGATAATTTAGCTTTATATAAAACAAATCTAAAAGTAGCTAAACAAGCAATATCTTGCTATGAGACGCCTTCAGATTTTGAAACATTTAAGTCTTTAATTCATGAGGATGTAAAACATCAATCTCCAATGTATGGTCAGGGATTAGTTGATTATGATGGTGTTTTAGGACAAGCAGGTTTTTATATGCAAGGTTTTACAAATGTAAAATTTGAAAATGCAGTTTGGTTACCTGGAGTTGATTCAACATCACTTTCTAATAATGGAAGTGTTAGAGTATATGGTACTTGGTCTGGTGAAAGTATTGAAACTGGAAATTCATTTTCTGTTGATTCATATCACTATTTTGATGTAGCAGACGGTAAAATAACTGCATCTGGTGATTATTTTGATGCTACTGGAATGGTTATGGCTGTTTCTGCTCCAACTCCAGCTGAGGAAGAGTAATTCTTTTGAATATTTAATGATATTTACAATAGCCTTGATATAATTTATTTATCAAGGCTATTTTTTTATAGTTATCTAATAGTGTTTAAATATAATTTTTCAACTTTATCTCTTGCCCATTGATTTTTTCTTAAAAATTTTAAACTCGATTTTATACTTGGATTATTTGTAAAACAGTTAATATTAATCCTTTCTCCCATTTCTACCCAACCAAATTCATCGTATAAATATTCAATTATTTCAGCTAATTTAATTCCATGTAGTGGATTATTTGGTTGTGATTCTATCATTTTAAAGTTATCTATTATTTAACAAATTTATAAATTTAGCCTTCCTGTATTTTAAAATTTCATCTTTATTTTTATATCATCATAAGTTTTTTTTATAATGTAATTAAAAACAATAGGTTTTATGTTTTATATCATAAATTTGATTAAAATATTTTAAAAAATGAAACAGTCAAAAATAACAGTTAATCAGGCATTTAAAGAATTTATTTGGCCAAGAAGAGGGATTGTTTCTGTTGGCTTAGTTCTTATTGTTATTAGCAGATTATCTAGTTTAGTACTTCCATTAAAGAGTAAAGAGTTATTGGATGAAATTATTCCAAACAAAGATTTTGATGCATTGTTTGCGCTTATACTAGTTGTAACTGGAGCTATTTTAGTACAAGCTTTAACATCTTTTTCATTAACTCGTCTTTTAAGTGTTGAGGCGCAATTACTAATTTCTAAACTGCGAGCTAAAGTACAAAAGCAGGTGCTCTCATTACCTATTTCATATTTTGATAATAATAAATCTGGCGCATTAGTCTCAAGAATAATGAGAGATGTTGAAGGGGTTCGTAATCTTGTTGGAACTGGTCTTGTTCAGCTATTTGGGGGAACAATTACAGCAATTATCTCTTTCTTTTTATTAATTAATATAAGTGTTAAAATGACATTGTTAGTTCTTGCTCCTGTATTATTATTTGCATTTATTGCCCTTAAAGCTTTTAGATATATTCGTCCTATTTTCAGAAAAAGAGGAGTTATAAATGCTGAGGTTACAGGAAGATTAACAGAAACTATGAATGGTGTTCGTGTTATAAAAGGTTTTAATGCTGAAGAACAAGAAAATATAGGTTTTGAAAAAGGTGTTGATCGTTTATTTCAAAATGTCAAGAAGAGTTTGACTGCTACAGCTGTAATTACTAGTTCATCAGCTTTTTTATTAGGATTAGCCTCAGTAGGTATTATGGGGATGGGTGGTGCCATGATAATTGAAGGGACTCTAACAACTGGTGATTTTTTATCATTTACCTTATTACTTGGTTTTATGATTGCTCCTATTATTCAAATGAGTAACATAGGTAGTCAACTTACTGAGGCTTTTGCTGGTCTTGATAGAACTGAGGAACTGATGAATATGCAGTCTGAAGCTAATCAGGAGATTAGGAAAGTTGAATTAAATAAAATAATTGGTGATGTTGAATTTAAAGATGTTTCTTTTTCCTATGAAAAGGGTAAAGAAGTTGTCCATAATATCAGTTTTCAGGCAAAAAGAGGTACTGTAACAGCTTTGGTTGGATCATCAGGTTCTGGTAAATCAACTATTGCATCATTAGTAGCTAGTTTTATTAATCCTGACTCAGGCGTTGTTTTGATTGATAATAATGATATTTCAAAAGTAAGCTTAAATTCATTTAGAAGTCAGCTAGGAGTTGTTCTTCAAGACGATTTCTTGTTTGAGGGAACAATAAGAGAAAATATTATGTTTCCTAGACCTAACGCAAGTGAAGATAAAGTTGTTCAAGCTGTAGCGGCTGCATATGTTAATGAGTTTACTGATCGTTTTGATGATGGTTTAGATACTTTAATTGGTGAGAGAGGTGTGAAGTTATCTGGTGGACAAAGACAAAGAATTGCTATTGCTAGGGCTATGCTAGCAGATCCCAGAGTATTAATATTAGATGAAGCAACTTCTAATTTAGATACTGAAAGTGAATCATTAATACAAAAAAGTTTAGCTGAGCTCATGAAAGGGAGAACTACATTTGTTATTGCCCATCGCTTAAGTACTATAAGACAAGCAACTCAAATTTTAGTTATTGAACAAGGGAAGATTTCTGAGCGAGGAACTCATGATGAATTAATTAAAAGCGAAGGAAGATACTTTGAGTTATTTACGTACCAGAGTAAAATATAAATCATGTCAATAGGTATTGCTAAAGTTTATAATGGATTTAGAAATAGTAAAAGAGAGATTGGAACTCATTTTTCTGAGAAAGATTTTAAGTTATTATATACTAATAGCAAGTTAAGTTGTTTAGATATTCTTGAAAAGTATTTTCATTGTAGTGTATGTTTTAATATAGATTTAGAATATATTATTTCATATAACGGTAGAAAAATAAATCTTGAAAGAACAGATTGTGTGATAGAATTTACTGATCAGATATTAAAAATAATAAGTGGAATGTATGTTGGGTCTTTGGAATATGAAATATTTAATAAGGTAAATAATTAATCTTTTTTATCTTCTTTTATTTTTTCTATTCTTAAAAAACTCTTGCCTTTTTCTATTCTTTTCTTTTTCAAATTCTTTTCTCTGCTGATTATTCATTGGTTTTTCCGTTTGCTTAAAAGGATTATCATTAACAATATCTATTTTTTTACTTATTAACTTTTCAATATCTTTTACATATGTATTTTCTTCTGGCTCACAAATTGAAATTGAAATTCCTTTATTTCCCGCTCTTCCACATCTTCCAATCCTATGAACATATGTCTCTGCCTCATTAGGGATATCATAATTAAGTACATAGTTTAATTGGTCAATATCAATTCCTCTTGCAGCAATATCTGTAGCTACCAATACTCTTAATTTATTTTCTTTAAATTCTTTTAGAGTTCTTTGCCTCTGGCTTTGTGATTTATCTCCATGAATTGCTGCTGAATTAATTTTTTTCTTCTTTAAAGTTCGGACAATTCTATCAGCACCATGCTTTGTTCTTGAAAATATGAGTATTTGCTTAATATCTTTATTCTTTAATATATGAAATAGTAAATCTTTTTTAGTTGATTTATTTGTATAATAAATATACTGTTGTATTGTTTCTGCTGTTGTAGAGTTTTGATGAGCTACAATTTTTTGAGGGCTTTTTAAAATTTTATTAGAAAGATCAATTATATTCTTTGGCATAGTAGCTGAGAAAAATAATGATTGCCTTTCATTTGGTAGTTTTTCTAATACTTTTTTAATATCATTAATAAATCCCATATCAAGCATTCTATCTGCTTCATCTAAAACAAAATAGCTAATGTCTTTTAATGAGATATAGCCCTGACCCATTAAATCTAATAATCTTCCTGGAGTAGCAACAAGTATGTCTACCCCTTTATTTAAGGCATCAGTTTGGCTTCCTTGTTTAACTCCACCAAATATAACAGTGGTTGTAATATTACTGTATTTAGCATAAAGTGTAAAGTTCTCAGCAATTTGTATTGCAAGTTCTCTTGTGGGGGTAATAACCAAGGTTTTAATTTTCTTTTTATTATGATTGTTTGCTTCATTTATTAAATGGTGTAAAATAGGAAGGGCAAATGCTGCTGTTTTTCCAGTACCTGTTTGTGCACTTCCAAGAACATCATGTTTTTTAAGAATAATAGGAATTGCCTTTTCTTGTATTGATGTTGGGGATGAGTAATTAAGCTCTTTAATAGCTTTTGTTAATGAAGTGTTTAAATTTAATTCTTCGAATCTCATAAATATTTTTGTAAAATAATGTAAAGGGGTTTTGTAGTATTGAGAGTTAATTATAATATAACTCTAAAGTGTAGTAATTTATAATTCAAAGATACGAACATAATTTCTATTTATTAATATCCCTTAAATATATGTCTACATAAATTAACATTTACTCTCTTTAAAAAACCAACACTCATTGTGCATAACTTAATTTAAAAAAAACTATATAAAAAAAGTCTTAAGTCAGTTTTATTAATATTTTTGCCCGAAATTTTTAAATAAATAAATAAATAAACATGAAATTATTAAATCAAAGTATTGTAGTTATAATAGGCTTACTCTTTATCGTAGCTTGTGGTTCAGAACCTAATCAAAAAACAGATGAAAATGTTGTAGAATCTTCTAAAGAAATTGTTTGGCAAGAATTTAATATTAGTGCAATTGGTAATACTATGCAAGACATGAAGTATGATATTGAGAATATTACAGTAAAAGAAAATTCTTGGGTAAGAATCACTTTAAAAAATGAAGGCGTTGATGCTGCTATGTTACATAACATATTATTTGTCAATTTTGGAAAACGTAAGGATTTAGCTGTTAAAGCAACAGAAGCAGGTAGCGCTAAAGAATTTATTCCTGAAGATGAAAATCTTATTGCTGCTTCTAAGCTTGCTAAGCCAGGAGAGACAGTTGTGTTAGAGTTTCAAGCTCCCAAAAAAGGAAATTATGAGTTCTTTTGTAGTTACCCCGGACATGCTATGATGATGAGAGGATATTTCTTTGTTAAGTAAAAGATTTATATTTTAAAAAAGAAGCCTTTATAATTCACGTATTATAAAGGCTTCTTTTATTTTGTTGAAATTTTGATAAACTATGCAATACATAGTAACTAATTTTAGCTACTATATATTTGTGCTATTAAATAAAAAATTAAACAAAATGAAAAAATTTATTTTCACTATATCTGCATTTCTTTTATTATTAACTACTAATGCTCAAACAGATAAATTATCTGGACCTCGAATTGGTTTTACTTTTATTGGTGCTGGTCCTGTTGCAGACTTTATAAACACAAAAGACATTGACGCTCTTTCAGATGAAGGTCTTTTTGGTGAAGAAGGAAACGCTTTTTTAACTCAATATGGTTGGCAATGGGAAACAAGGTTTGCTGATGGCTATGATGTTACTGGATTAGTTGAATGGATTGTTTTAGTTGGTGGTATGGAGAAAGGACTTTTTTTACCTTCAGTTTCTTCACTTGTTGGAATTAGAACATCTAGTAACTTAGAGTTTGCTTTTGGTCCCAACTTATCATTATCTGGAATTGGTGCAGTTTTAGCAGTTGGTTATAACTTTAAAATTGGTGAGATAAATTTACCTATAAATATTGCTTTCCGTCCAGGAATAAATAAAACTAGATCATTTAATGAATCAATTTTTGATGCAAATGGATATTTTATTGAAAATAGAGATGTTGAACAAGAATATAATACTGGTTCTCTTTTATCATTAATAGTTGGATTTAATCTTGGTGGTTAATAAGTAATGCCAAATCAGTTTTTTTTAGAGTATTTTAAAAATATGTATAATTACTTTTAAATGATCAATCTATTTCTTACATGTTTGAGACTAATTATTTAGTGATTAATAAAGTTATCGTTCGCTAGTATTTTCAAATTTAGTAGATAAATTTTCTCTTATTTTCTTACATTTTTTAAGAAATAATTTGCTTAAAAAATTAACCTTTTAGGTTTTTCTATTAGCTATATTTGTAATAAATAAATCTATCATTTGCAATGAAAAAAATATTACTAATTTTATGTGTATTATTCTCCTTTTTAAATAATTTAAATTCTCAAACTATCACTACTCCAGGAATGTATTTTTCTCCTGATACACTTATTGTAAATGTGGGTGATACAGTTACTTTAATTATGGGTCCTTCCCATAATGCTGTTGAGGTAAGTCAATCTACATTTTTAGGTAATGGCACCTTATCAAATGGAGGGTTTAGTATTGCCTTTGGTGATACTGGAACATTTATTCCAGCAACCAATCAAACTTATTATTATGTATGTCAACCCCATGTGTTATTGGGAATGAAGGGGGTGATTATTGCAAATGCATTACCAGTTTATGGATGTACTGATTCGACAGCATTAAACTATGATTCTTTAGCAACATTAGATGATGGGTCATGTATATATCCTATTTGTACTCAATTAACTTTAAATATGTATGATTCTTATGGAGATGGATGGAATGGGAATGATTTTGTTATGACTAGCTCTAATGGATCAACCTTCTTCACTTCAACATTATCTTCAGGTTCTTTTGGAACTTCTTCTGTTTGTGCTCCAAATGATTGTTATACTATAACATGCAATGGTGGTACATGGCAAGGAGAAATATCTTGGACCTTGACAGATTCAAGTGGGGTTATAGTGCTTTCAGGAGGTGCTCCATATTCAGATATTATCTGTATGCCTTTCCTATTAGGTTGTATGAATTCTTTGGCTTTAAATTATGATTCTTTAGCAAATATTGATGACGGCTCTTGTTTATTTACTACAGGATGTACAAATCCATTAGCAAATAATTATGATTCAACATCAGTAATTGATGATGGTTCTTGTTTATATGATTGTATAAATGTTGATACAACGGAGAGTTTTGAGTCAGGACAAGGAATTACATGGATGTTAGATCCAAATAATACTGTTGATTGGACTAATCGTTCTGGAGGTACACCTTCAAATAACACTGGTCCTTCATCTGCTTTTGATGGTTCTTATTACATGTATACAGAATCTTCAGGCTCTGGATCAAATAAAGAAGCTATTATGTATGTTCCTTGTATTGATCCAAGTCAATGGAGTCAATTGTCTTTAGTTTTTGCATATCATATGTATGGCGCTACAATGGGTGATTTAAGTATTGAGGTTTCTCAAGATAGTGGGGCGACTTGGATACAAGAGCTATCTATTTCAGGTGATCAGGGTAATCAATGGAATGAAACATTTGTTAATTTAGGTGCTTATACAACATCAATTTCTGTTAGAGTAAAAGCTGAAACTGGAACTTCATATACTTCTGATATTTCAATTGATTTATTAAGATTTATGGAACTACCAATTACTGGTTGTATGAATCCATTAGCTGATAATTATGATTCAACAGCAGTAATTGATGATGGTTCTTGCTATTTTTCTAATTGTACTCAGTTAACTTTAAATATGTATGATTCTTATGGAGATGGATGGAATGGCAATGATTTTGTAATGACTAGCTCTAATGGATCAACCTTCTTCACTTCAACATTATCTTCAGGTTCTTTTGGAACTTCTTCTTTTTGTGCTCCAGCTGACTGTTATACTATAACATGTAACGGTGGTACATGGCAAAATGAAGTTTCGTGGACTCTAACAGATTCAAGCGGAGTTGTATTGCTTTCTGGAGGAGCTCCATATTCTGGAAATATGTGTTTTCCAGTACTCATTGGATGTATGAACCCATTAGCAAATAATTATGATTCTCTAGCTACTATTGATGATGGCTCTTGTTTATATGATTGTATAGAGGTTGATACTACTGAGAGTTTTGAATCAGGACAAGGAATTACTTGGATGATAGATCCAAATAATACTGTTGATTGGACGAATCGTTCTGGTGGAACTCCTTCTTTTAACACAGGCCCATCTGGAGCTTATGATGGTTCGTATTATATGTATACAGAGTCTTCTTTTGGAGGTTCTAATTCTGATGCGATTATGTATGTTCCTTGTATTGACCCAAGTCAATGGAGTCAACTTTCATTATCCTTTGCATATCATATGTATGGTGCTACAATGGGTACTCTAAGTATTGATGTTTCACCTGATAGTGGAGCTACATGGATTCAGGAATGGAGTTTATCAGGAAATCAAGGCAATCAATGGTCTCAAGTATATGTTGATTTAAGTGCCTATTCTTCTAATATATCTGTTAGAGTTCAAGCTGAAACTGGAACTTCATATACATCTGATATTTCTATCGATTTATTGAGGTTTTTAGAAGGTCCAATTTTTGGTTGTACAGATCCTTTTGCTGATAATTATGACTCTTTAGCAACAGTTGATGATGGTTCCTGCTTATTTATTGGATGTACAGATATATATGCATCTAATTACTGTCAAGGATGTAATTTTTCTGATAGTTCATGTGTATACTATTCTTGTAATACTCTTGGATATAATGAAGATTTTGAATCTAATAGTTTATCATCTATTGGCTGGACTACTATTTCAAGGGCTGAGTCAGCAGTCATTTTAACTAATAATAATGCAATTTCTGATACTGTAAGTTTACAATTTGATGGAGGTACAAATAATAATTGGGGTTCATACCTTACAGAATCGCAAGCATTTGCAAATACTGAGCATGTTAGTTCTGCATCATTTTGTATTGATTTATCATCTGCAGGAAGCTATGATACTATTACATTGACATTTCAAACCTCAATGTTTTCTAGCGTCTATTTTAGTCCATTTTCTTGGCTTAGGTTAAAAGTTGATAGTAATATAGTATTGGATAATTTAGGTAACTCATCCTATAATAATACTACTTTACCATATAGTCCAGGAGGAGGTACTGTTTTGACCTATGATCTTAGTGCATACGCTGGATCTATTCCTTATATTACTTTTGAATCTGCAAATAAATATGGAGCAAGTGCTAATAATCCTACGACAATTAATTATGTATTGGTAGATAATTTATCTCTTTCACTTCCGCTTCTTTCAGGTTGTACTGATTCTTTGGCTTTAAACTATAATCCTTTAGCTTTAGTAGATAATGGATCTTGTCTATATGATGTTTATGGTTGTACAGACCCTAACGCTATTAATTATAATTCATTAGCAACAATTGATGATAGTTCTTGCATAGCTCCAATATATGGCTGTACAGATTCCTTAGCAAATAATTATTCATCACTTGCTAATACCGATGATGGGTCTTGCTTTTATGATGTATATGGATGTACAGATTCTACTGCATTTAACTTTAACCCTCTAGCTACTATTGATGATGGTTCATGTATTGCAGGAGTTTATGGTTGTACTGACTCATTAGCAAATAATTATTCTCTTTTAGCAAATATAGATGATGGATCTTGCTTGTATGATGTGTATGGATGTACAGATTCTACAGCACTTAATTATAATCCTCTTGCTACAATTGATGATGGTTCATGTATTGCAATCGTGTATGGATGTACTGATTCTACAGCACAGAATTATAATCCTCTTGCAAATGTTGATGATGGTTCTTGTATAGCAGGAATTTATGGATGTACAGACCCTAATGCTATTAATTATTTCGCTGGAGCTACATATGATGATGGATCTTGTATTTATATTGGTTGTACTGACTCCACTTCTTGTAATTATGATCCTATGGCATCAATTGATGATGGCTCATGCATTTATTACTTCGGGTGTACAGATCCATTAGCTTTAAACTACGATTCTTCTGCTTGTGTAGATGATGGTAGTTGTACTTATAGTTCAAACTGTACTTCTCCAAAACCTGACGGCTTGTTCTCATTTGATGTAATTGACACTCGTGCTAAGATTGGTTGGAATAATATGAATGATGTTAACTGTATGGTATGGAAATACTTTGTAAGATATAGAGAAGTTGGTGCTCCATCTTGGAATACTAAGT
>CAYNGO010000045.1:0-12912 GCA_964397025.1 uncultured Weeksellaceae bacterium
GGTTCAAATAAACCTCCATTTGCATCAAATGCAGCTGCATATAAAATTGTGTCTTCAGTAGATAAAAAAGAGGATATTTTCTTTTCAAGCTCTTTATGAATATCCTGAGTTCCACATATAAAACGCACAGATGACATTCCAAAACCATGAGTATCTAAAGCGTCTTTAGCAGCTTGAACTACATCAGGGTGAGAAGATAATCCTAGGTAATTATTAGCACAAAAATTTAATACTTTTTTTCCAGTACTAACTTCTATTTCTGTTGACTGAGGTTTAGTGATAACTCGTTCCTTTTTATACAATCCTGCATCAGCAATCCTTTCTAACTCATCTTTTAATTGCTTTTGAAATTCTCCTATCATTTAGAATATTTTTGTTTTGAATCAATTAATAACGAACTATTGTTGTCAAAAAAATTATGAAACAACATTAAACCACTCCTTGATCAAGCATAGCATCTGCAATCTTAAAGAATCCTGCAATATTAGCGCCCTTAACATAATTAATAAAATCACCTTCTTTTCCATGTTCAACACATTGAGAGTGAATATCGTTCATTATAGTTTTAAGCTTTGTATCAACTTCTTCACGAGTCCAATTCATCCTTAAAGAATTTTGTGACATTTCTAATCCCGAGGTAGCAACACCTCCGGCATTTGATGCTTTTCCAGGGGCAAATAATATTTTAGCATTTAAAAAAACCTCAACAGCTTCAGCGGTAGATGGCATATTAGCACCTTCAGCTACACAAATACATCCGTTATCAACTAGCTGACTAGCTTCAAGTTTATTAAGTTCATTTTGAGTTGCACAAGGTAGTGCTATATCACAACTCACCCCCCAAGGTCTTCCCTCATGAAATTCACATCCATAATGATCAGCATATTCTTTAATCCTACCTCTTTTAACATTTTTAAGATTCATAATAAATGATAATTTTTCTGAATCAATACCATCTTTATCATAGATATATCCTGAAGAATCAGACATTGTAACAACCTTAGCCCCAAGCTCAGTAGCTTTTTCACATGAGTATTGAGCTACATTTCCTGATCCTGAAATGACAACAACTTTACCATTAAAAGAATCTTTATTTACAGTCAACATATTTTGGGCAAAATAAACATTACCATATCCAGTTGCTTCAGTACGAATTAATGAACCACCCCATCCTAATCCCTTACCAGTTAAGACTCCAGTAAATTCATTTTTTATTCTTTTATATTGTCCAAACATGTAACCTATCTCTCTTCCTCCTACACCAATATCACCAGCTGGAACATCAGTATTTGGACCTATATGTCTACATAACTCCGTCATGAAAGATTGGCAGAATCTCATAATTTCCATATCAGATTTTCCTTTAGGATCAAAATTCGCCCCACCTTTACCACCACCCATCGGAAGTGTTGTTAGGGCATTCTTAAAAACCTGCTCAAAAGCTAAAAATTTTAGAATAGATAAATTTACTGAAGGATGAAAACGCAAACCACCTTTATAAGGACCAATTGCAGAATTCATCTCAATTCTATAACCTCTATTGACATGAATTTCGCCTTGATCATCTGTCCAAGGAACTCTAAATGTTATTACTCTTTCTGGTTCAACCATTCTTTCCAGAATTTTCTTGCCTTTAAATCTAGGATTCTTTTCTAATAATGGAATTATCACCTCAGCAACTTCTTCTACAGCTTGAAGAAATTCTGACTCTCCAGGATTTAGGTCCTTAACCCATTTGATAAATCCATTTAAATTATCATTCATTTTTTTGTGTTTTAGTAGTATTAAAGTTTAAAAAACCTTCGCAAATGTAAATTTTTTTTATAAAAACCAAACTTTAAAATCATCCATTTTCATTTTTTATATTTGTAAAGCTTTTAAAAAACCTTAATGAGACAATTATTTATTCTGATATTAGTATTCAGTTTATGCAAACAAGCACATGCGCAAACGCTAAAAGGAACTATAGTTGATAAAGTAACCAAAGAAGCTCTTATTGGTGTAAATATTATATCAAATAATATCGGGACTTCCACTGATATAAATGGTAATTATTTTCTTAAAATCTCTTCCGGTAATCAAAAAATAACTTTTAAATATATAGGATATGAAAAGATAATAAAAGAAATTAATACTCAAACAGATTCTAATTTAACAATTAACCTTCAACTAAACCCCTCATCAGAGCAACTTAACACTGTGGTTATTTCTGCTGGAAAATTCAATCAAAAAATTGAAGAAACAACTGTATCAATGGAGGTTATAAAGCCTAGTCTTATTGAAAATAAAAATACTTCAAATATTCAAACAGCTATGGAACAAATCCCAGGATTAAATATAACTGATGGACAAGCTAATATTAGAGGAGGAAGTGGTTGGAGTTATGGCACCGGTACAAGGGTGTTAGTTTTAGTAGATGATATGCCTTTAATTTCAGGAGATGCGGGGCAAGTACAATGGAATTTAATAGCCACTGAGAATATTAATCAAGTAGAAATAATAAAAGGGGCTTCTTCAGCTTTATATGGATCCTCAGCTTTAAATGGAATTGTTAATATTAGAACTTCATATCCTAAAAAATCAGAAATAGACAAAAACCCCGGTATCGGATTTACTAAAGTAAATATACACGCTGGATTAATTGATTTTCCTAAAAGAACAGCTTTAAATTGGAATGGAGACAAAAGAAGGTCTTTTAAAGGAATTGAATTTATGCAATCAATTAAATTAGAACAATTAGATATTTCACTTGGTGGTAATGTTTTTGAAGATGATGGTTACAGAAAAGGGGAAGAAAATAAAAGAAAAAGATTTAACATTAACTCTTTATACAAGAGCAAGCAAATCAAAGGCTTAAGCTATGGGGTTAATGCAAATTTCTTATTCCAAGAAACAGCATCTGTTATTATTTGGGATGGGTTAGACAGGGCTTATATAGCTTTAAATAATGAGGTCACAACAACAAGTGGAGATAAATATAATATTGACCCTTATATAACTTATATTAAAGGAAATAACCGACATTCCTTTAAAACAAGATTCCTTAAAGTGATTAATGACAATACAACTATTGGCGATACATTAAATAAAGACAATAGATCAAAATCTTATTATGGCGACTATAAATGGCAAAAAAATATAAAACAATATAATATAAGCTTTACAACGGGAACAACCAACGAAATTATATATGCTAATTCAGAAACATTTCAAGGAAGTAATTATCGAAAAAATCATGCTTTTTACAGTCAAATTGATAAAAAAATTGGAAGACTAAACATATCTACTGGAGCGAGGTACGAATACTTCAGTCTTGATTCTGAAAAAAAATATGTTATTAATAGTGATTCTATAAATCATTTCGCAACTGGAAGTCCGGTATTTAGAGCAGGTTTAAACTATAAATTAAGCAATACTACTTTTATAAGATCATCTTGGGGACAAGGATATCGATTTCCATCAATGGCAGAATTATTTGTTTCTACAAATGCCTCTGGTATTGAAATATATGCAAACCCTGAATTAAAACCAGAAACTGGATGGAGCGCTGAATTAGGTATTAAACAAAAAATTAAAATAAATAAATGGGTAGGGTTTCTTGATTTAGCTGCATTTGTAATGAGATACAATGATATGATGGAGTTTACTTTTGGTCAATGGGGAGACCCATTAACAATGCCTTTCTACGGATTAGGATTTAAATCAGTAAATGTTGGCTCAACACAAATTAGTGGACTTGAGTTTAGCATGAATGGACAAGGAAACATAAATCAAGATCTAATAATTAATATTCTTGGAGGCTATACATATATGATTCCTATTTCACTATATCCTGATGAAGTATATACAGAAAGTATTGGTGAACTTTACATTAATGGAGAGCTAATAGGTCCAGAACTAACTTATAGAAACTCAAGTTCAGATCCTTCAATTCTTAAATACAGGTATCAGCATATTGCAAAAATTGATGTAGAATTATTATTTAAAGATTATATAATTGGAACAAGCGTTCGTTATAATGATTTTATGAAAAATATTGACAAAATTTTTACTGATGAGTGGTTGAATGAAGAGTTTATTAATGGTATAAATGATGCAAGAGAAAAATTTAAAAATGGTGATCTTATATTTGATTTAAGGTTTGGTTATAATTTAGATAAAAACTCAAAACTAAGCCTTATTATTAATAATCTATTTAATAGAGAATACATGAGTAGACCAGCAGACATGAAGCCTCCAAGGACTATGGCGCTACAACTAAGTGTTAAAATCTAACAAAATGCGAAGCTTAGTAATTATACCTGCCAGACTTAACTCTACAAGATTTCCAGGTAAACCATTAATTAATATTAATGGTAAAACTATGATTCAAAGAGTTTACGAGCAAGTAAAAAAATGCAAAGAAATTACTGATATTATAATTGCAACTGATGATACTAAAATATATGATCATGTCAAGTCTTTTAACGGATCAGTAATAATGACATTGGAGACTCATATTTCTGGAACAGATAGGTGTAATGAGGTTGTAAAAAAAGTTAAAAAAAAATACGATATAATCGTAAATGTTCAAGGAGATGAGCCAATAATTAACCCTAAGCAAATTAGTAATATAATTAATTGTTTTGAGGATAGTAGTAATGAAATTGTAACATTAGCAAAAAAAATTTCTTTGAATAAAATAATTGAAGACCCAAATACTGTAAAAGTAAGTTTTAATAAGAAAATGATAGCTACTTCATTTTACAGAACACAGCAAAAAATACAAAAAAACAGCTATAAACATATTGGAATTTATGGATTTACATCTGAAATACTATCTCAAATATGCAAACTTCCTTATTCAGAAAATGAGGTGAAAAATAAGTTAGAACAATTAAGATGGTTAGATAATGGGTATCAAATTAAAATTGCTAAAACAGATTTTGATAGCATTGCAATTGATACAAAAAAGGATCTTAATAATTTATTAGAAAACTATTCAAATCAACTATCATAAAACTATTCAATTATTAATTTAGAAATAATAGATTTTTTACTGTTAATAATTTGTATTGCATAAATACCTTTCGAAAAAAAACTGACATCAATTTCACATTGCTTATTAAGATTTGAACTTATAAAACATAATCTTCCACTAGCATCATATATATTAATGTTTTCTATATTATCATTTGATTTGACAACAACCTTATCTTTAGCTGGATTTGGATATATTAATATATCTAAATTATCTTTTACAGATGTAGCTGAAGGGCTTATAAAAATTGCATCAGCTGAAGAGTAGTTAGATAGGCATGTTTCTTGTATTTTTAAATTATAGAAAAAATAATGGTAATTACTGTCTTCTGCATAAGGAGAATTATGACCAGTAATACTAGCAATATTTCCAATTAGATATGGGAAAGAAGCACCAGAGGAGTTTCTATAGAGGTTAGAGCCTGTGGAACTAATTCCAAGTTCTAAATTATTCATAATTGGCATATCAAAATTTAAAAAAAGAGTATTCAATCCTAGCTGAACAAAAATAGTAGTATCTTCAAGCACTTGACTATTATCATCTCTTAATTCAAATGTTATATTCTGACTATTTCCAGCATATACATCAGTTGAAATAATTTTACTTTGTTTATAATTATCAATATATAAATGTCTATCATTATTGTAAAAATTACCATTACCAATAGCATTGTCGATTGGACCACCAATATTAACAGGACCTCCATATTCTCTAACAAAATATGTAGTATTATTAAATAGTAATGGGGTGATAAATGGTGTTCCACTAAAAATAGCTGGACTACCTAGAGTGTCTAGGTACCAATTTACAGAACTACTTAATGATGATAGTGTAAATGATGAAGGATTAATGTATGATGTATCATTAATAGTTATGGGCGGAGATGTAAAATTAATATTAATAATACCAGTTAAAATTATTGAATCCTGACCTAAAGAATTTGACACATTCAAAGAAACGTCATAAGTCCCTTCGCTTAAATATGTATGAGAAGGATTCTGTAAACTAGAAACATTACCATCCCCAAAATCCCAATTCCAATTAGTTGGAAGACCATAACTATTATCTTGAAAAGTAATAGTTCCTGAACACGAAATAGAATCTGAAATCAGATATGAGGCTATTGGTGGGGCTGTACAACTATTATTGGCTGACTGAGCATTTACAGCAATAGCTCTTCTTCCTTTTTGCCCATTAACCTTTGAACAAACTGAAAACCATGAATTAGTGTTTAAAGGATTAGGGTTGATAATTAAAGCGGTATAAGTTCCTAATCCACTATTTAAAACTGTTGTCATAGAATCCATATATTTCTGACCTAGCATGCTTACTTCATATCCTGTTGCACCATAAATAGAATCCCAAGAGACATATATTGAATCAGGGCAATACCAATTCACAGATAAATTAGGAACATTAACTATTGTGAAATTCGCATCACTCTCATCAAATATATTATTTCTACTAATTCGAATTCTTGCTTGATCTGTAATACTAGAAGGCACCTGCCAATTATAATAATTAGCATTAACAGCTGTAGCAGTAGTTATAGTATTCCAGACAATGCCATTATCAACTGTATATTCTAACATAAAAGAAGCTGTGTCATTTGGCGCATCCCATCTAATCATTTCAAAATCACCAGGTACCAGACCCTCGCCGCCAATTGGATAAGTTATAGCAATTTCTTCTGATTGTAATTCATATGAAACCCAATATTCCTGTGGACCAAAAGGAATACTTAATCCAACAACTGTAAGGTCATATACTCCAGAAATAGGATTTGAAATAGTAATCTGTTCCATATTATTTAAAGAATCCACACCTCTAACAGCATCCGCATTAAGACTTAATAAATTTGGAGAAGGATCTAAAACCCAAGGATTAATAATACTACCTGTTGGGCTTTCACAATGTATATTTATATTATTTACAAGTGCAATGGATGACGAGGTACTAGCTTCTTTATCATGCCAATAAACCATGATCTTTAACTCTTTAGTTCCACTTGGAATATTTATGTCATGATTATTTGATGTAGACTGAGAGACTGTGCCTGAATCATAATGATTATCTTCTAATATCTTTACAGCACGAAAAGCATTAAGCTCTCCCCATCCATGTTTAAAATCTGGACCAGGATTACCAATGTCATCAGCTGAGTTTAATAATACACATTTGATAAGTGCTGATGGAGGATTGAAGCCAGAATTTAATTCCTTATAAGCTTGATATAATTGAGCAGTAGCTCCTGCAACACCTGGGCAGGACATAGATGTTCCTGTTTTGGTATCGTATGTATTATTTGGAAGAGTTGAATTCACTGATGTTCCTTTTGCACCAATATCAGGCTTAATTCTTCCATCTGCTGCTGGTCCTCTACTCGAGGAGCCTGCCAGATTACTAATTTGTGTTAAATTCGCCACACACAATACATTCTTAGCTTGTTTATGTCCTCCTGTTACATTACCCCATCCTGCTCCTGCTCCATAACCACAATCTGAATTACCGTTATTACCTGCAGAAAAAACATGTATAAGAGAAGGGTATAAATTAATTTGCTCATCTAAATCTTTTGATAAAGAGGTATACCCCGCATTACATCCATTACTATATGATTTTGAAGTAATTATAACATCATTATTTTGATAAATGTTTGGCACATCATAATAGTTATTATTACTACTTCCATAAACATATAAAAAAGAACCATCTGCCATTCCCTTTGTTATTGGATCTAAATTTCCAGCTCCCATAATTGTACCAGAAACATGATCTCCATGATCATCCCCAACACTTGAGCTACATCCATTACAAAAAGACTGATCTACTCTTCCTTGCCTATCAATATGCGGACCTACTAAGCCGTCATCTTGCATCATTATATTTATACCCTCTCCATTATAATGTCTTCCAATAGAGTAATTAGTATTAATTGAATTAGATCGAATTAAAGTTCTTGCTGTTTTATTCTCTTTAAAAGAAGGTGGATCTATAGGTTCTATAAACCAAACATCATTAAGAGCAGAGAAGTTTACTAAATCATCAGAGTTAATAGTTATTGAAACACTTTTACCAAAATCATTAGTACTATTAAGACTATATTCTAAAGAACCAAATATATTTTTTATAGAAGAAATATCAGTATTCTTATAAAAGAGAATTTTTACTGATAGATTATTATCTTTAAAAGCCCAATCAGGAAAAACATTATTTTGAATTTTTGGATCCAATTTATTTTCAGGAGCTACATTAAATAAAGCTATAATATCAAAATCTTCAATTAGTGAGAGGTTAAAGTTTTTAGGCAAGTTAATGATATAGGTGTTTTGCGGTAGATATTCTAAAAACTGAACTCCTAAGAGTTTCATTTCTTCTTTTTGAATCTGAGAAGGAAGTGTTTTAAGAACTAAAAAACAATAATTATTCTCTAAAGAGAGATTCAATTCTGTAGTACTGAAAGTAGTGATTTTTCCAGATTTTAGGTATATATATTCCTGAGATTTTGCAATTAAACTTAAGCAAATAAATAGAGTAAATAAAAGGTGTTTTTTCATAAAATAAAGATAATAAAAATTACCTATTTTTGTATAGTATGAAAAACACAATTGAACACTATATTTCTCAACTATTATACACTAATGATTGTGTTATTTTAATCGGTTTTGGAGGTTTTGTTTGTAGTAATACTACATCAAAACTTAACAGACAAACTGGTCTTCTTACCCCACCTAATCGTTCAATTTTATTTAACAATCAGCTAATTGATAATGATGGTTTATTAATTAATCAGATTGCTAAAACTGAAGAAATATCTCAAGAAAGAGCTAAAGACTTGGTTCTAAAATTTGTGGAGAAAAACACAACTAATTTAAAGAAATATAGATCATTACGTTTTAACAAAATTGGTCTTTTTACACTAAAAAATGATAATACAATAGTATTCACTCAAGATCTTGCTAACAATTACAATCTTGATTCTTTTGGAATGCAGTCAGCTGTTTTCACAAGTGTTAAAAGAGATAATTCAGAGATAATAGAAGGTCAATTAAAGATTATCAAACAAAAAAATAATTTTTCTTCAAAAAGATTACTTAAAGTTGCTGCAATTTTAATTCCTTTAATTGGCATCTCATTAGTTAGTTTAACACAGCAGAAAAATATCAATAGCATTTATACTCAAATGGCAGATCTCAATCCATTTAATACAGAAGTAGAAGAAAATACAAGCATTGCAATTGCTGAAATAAATAAAAAAGTTAATACACCTATACTAAATATTGAGATTGATAATACTGATATGAAACCTGTTTTAGTTGAGCAAAAACATTACATTATTGCTGGCGCCTTTAGTGTTGAAAAAAACGCTACTAAAATGATGAATAAATTAAATAGATGGAACTATAACTCAACAATTATTAATAACAAAAGTATCATGAGAGTAAGCTATGATAGTTTTACAACTAAAAACCAGGCTATTAATGCTTTAGTAAGCATTAGAAAAGAAAATCCAGATGCTTGGATATTATCTATTTAATATATGCAAAGCAAAACACCTAAAGAATCAAGTGCTATCCTTACAGAAATAGTACTTCCAAATGATACTAATAATTTAGACAATCTTATGGGAGGTAGATTATTATATTGGATGGATATTATTGCTGCTATTACTGCTCAAAGACATTGTAATAGAACATCGGTAACAGCATCTGTAAATAATGTAAGTTTTAACAATCCTATCCCAAGAGGCAGCATTGTTACAATAGAAGCTAATATTTCAAGATCTTTCACCTCATCTATGGAGATATTTCTAGATGTGTGGGCTGAGGACACACTATCAGGTGAAAAAACTAAATGCAATGAGGCTATCTATACATTTGTAGCAGTAAGCAACTTAGGAAAACCAGTCAAAGTACCTTCTGTAATACCAGAAACTACATTAGAAAAAACAAGATTTGATGGTGCTCTTAGACGAAGACAGTTATCTTTAATTCTTGGCGGAAAAATGAAGGCAAATGATGCTACTGAACTAAAAGCTCTGTTTACCTAAGATCTGAATTTCTGAACAGCTTCGTAAATTTTTTCAGAATTGATCAGCTTCACACAACCATCTTTTGTAAAACGACAAGAATCCCCATGCTTAGAACACTGTTTTTCTGATTTCTCAGATAAAATTTCAATTGAACTAGAGCTGATAACATAAGGTGAAAAACCCATATCTGGCTTCGTACACCCCCAAAAAGATATTATATTTTTATTAAAAGCAGCCCCAATATGCATAAGCCCGGTGTCATTACTTAATAACATCATACAATTTTTTATAATTAATGCCGATTGATCAAGAGATAATCTACCGCATAAATTATAAATATTTCTTCCTGAACAATTACCTATAACCTGCTCTGCTTCAAACTTTTCCTTTTCACCACCTAATAAAATAATGGGCATATCAATTTTACGACACACTTGAGATATTTGATCAGTAGATAACTTCTTCTGAATCTTAGAACCACCTATGCTCCAAGCAATAAAATCCTGCCTAACATCAAATGCTACTTGAGTATCATTACTTATGAAATAATCAAGCCCTTTTCCATCATTTTTAACATTAAGAAAACTAATTGCCTTCATGTATCTATCTACAACATGTTCATTATCTAAATAATTAACTCCAAAGTTCATATAAATAAACTTTTTAAAATTTGATTTTGAATATCTTGTAATTGGAATGCCTAAAGCAAGTAGAAACTGAGAGCGAATATTATTATGTAGATCTATTATATAATCATAATTCTCACTTCTAAGATCTTTAAGAGTTTGTGACAATGAATTACTTAAATAAAAAACTTTATCCAGATTAAAATTACTTGCAACAATAGAATGATATTGATATTTAGTTAAAAAATGAATTTCAGCTTTTAATTGGTTTTTAAGAGATCTAATAACTGGAGTTGTTAATACAATATCTCCAATAGAGCTAAATCGTACTATTAGTATTTTTAAGGGTTTTGACACGAATGTAAAACTAAAGAATTTAACTAATATTGCATAATGAACTTAATAGATACGCATACTCATCTTTATTTATCACAGTTTGACAATGACATTGATAGTGTAATTAAAAATGCTATTGATAATGGTATCTCAAAAATGCTCCTTCCAAATATTGACTCTACAACTACACAGCAGATGTTGTCTCTAAGTAAAAAGTATCCAAAAAATTGTTTCCCCATGATTGGACTGCATCCCTGCAGTGTACAAGAAGATACGATAGATAAAGAAATATCACATGTTAAAGATATGCTAGATAGAGAAAAATTTTTAGCTATCGGAGAGATTGGTCTTGATCTACACTGGAACAAATCTACACTAGAGTTTCAGAAAAAAGCCTTTGAAGATCAAATACATTTAGCTAAAAAGTATAAACTTCCAATTGTTATTCATGTAAGAGATTCATTTAATGAAGCAATAGAGATTGTAGAAAAACTAAATAGCAGTGAACTAAGAGGGATCTTCCATTGCTTTACAGGAAATAAAGAAGATGCACAACGAGTAATTGAGTTAAAAGATTTCTACTTAGGTATTGGTGGAGTTGTAACATTTAAAAATGGAGGTTTAGATAAAAATCTTAATCAAATAAGTTTAGAACATATTATGTTAGAAACAGACGCTCCTTACCTTACACCATCTCCATATAGAGGAACTAGAAATGAAAGTAAATACATATTAAATATAGCCCAAAAAATATCAGATATTTATGCTATAGATATAAATAAGATAGCAGAAATAACTACCAAAAATGCATATAAACTTTTTCAGCTATGATAAAAAAAATACTACTTATTTATACTGGAGGAACAATTGGAATGATAAAAAAGGCTAATACATTAAGCCCGTTTAATTTTGATGAACTCCAAAATGCTTTTCCTGAACTTAAAGATTATGGATCTGCTTTAAGTCATATTACAATAAGTAATCCTATTGATTCTTCGAATATGAATATTAATTATTGGATTGAGTTAGCAAATTGTATTGATGAAAATTACAATAAATTCGATGGCTTTGTAATCCTTCACGGTTCAGACACGATGGCATATACAGCCTCAATGCTAAGTTTTATGCTCGAAAATATTAATAAAGCAGTTATTCTTACTGGCTCTCAACTACCTATAGGAATTAACAGAACAGATGCTAAAGAAAATCTTATAACATCAATTGAAATAGCAGCAAGCAATATTATTAAAGAAGTATGTGTATATTTTGAATACCAACTTTATCGAGGAAATAGGGTTGTTAAAATAAATGCTGATAACTTTGATGCTTTTCAATCTCCCAACTACCCTATTCTAGCTCAAGCTGGAGTAAAAATAAAATATAAAAAACAATATCTACTTCATCCAAGTAATTCTAAGCTTAATATAAATAATAGTCTGTCAGATGATGTGTGCATACTGAAGCTTTTTCCTTCGATTAAACAAGAAGTTGTACAAGTAATACTAAATTCAGCTTCAGGAATTATTCTTGAAACATTTGGGTCTGGTAATGCAACAACACAAGATTGGTTTATTTCAGAACTTAAGAAAGCAATTAAAAAAGGAAAGATTATTATAAATATCTCTCAATGTTTATACGGAAGTGTAAATCAGGGTCATTATCAAACAAGTGAAAATCTAGAAAAAATTGGAGTAGTTAGTGGACATGACATGACAACAGAAGCAGCATTAACTAAGCTTATGTTCCTTCTTGGAACTAAATTAAACCATAAAAATCTCAGTAAAAAAATAGAAACCAACCTTAGCGGGGAAATGACTATTTAATTTATAAATTCGCAACGATTTTTGGTGAGGTGGCCGAGTGGCTTAAGGCGCACGCTTGGAAAGCGTGTAAACGGG
>CAYNGO010000046.1:0-12886 GCA_964397025.1 uncultured Weeksellaceae bacterium
ATACTACAGGTGCTTATGTCTTTGCAAGAATTACTTTAAGAGTAGATACAGCAGGTGCTAACTGGCAGACAGCAGGAGGTTTTGGAGTTTATTATCCAACTCTTTTTGTAAATAAGTTTGGTCTTCAGTCTGGAGAGGCGTATAGGGCTCAGGGTAGAACATTCTGTGATCCAAGTATCACTGCTTATAGATCACCAACATGGACCTCTCCAATATTTTGGACTCAACCAGGGTCAATTCGTTTAAGTGGCGGGGTAAGTATTAATAATTTAGCTGTATATCCAAATCCATCTGATGAGATGTTTAATGTTAAGTTTAATGTAGATAAGCTACAAGATTTAAATATTAAGATTATTAATGTTTTAGGTGAGATTGTATATACTGAAGATAAACAACAATTTATTGGTGAGTATACTAAGCAAATTAGTTTAGATAATTATGGTAAGGGTGTTTATTTCTTGGAGATAGAAACTGATAATGGTGTTGTGAATAAAAAGCTTATTCTTAATTAGAACTACTTTTTTTTATAAGTGCCTTTATAATCTTAATGATCGTAAGGGCATTTTTTTATATTTATAATTAATAACTAGAAATTAATTGTCATTAAATAAAAAATTTGATTTTATAATAGTTGGTCAGGGTCTAGCAGGTACTTTATTGGCACATGATTTAATAGAAGAGAATAAAAGTGTTCTGTTAATAGATTCAAATCTTAAAGCATCTGCAAGTAGGGTAGCTGCAGGTCTTATTAATCCAATTAGTATGAAGCGGTGTATTGAGGCAATGCCTTCTTATTACTTGACTAAGTGTTTAGATAGATTTCTAGATTTAGAAAAAAAATTAGATTCTAGTTTTTTAAAGCTCAAACCAATTCTTAGGTTATTTGATTCTATTGAAACAAATAATCAATGGAATGATAAATACAAAAATGAAGGTATGCGTATTTATATAAAAGAATTACTTAGTAAAAACTCATTTTCTTCTTTAAATGATTCTTTCTCAAGTGCACTTGTAGAGCCTGCTGGTCATTTAGATGTGATAAGTTTTCTTGATGTTTCAAGAGACTATTTCTCTAAATTTCATAGTTTATTAAATGAAAAGTTTGATTTCTCATTATTTAGTGATTCAGAAATTAGTTACAAAAATTATACTGCAGATGCTATTATTTTCTGTGAAGGTTTTCGTGTAAAGGATAATCCTTATTTTAATTATTTACCTATTGCTCCAACTAAAGGGGAGGTGATGACTATAAAAATACCTTCTCTAGAGTATTTTGATAAGGTAATTAGTAAAGGGGTTTATATTATTCCATTAGGAAATTATTTATATACTGTCGGTGCTACATACAATAGAACAGATTTTACAGATAAGTTAACAAAGGAAGGGCAAGATTTTTTAAATAAAAGAATAAAAGATATTTTGAATGTTGATTATGAATTTATTAATAGTGTGGCGGGTGTTAGACCAACAGTTAAAGATAGGAAGCCACTAATAGGTCTGCATCCAAAAAATCCAAAAATTGGTATTTTTAATGGTTTAGGAGCTCGTGGAGTTATTATGGGTCCATATCTTTCTAAGCAATTTTCTTCAATTTTAAATAGCAATTCTAATCAAAATTTAGATTTTGAAACTATTGATAGATTCCTTTAATTTTTATTTTGGAGTTATAAGTTATATACTCATATAAATAAGTATATTTGAGATCTGGATATGTAAGTTATTAATTTTTTTCTTATTCAAATAAGCTTCTATTGTTTTACTTTTGCTAGCGAATTAAAAAATATAAGTATGTTTTACTTTTTAAATGTAAATAATAATAAAATAATGAAAAAATTAATATTAACTCTTTTTACTGTAATTGCCTTTATAAACGTTCAGGCTCAGTGTAATTCAAACCCAATAAGTAATAATGGGGCAAGCGGAACTTTATATTTTTCTGATAGTTCTACGGTATCTCCGAACTTTTCAACTAATTACTCAGTCTCTTATTTTTGGAATTTTGGAGATGGTACTACATCCACTCAACAAAGTCCTTGTCATACTTATGGAGATTTATCGAACGTTACATTTCCATTGTATGCTACTTTATCTGTAACATATTTAGATTCTACAACTTTCAACTTTTGTCAGGATATAGATTCTGTTGGGGTTACCATTTTTATAAACCCTTGTGTATATGGAGATCTTCAAATTTTAGCTTCAGGAGCTAATTTATCAGCTAACTGGACTTATAATATTGGAGGTACTAGTGGTTGTGGTAATAATTATGCTGATACATATCTATGGTCAAATGGAGATACTAATCAAACTACAACAGCAACATCTGCTGGAACATATACTTGTACTGTAACTACTACAACTGGTTGTGTATATGCAACTTCTTATACTTATAATGGTTCATTAAATCTAACTTTTGATTGTAGTCAAATGGATATATTTGAAGCTAACAATGATTATAATGTTGTTTCCTTTCAATCAGATTATTTAAATAATAATAATTTATTTCCTGAATTAATTGATTCATTATCATTTTGGGATGTTTTTGACGCTGGCGGCCAGAATATTGGTCTTTATCCGATGATATGGCAAGGTGCTCCTTCAACATTGTCAGTTCAAAATGTTAGCCCTTCAACTGGTCTTCCTTCAGACTCCTTATATGTTTGTTATAATGCCTATTTATATGATAGTTTATACCAACATAATTTATGGGTAAATCCACAACTAGGAAGTGTTTGTTCTTCTTGCGAATGGTTAGTTTGGAATGCAAATTCAAATGTATGGACAATCGGTGGTGCTCAACCACCAGCACCTACTTTTGTTTGTGATCCAATATTTGGATGTTTTGATCCAGGAACAGGTACTGGTCTGTATTCATCATTAGCTCAATGCCAGGCAGCATGTTCAAGTAGTTGGTCAAATGTTTTCTGTGATTCTTTAAATGTTTCAGTGATAGCTTCTACTGTTGATTCTATAACCCTTGGAACTAACCTTTCAAGTTTAGGATATACCGGACTTGCTCTTTATACTTGGACAGAGTTTACATTTTCTGGAACAACTGGAAATACATCTACAAGTGGAACTCCTTCATTTGCAATAGCTATTGGAGATACTAATATTTATTTATTAGAGCTTACAATTATTGATAATAGTGGAATGAGTTGGATATGTCTATATCCAACCTTGGTTTACTTTGATGGAGGATCATGGATCGCCCTTAGAACTTCACAGCCTGGAGCAACAGGAATAGATAATTTGGGTCAAGCTGTCTCCAATAGAAAACTTTTAAAAATTGTTGATATTATGGGTAGAGAAACTGAGTTTAAAAAGAATGAAGTTTTGTTTTATATGTATGATGATGGATCAACTGAAAAGAAATTCTTTAAATAGATATGAATTGTAAACCTTTAATCGTTGTTTTAGTACTTTGTGCATCTATCTTTAGTAATAAGGTAGATGCACAATATTCTATTGATATTCAAACTTATATCAGTGAAGATACCATTGCTTATGGCCAAAATTTTGATATTCATGTTATTTTAACAAATACAGGCTCATTCACAATAACAAATCCAATAAACCTTTGGTATGGAAGTCATGCTGATAATTCTAATGTAATAAATCCTAATTCTATTTATCAATTTCCTATTACTATTTATCCTTCGCTGCTTGGATTTGCACCAAATGATTCTATAAGTGTGAATATCCAAAGTATGCAAAATATACCAGCAACAACAGTAGCATTGCTGCAAGCAGGTGATAATTTAATCGTTATTTGGCCTTCCTCAATTACTCCAATTAACTCCGATTCTAGTTCAAATTCTATTCATGTTTTAAATACTTCAACTTACACTAATAACATTTTTATAGAAAATATTGATAATGGAATTATTTATGATGTTTATGGTAGACAACATTATTCTTTAAATACATTGCCTATAGGTTCCATGTATATTAGAAATGGTAAAAAATATGTTTTACTTTATAAATAATTGTTTTGAAAGATCTTAACCAAATAATTAATTGCCTTACCAAAGACGAAATTCGTTTTTATAAATTATTTGTTAATCGAACAAATTCTACATCTAAAGGTATTCGTAAAGATGTTGAATTATTTGATCTTTTAAGAAAAAACAAATCTGATAAGTATTCTACAAAAGATATATTAATAAAACTTAAGATATCTAATTCAAATAATTATTATCAGTTAAAAAATAGGATTTATAATGATTTAAATAATTCTTTAACATGGCAACATATTTCTAAGGATAATCAATCTCAATCATTTAGTTATATTCTATTATCTAGAATATTTAAAAATAAAGGGGAGCTAAATATTTCTTTTAATTATTTATTGAAAGCTGAGAAAACAGCAATTGAAAAAGAATTGTTTGAAATGCTTTCAATTGTATATTCTGAAATTATTGAATTATCTCATGAGTTAATTTTAATAGATATTGATAAGTATATAAGCTTAAAAAAATATAATATTAATTTACTTAGAGAAATTGATCAAATTGATATGTTATTAGCAAAAATAATGTTTGATATTAAGACTAAGCAAAATTTTTCTAAATCAGATCCAACATTAGTTACTTTAATTAATGATAAGATTAAAGAAACAAAAAATAATAAATTTATCATTAATAGCCCTAGATTTAAAATGAGGCTTTTTAAGATGTATAGTAGGGTATTGTTACAAAATAAAGAATATGGTGCTTTAGAAGATTATTTATTATTGTCATGGAAGGAATTTAACGAACAAAATTTTTTCAATAGAAGTAATCACGATGAAAAATTAACATTACTTACATATTTAACTAATTGCTTACATCAAAATAATAATTATAAAAAATCATTATTTTATGCTGAGGAGCTAAAGCTAGCTATGAAAGAATTTGACGCATATTTAGAGGATAAATATTTGTTTTATTATTATAACTCATTAGTTCTTAATTATTCAATAGATAATAAAAACAAATCATTAGAAATTTTAAAAATCGCTAGTAAGAATGATGTAATTCAGAAAATGCCTGCGTATACTTCTTTTATATATCTCAATACATCAATAATATATTTTCAGCAAGAAAAATTTAAATTATCTAAAAAAAACTTATCAAGGTTAATTCTGCAAAAAGATTTTCTTTACTTAGATAAAGCAATTCAATTTCATATTTTGATATTTGAAATTCTTGTTCTAATTAATCTAAAAGATTTCCAAGCTGCTAAAGAAAAAAATCAACAATTATTATCTAATTTTAAAAAAATAATTGCAGCTCCAGAATATAAAATGGATCAAGATTTTCTTCTTATTATTGCTAAAATACTTTCTAAAGAAGAATGTCAAGATACTGTAAAGTTCTTTTTATCCAAACATATTTCTAATGATTCTAGTTTGATAAATTATAACGATTTTTTAAAAAAATATTTCAATCTTTAATTAATAAATACATGAAAAATATTCTTTTAATTATTTTGCTTTCGTTATCATCCTTAAATATAAAATCCGAAATTCATGTTATACTTGTATGGGATGGTTATATGCAGTTCATGCCAGTATCTTTAAATATAGAACTTGGTGATACCATTCATTTTCTACCTCTTGACTTTCCCCTTATGATGCATACAATTACATCATCAAATATTCCATTTGGTGCTATTTCTTTTGATGAAACATGGCAAGCTCCTTCAGATACTTTTTTTGAATATATACCTTTAATAGAAGGGCTTTACGAATATGTCTGTACTCCTCATCTTCCTGATATGGTTGCTTCTTTTAATGTTTTAAATAGTGGCACTTCTTTCTTTGAATATAATCATAATAAAAAACTTATTAAAAGAATTAATCTAATTGGTCGAGTTACAAAAGGAAAATTAAATGAGCCTTCTATTTTTATTTATGAGGATGGATCTGTAGAGAAAAGGATGCTACTTAACTATTGATACACATATCCTAAACCATGATGTTAATTAAAGCTATTTGGAAGCGTTTTTCCCACATAGATATCCAGTTGTCCATGCTGCTTGAAAATTAAACCCACCCGTTACAGCATCAATATTTAATACCTCTCCTGAGAAATAAATGTTTTTATGAATTTTACTTTCCATAGTTGTCATATTAATTTGATCTAGTGTTATACCTCCACAAGTAACAAATTCTTCTTTAAATGTTGTTTTTCCATTTATAGTAAATTCATCATTTACTAGCGTGTTAATGAGTTTGTTTCGAAGTTTTTTATTTAAGACATTCCATTTTTGAAGTTCATCTATTTTTACTTTTTCTAGAATATGATGCCAAAGTCTTTTTGGCAAAGAAAATATATTGCTGTTATAGATGTTTTTATTAGATGATAATTGTTTAGATATTTCTGCTCTCACAAATTCTTCATTTTCTGAAAGCCAATTTATTTGTGCAGTAAAATGATAATCTAGATCAGATAAATCTTTTGCGCCCCAAGAAGATAATTTTAAAATACCAGGCCCACTTAATCCCCAATGAGTAATTAAAATGGGGCCATTTTGTTTGAGTTTTAATCCTTTGACTTTAGCAGAAGCATTCTCAACTACTACACCCATTAATTTCGTTATATTATCTTGTGGAATATTGAATGTAAATAGTGATGGTACTGGAGAGCTAATATTATATCCAAGTTCTTGAAATAGTTTAAAACCCGAAATTTTTGGATATCCACCAGTTGATATTATTAATCTATCGAATTTTATATTTTTATTGTTTACTTTTAAAATAATTACATCTTCTGAATGTTTAATAGTATCAACTTTACTTCCTAAACATATTTTGATATCTAGTTTTTCTGTTTTATTTATAAAAAGATCAATAATTGTTTGTGAGGAATTTGACTGAGGAAACATCCTATTGTCATTCTCAATTTTAAGTTCAACATTATTTTTTTTAAACCATTCTATAGTGTCTGCATTGCTGAATTGAATAAATGATTTCTTCAACTCTTTGCCACCTCTGGGGTAGTTCTTAATAAGTTGTGATATACTTTTGCAATTATGGGTCACATTACATCTTCCTCCTCCAGATATCAAAACCTTAGAAAGTACTTTGTTTGATTTCTCAAATATAGTGACATGAGAATTAGGATTATTTTCTTTAGCTGTCACTGCAGCCATAAATCCTGCTGCTCCTCCGCCAATAACTGCTATTTTCATCTTTTGCATTAAAAGCAAAATTATAATATTATATTACTCTTTAATGATTTGAGCTGATAATCTATAAAGATTTAGTTCTGTTATTTTTGCTATATAAATACTTTTGTTTAATCTACTTTGTGATATGCTTAAATCTACTTGAGCTAAACGAAAATCATTTCTACTTAATTGTCCTTGATAGAATTGTTCTTGTGCTCGAGAAAAGAATTTTTCAGCTGTTTCTTTATTTCTATTTTCAATTTCCATTAAATTGATACTCTCATTATATTGGTTGAATGTGTTATTTAAATCTTTTTCAATCTCTTTTCTAATAGCTTCTAGTTCTAATGAGCTATTTTCTATTTCAATTTTCGCATTTCTTGATATAATTTTTTTTGTAAATCCATCAAAGAGGTTCCATGAAAAATTTATATATCCCGTAAGTCCTAAGTTACTTTGATCTCTTATAAGACTGGTAGTGCTTTCTGTTTTATTATATCCATACTGACCCTTAAAATCAATTCTAGGCATTAAGCTGCTATTACTTATTTTTTTATTTGACTTAGCTATCTCTAATCTTAGTTGTTGTAAAATTATATTATTGTTATTATTCTTAACCTTGTCTTCAAGCTCAGGATATTTCAGTTTTTTATTTAGTACAAATGTTGGCGTGACTTTAAATATTGTACTGATGTCTCTGTTTAAGATTTGATTTAATATTGTCTTAGCATTATTTAATTCTATAGATGAGTTAATAAGATTTACACTGTCACTATTCAAATCAATTTCAGCACTTAATAAATCTAATTTCGAAGCATTTCCAAATTCATTTTGAGTTTTTATTCTTTTATATCGTTCTAAGGATATTTCAACAAGTTTCTGGTTTATTGCATTTTGTTCCTGTAAAAATGCAATGTCATAATATTGTTTAGCACTCTTTATTAGTATTTGTTCAATTTTTATTTGAAGTTCAACAGATCTTAGGTTACTTTCTTTATTTAGTTTTTTATATGTGTTTATTGAGCCAAGTCCATTAAAGATATTGTAGCTAAACTCAATAGCCCCATTTATGCTAGAAGATTCAGATGAAGCATTAGCAATGCTAGGGAAGTTGTCAGTTGCAAAATCAATACTTGATTCTCCTTCATTATATGATCCAGAACCTAATAGATTAATTTTAGGAAGAAGACCAGCATTTCCCATATTAGCTTGGTTTTGAGCTTTTTCTTTATTGTTTATACTTATTTTAATATCAATATTTTCTTTTAATGCTATAGAAAATGTTTCTTCTAATGAAAGAGCTTCTTGAGCTTTAGCTGTATTTAATACAATTATGCAGAAAATTGATAATATTATTTTCATTAGATTTAAATTATAATTTTTCATATTCCATCTCTTTGATTGAAGGTTCTCTTTGTTCTTGATTGAGTTTCTTTCCAGTAAATAGCCACTCCTTTGTGTATCTGATTTTATTAATTATTTTTAATAATGATGGTAAAAATATTAATGTCAATAAAGTTGCCATTATTAATCCATATGCTATTGCTATGGCCATAGGTATTAAGAATTGAGCCTGTAGTTGTTTTTCAAATATAAGTGGAGCTAATCCGGCTATTGTTGTGATAGAGGTTAGTAGAATAGGTCTAAATCTTGAAAGTCCAGTAGTTATTAGAGCATCATCAAATAACATGCCCTTTTTTAGATTACTATTAAATTTACTTATAAAAACTAGCGAGTCATTTACTAAAATACCAATAAGCGCTATCATACCAAAGTATGAAAACATTGAAAGTTGAAAATCATGAATAAAATGTCCCCATCCTACACCAATAAAACCAAATGGAATAAGTGCAAATACTGCAAATGTTTGTAAGAAACTTCTAAAAGTAAAAAGTATAATAGTAAGCATTAATATAAGAACAATAGGTCCAGAGTATTTTAATGAATTTCCTGTTTCTGCCTGAGATCTAATTTGCCCTTCTATTGAGTGATTAATTGAAGGGTAAATTGTTTTGATATTTGTATTAATAAACTCTTCTATTTCTGAAGTAATTGTGATAGGATTATCAATCTTAGGATTAAGAAGATCGGCATTAATCTGCACAGATCTTTTACCATAAAGATGATCAATACTCACTAGTCCCCGCTTAATATTAATATCTGTAAGGTCACTTACTAAAAAACTTGTTCCATCTAGTTTGACTCTCATATTCTCTAAATCATATATTGAGTTTCTGTCTTCTTTAGAATATCTAATCCAAATTTTAACTTCATCAGTGCCAATTTGTAATCTTTGCGATTCTAATCCATAAAAACCTTTTCTTATTTCATTTAGTACATCGGATGTTGATAGACCCAGTTGATATGCTTTTTTCTTTAGAGTTAATTCAATTTCCTTAAGTCCTTTTTGATCACTGCTTTCGATGTTTTTCATAACATCTAATTTTTTCATTTTATCTTTTAAAATTGTAACAGCATTATTTAATTCATCATTATCTTCAGAGTATAGCGCAATGCTTATTGCTTTTCCAAAAGGACCGGCTACATCAAAAGATAGTGACTCAGCGCCAGGGATTTCTCCAACAGCATCTTTTAAAAAATTGGTAATATCAGAAGTTCCAATACTTCTTTCTTCAGATGGAAGTAAGATAATATTAAGTGCTGCTTTTTCTGAACTTTGAGCATCAGCTTGTGCCCAATCATCGCTAGACTGTGTATTTCCAATTGTTTTCTCAATGGCTACAAATAATGATTTACCGTTATTATATTCTTGGCTAATTTTAGTATTTGTTGCAATCACTTTATTTTCAATATAATTGATCCATTTTACTGTTTTTTCTTCACTTGATCCAGCTTCAAACTTTAAGTTTACTAGTATGTTATCTCCTTCAATATTTGGAAATACTGTTGATTTTATTAAGCTAGCATTCATTGCACTAATTGTAATGACTAATAGGCATATAAAAATTAAAATAATCGTGAATGGTGTTTTTAAAGAAAATTTAAGTGCTGGTTCATAATATTTGATTTTTAACTTATCAAGAAAAGCTGTCGATGTATTTATTATTTTTTTAATAATTTTATTGGGCTCTTTTCCTTTAAGAGCTTGAGAGTGTGCAATATGAGTTGGAAGAATAAAGGCCCCTTCAATTAAGGAGAATATTAATGTTCCTATTACAACAAATCCCATTTCAGGAAAGAAGTCTCCAAGCATCCCATCAAGCATAAAAAAAAGTGAGAATGCAACAATTGTCGTTAATATGGCTGAAAAAACTGCTGGTAAAACCTCCATTGTTCCATTAATAGCTGCAGTATAAGGGTCCTCTCCTTTTTCATACCTCTGATATATATTTTCGGCAATTACAATTCCATCATCTACAAGTATTCCAATTACAATAATCATTCCAAATAAAGAAATAACATTTAATGTGATACCATAATATGATGCTAGTATAAACATCCCTGCAAAAGATATTGGAATTGCTATAGCTACCCATCCCGCTAAGCTTGGATGTAAAAATAGGGTTAGTATAATAAGAACCAATATAAATCCAATGATGCCATTCTTATTTAGTAAAGCAATTCTCTGTTCAATAATTATTGAACTATCTTGTATTATATCTGCTTTAACATCATTATTTATTTCATTGAAATTTTTAAGATATGCTTTTGTTTTTCCAGCAACAATACTGATGTCTTCGTTATTGGTATTATAGACATTAATTACTACTCCCTTTATATTATTAAAATACTTACGATTAGATACATCCTTCCAAATTCTATTTACTTCAGCAATATCCTTTATTTTAACTATCCTATTATTAATTTTCTTAATTACAATTTCTTTTATTTCACTGTCCTTGTAATTTTTATTATTACTTCTAATTTTATAATTCTCCTGACTTGTTTTAATTGTTCCTCCAGTAATATCTATATTTTCATTTTTAATAGCAAAATCAATTTCATTAAATGAGATGTCAAACCTTTTTAGATCATTTTCCCTCACACTAATTTCAATTTCTTCAGTTGGATATCCAGAAATCTGTGTTTTAGAGATCCCTTCTAGTGCTTTAAGTTCTTCTTCAATTTTTTCTGCTATTACTTTTAATTGCCTTAGGCTAACCTCTCCATTAATTGCAAAAGAAATTGCAGGGTTTAAATCTTCCATTAAAAATATAGAAGGAGATTCCATTTGATTAGGAAAAGAACTTATCCTATCTATTGCATTTTTAATATCTTGAAGTACGTATTGATTATTGGCATTGTTTTCAATTTCAATAGTTACATTACTTGTATTTTCAAGAGATTTAGAAGTGATTCTTTTTATTCCTGTAATACCATCTAAATTATCCTCAATTTTTAGGGTTACCATCTGTTCTATTTCTAATGGCGATGCTCCAGGATATACAGCTTGAACAGAAATTAATTTTGAAGACCTTTCTGGAAAAAATGTTTTACGTAGATTAAATAACCCCATCGAACCAAATACGATGATTAGAAGCATAATTACATTTGCTGCTATTGGATATTTTATGAAATATTTTATTAAATCTCTCATTATTTTTTCTTTGTTCTTATTTCCATTCCAGAGAATGAACCTTTAATTGGTTCACTTAAGATTTCATCACCGTTTTTTAGTCCTTTAATAATAACATCTTCTTCAGAAATTTGTAGTATTTCTATCTCCTTTTCAATTAGTTTGTTTTCTATTATTAAAAAGATTTTGTTGTTGTTAAGTAGACTTCTTTTAATTGAGTATGAATCATTATTTTCTCCAACTAATATGTTTCCATAAACATACATGCCGCTGTATAGATTTTTATTTGATGTCTTAATAAAGACACTCATATTTTGTGAAGATGGGTCTATAGTTTTATTAATTCTTGACACAGACCCTTTCCATATTCCATTAAGCTCATCTGATTTAATTTCAACACCCTGATTTTTACTAATCATAAGAGTATTTTGAATATTAGTACTAGCCTCAAATTCAAGTTTTGATGGGTCTTGAATTTTCCCAATTTTTTGTCCAAAAACTACAGGAGTACCTGACTTTATACTTACCTCATTAAGTACTCCATCAAAATCACATGTTATTATATGTTTGTTGATTTTTTCTTCGATTGCTTTTGTAGAGTAGTAAGAAGTGTAAAAGTTTTTTCCAGAAAGATAATTTCTAAATTTTTCACTTTCAATTTTTGGTAAACTTGGAAGTGGTTTGTTAAAATGAATACCATTCATAAAATTTAACCATAAATTGTATGATTCTGGATAATCAAATTTAATCTCTGAAACTAATCTAGAAACCTCATTCAGTAAATTGCTTTTTTGACTGTTTAGGTTATTTTCTAATTCATTATATTTAATATATCCAAGAGTATCACCTTTTTTAAATTTAATTCCTGACTTAAATTGATTGCCGTAAAATATTCCATTACCCTCACTAACAATATTTGCTTCATTAATTGCTTGTAGTTTTCCACTAACTGGCACCTTAATTGTGTTGCTTGATAATTTTACTAGTTCAGTGCTAATAAGTTTTGTTGATTCTGTAAGTTTATTTATGCTATTATCCTGTTTAAAGCTCATTATAAGTTTTACTAACAGAAATGCTACAAATATTATTACAGAAGCTCTAATTATTTTTCTTTTATTTTCTTGCATTATTTAGGTTTTGAATACGTTTTATTTATTTTAAATCGTTAATGTTAGTGTGTAAATTACACATGCT
>CAYNGO010000047.1:0-12466 GCA_964397025.1 uncultured Weeksellaceae bacterium
GAAAATTTAAACCAACAACACCAGGACAAAGACATAAGGTAGCAATATCTTTTGATGCTATTACTACATCTAAACCTGAAAAAAGTTTATTAGTTCCTAATACTAGATCAGGTGGTAGAAACGATACTGGTAAGATGACTATTGCTAATGTTGGTGGTGGTCACAAAAAGAAATATAGATTAGTTGACTTTAAGAGAGAAAAATTTAATATTCCTGCAAAAGTTGCTACTATTGAATATGATCCTAATAGAACTGCAAATATTGCTCTATTGCATTATGTAGATGGTGAGAAGAGATATATAATTTCTCCTGAGGGATTAAATGTTGGAATGGAAGTTATTTCTTCTAAAGATGCTCCAATAACTGTTGGTAACACACTTCCTTTAAGTTCTTTACCATTAGGTACAATTATTCATAATGTAGAATTACAGCCTGGTCAAGGTGCAATTATGGTTAGAAGTGCCGGGTCATATGCTCAACTTATGGCTAGAGATGGTAAATATGCTACTGTTAGATTAGCCTCTGGTGAAATTAGAAGAATACTAGTTACGTGTTTAGCAACTATTGGCTCTGTTTCTAATGCTCAACATCAATTACAAATTTCTGGTAAAGCTGGAAGAAGTAGATGGCAAGGAAGAAGACCAAATGTAAGAGCAACTGTAAAAAATCCAGTTGATCATCCAATGGGTGGTGGTGAAGGAAAACATTCTGGTGGATTGCCTAGAAATAAAAATGGAGTTCCTGCAAAAGGTTATAAAACAAGAGATAAAAAGAAGACTTCAGATAAGTACATAATTGAAAGAAGAAAAAAGAAATAATATATGGCTAGATCACTAAAAAAAGGACCGTTTATTCATTATAAGTTGCAAAAAAAAGTTGATGCAATGAATGATTCAGGAAAAAATTCTGTAATTAAAACTTGGTCTAGAGCATCAATGATATCACCTGATTTTGTTGGTAAAACTATTGGTGTTCATAATGGTAGACAGTTTATTCCAGTCTTTGTTACTGAGAATATGGTTGGTCATAAGTTAGGTGAGTTTTCTCCAACAAGAACTTTTAGGGGTCATGGAGGTAATAGAAAAAAATAATTTAAATGGGATCTAGAAAAAGAATAAAAGCAGAAAGCATGAAGGAGGCAAGAAAAAATATTGCCTTCGCAAAGCTTAATAATTGTCCTACTTCTCCAAGAAAAATGAGGCTTATTGCTGACTTGATTAGAGGTATGAATGCAGAACGTGCATTATCTGAATTAAAGTTAAATCCAAAAGAAGCTTCTAACAGAATGGAAAAATTACTTCTATCTGCATTAGCAAATTGGGAAGCTAAAAATGAAGGTAAGAAGATGGATGAAAGTAATTTATATGTATCGGAGGTGACTGTTGATGGAGGTAGAATGTTAAAAAGAGTGCAGCCAGCCCCACAAGGGAGAGCGCACAGAATAAGAAAAAGATCAAATCATGTTACTCTTGTTGTTAATAGTAGAGAAACTGAAATAAATTAATTTATGGGACAAAAAACAAATCCAATAGGTAATAGATTAGGTATAATTAGAGGTTGGGAATCTAATTGGTATGGAGGTGATAATTTTGGAGATAAGCTTGCTGAAGATGCTAAAATTAGAAAATATCTAAAGATTAGGCTTTCAAAAGGAAGTGTGTCTAAGATTGCAATAGAAAGAACTTTAAAATTAGTTACTATAACTATCCATACAGCAAGACCTGGAATTATTATTGGAAAAGGTGGTCAAGAAGTTGAAACTTTAAAGCAAGAAATTAATAAGATTACTGACAAGGAAATTCAAATTAATATTTTTGAAGTTAAAAAGCCTGAGCTAGAGGCTACTCTTGTAGCTGATAGTATTGCTCGACAAATTGAAGGAAGGATTTCTTATAAAAGAGCAGTTAAAATGTCAATTGCCTCTACAATGCGTATGGGTGCTGAAGGGATTAAGGTGCAAATATCTGGAAGATTAAATGGAGCTGAGATGGCTAGATCTGAGATGTTTAAAGATGGTAGAACTCCACTTCATACTTTTAGAGCTGATATAGATTATTCATTAGCTGAAGCTCAAACAACTTACGGTTTAATAGGTGTTAAAGTTTGGATTTGTAGAGGAGAGGTTTATGGTAAGCGTGATTTAATGTTACATTTTAAGACTCCAAAGAAAGGAGGGATGAATCAACAACAAAGAAGAAGAAAATAGTTAAACTGAAAAAATAGAGAAATGTTACAGCCAAAGAAAACAAAATTTAGAAAGATGCAAAAAGGAAAGATGAAAGGTAATGCCCAAAGGGGTCATCTTTTAGCTTTTGGATCATTTGGTATTAAAGCCCTTGAAGAAACTTGGTTAACTGCAAGACAAATTGAAGCAGCTAGAATTGCAGTGACCAGATTTATGAAAAGACAAGGTCAAGTTTGGATACGTGTATTTCCTGATAAGCCAATTACTAAAAAACCAGCAGAGGTTAGAATGGGTAAGGGTAAAGGAGCACCAGAATACTGGGCTGCTTGTGTTAGTCCAGGTAGAATGCTTTTTGAGTGTGACGGTGTTGAAATGGATGTTGCTAAGGAAGCTTTAAGGCTTGCCGCTCAGAAGCTGCCAATTAAAACAAAATTTGTTGTTAGAAGAGATCTTCTAGCTTAAAAAATAAAGAAATGAAAGCAATAGTATTAACAGAGATGCCGATTAATGAACTGAATGATCTTTTAGAATCTGAAAAGGAAAGATTGGTTAAGCTTAAAATGAGTCATGCAGTTTCTCCTTTAGAAAATCCTTTATCTATAAAATTTGCAAGAAAACAAGTTGCAAGAATTATGACTGAGTTATCTAAAAGAAAAAATTCATCAAATTAATTATTTTATTATGAATAGAAATTTAAGAAAAGAAAGAGTAGGTATTGTAACTAGTAATAAAATGGATAAATCTATTGTAGTTTCAATAGAAAGAAGAGTAAAGCATGAACTTTATGGTAAATTCCTTAATAAAACATCAAAATTTGTAGCTCATGATGAAAAGAATGAATGTAATGAAGGAGATACTGTAAAAATCATGGAATCAAGACCAATTAGTAAGAACAAAAATTGGAGACTTGTAGAAATAATTGAAAGAGTAAAATAATGATACAACAAGAATCAAGACTTAATGTTGCTGACAATAGTGGAGCTAAACAAGTTCTTTGCATTAGAGTATTAGGTGGTACAGGAAAGAGATATGCTTCAGTTGGAGATAAAATCGTAGGAACTGTTAAGAGCGCATCACCATCTGGAAATGTAAAGAAAGGACAAGTAGTTAAAGCCGTTGTTGTTAGAGTGAAAAAAGAAGTGAGAAGACCAGATGGTTCATACATTAGATTTAGTGATAACGCCTGCGTTATTATTGATGAAAATGGACAGATGAAAGGAACTCGTGTTTTTGGTCCTGTTGCTAGAGAATTACGTGATAACGATTTTATGAAAGTAGTTTCATTAGCACCAGAGGTATTATAATATATAGATTATGGGAAAAATAAAAATTAAAAAGGACGATACAGTATTAGTACTTACTGGAACCTCAAAAGGAACAAAAGGTAAAGTGGTTAAAGTATTTCCATTGGATAATAGAGCTTTAGTTGAGGGAGTTAATATGGTTTCAAAGCATACTAAACCTAATGCAGCAAGTCCACAAGGTGGAATAATTAAACAGGAATCATCTATACATATTTCTAATTTACAGCTTATTGATCCAAGTTCTGGAAAAGGAACTAAAATTGGTAGACAAAGAGATGAGAAGAGTGGAAAATTAGTTAGATATTCTAAAACAACTAAAGAAGTAATTAAGTAATGGAATACATACCAAGATTAAAGAAAAAATATAATACTGAGATTATCAATAATCTTAAGGATAATTATAAATCAGTAATGGAAGTTCCAAGATTAGTGAAAATCTCATTAAATCAAGGAGTTGGAAGTGCTGTTAATGATAAGAAACAGATTGAAGCAGCTCAACAAGAGATGACTTTAATTACTGGACAAAAAGCTGTTCTTACAAAATCTAGAAAAGACATTTCAAATTTTAAGCTTAGAAAGGGAATGCCCGTTGGAGTGATGGTTACTCTTAGAGGAAATAAGATGTATGAGTTTTTTGATAGATTTGTAACTTCAACTCTTCCTAGGGTAAGAGATTTTCAAGGTATTTCTAATAAAGGTTTTGATGGTAGAGGTAATTTTACTATTGGTATTAAAGAACAAATTGCTTTCCCTGAGATTAGTATAGATAAGGTTTTAAAAGTCACGGGTATGGATATTACATTTGTGACAGATACAGATTCCGATAGTGAAGCTTTAGCTTTATTAACTGAGTTTGGATTTCCATTTATAAAGAGTGATAAAAAATAATTATTAAAAAAATAATAATATGGCAAAAGAATCAATGAAAGCCCGTGAGGTAAAAAGAGAAAAATGTGTAGCTAAGTATGCTGATAAAAGAGCTGCTCTTAAAGCTGCTGGTGATTTTGTCGGTTTACAAAAACTACCTAAAAATGCTTCTCCTGTTAGGCTTCATAATAGATGTAAACTTACAGGCAGACCAAAAGGTTATATGAGACAATTTGGTATTTCAAGAGTAATGTTTAGAGAAATGGCAAATTTTGGTTTGATTCCAGGTGTTAGAAAAGCAAGTTGGTAATTTAAAAAAAAAGAATAAAAGCGATGTATACAGATCCAATATCAGATTATTTAACTAGAGTAAGAAATGCTCAAATGGCAGGTCATAAGGTTGTTGATATACCTGCTTCAAATATTAAAAAAGAAATAACTAAAATCTTACATGATAAAGGTTATATCCTTAACTTTAAATTTGAAGATGATGTTAATTTTCAAGGAAATATCAAGGTTGCTTTGAAATATAATATGAGAACAAAATTACCTGCTATTAAAAAGTTAATTAGAATTAGCAAGCCTGGTTTAAGGAAATATACTGATTCAAAAACATTACCAAGGGTAATTAATGGATTAGGAATTGCAATAATTTCTACTTCAAAAGGCGTTATTACTGACAAAGAAGCGAGAAATCTTAAAATTGGTGGAGAAGTTCTTTGTCACGTATATTAATAAAAAAAGAAAAAAAGAAAAATGTCAAGAATAGGAAATAATCCAGTTAATATACCAGAGGGAGTTACTGTAAGCTTTGATGGTAATATTATTAATGTTAAGGGAAAACTAGGAGAAATGTCACAAGATATTAATCCATCAATTTCTATTGATATTAAAGATGATTTAATTAGTTTTTCAAGGAACAATGACTTAAAAGAAAATAGAGCTATGCATGGTCTTTACAGATCTTTAGTTTCTAATATGATTGAAGGTGTTACTGTTGGTTATACAAAAAAATTAGAATTTATTGGTGTAGGTTATAGAGCAGTTGCTAATGGTCAAAATCTTGATTTTGCTGTTGGATTTTCTCATAATATTGCATTTCAAATTCCACAAGAAGTTAAAGTAACTGCAGAAACAGAAAAAGGGAAAGCTCCAGTTGTAACATTAACTTCATATAATAAGCAGTTATTGGGTGCTGTTGCATCAAAAATTAGATCTTTTAGACCACCTGAACCGTATAAGGGTAAGGGAATAAGATATGTTGGTGAATACGTAAGAAGAAAAGCAGGTAAAACATCTGCTAGTTAAAATTTGATAATATGATAAAGTCAAAAAAAGATAAAAGACAAAAGGTTAGATTTAAGATTAGAAAACGAATAGTTGGATCTGCTGATCAACCGCGTTTAGCTATTTTTAGAAGTAATAAAGAAATATATGCCCAACTTATTGATGATGCATCGTCAACAACTTTGGCAGCTGCTTCTTCAAGAGAAAATACTGCTAAAGATGCTAAATTAACAAAGGTTGATCAAGCAAAATCTGTTGGTAAGATGATTGCCGAAAGAGCAAAAAAAGCTGGTGTTGATGCAGTTGTTTTTGATAGAGGTGGTTTTTTATATCATGGAAGAGTAAAAGCTCTAGCTGATTCAGCAAGAGAGGCAGGATTAAATTTTTAAGAAATATATAATATGTTAAAATTAGCAAAAGATAAGCACGTTAAAGTTTCATCAGATATTGAACTAAAAGACAGACTAGTTGGTATCCAAAGAGTTGTTAAAGTAACTAAGGGTGGTAGAGCTTTTGGTTTTTCAGCAATTGTTGTTGTAGGTGATGAGAAAAGTATTGTTGGTATTGGTCTTGGGAAATCAAAAGATGTTTCTACTGCTATAGCTAAAGCTATTGATGCAGCAAAAAAGAACTTAGTTAGGATTCCTATTTATAAAGGTACTATTCCTCATGAACAAGTTAGTAAGTTTGGAGGATCTCAAGTTTTAATAAAACCTGCTTCAGATGGTACTGGAGTAAAAGCTGGTGGTGCAATGCGTGCTGTTTTAGAAAGTGCTGGTGTGAAAGATGTTTTAGCTAAATCAAAAGGATCTTCTAATCCACACAATTTAGTTAAGGCTACTTTAAAAGCATTATTAGAACTTAGAGATGCTCGAACTGTTGCAATGCAAAGAGGGATTAAAATGGATAAAGTTTTTAACGGTTAATATATTTATTATGAATAAGGTTAAGATAAAACAAACAAGAAGTAGAATAGGTAGACCAAAAGATCAAAAAAGAACTTTAGATGCTCTTGGATTACGAAAAATGCATAAGATTGTTGAACACAATTTAACTCCTCAAATTGAAGGAATGATAAATAAGATTAAACATTTAATTACTATAGTAGAATAATTATGGAATTACACAATTTAAAACCTGCTAAAGGTTCAATAAAAAGCGGAAAAAGAGTAGGTAGAGGAGAAGGTTCAAAAAAAGGAGGAACATCTACAAGAGGTCACAATGGTCAGAAATCAAGATCTGGATACTCTAAGAAAATTGGTTTTGAAGGTGGTCAACAACCACTGCAAAGAAGAGTTCCTAAGTTTGGATTTACTAATCCTAATAGAGTTGAATACAATGGTGTGAATATTGATACTATTCAAGCTTTAGTTGATAATAAAAAGATTAAAAATATAGTTGATAAGCAGATTTTAATTGATAATGGTTTAGTTCAGAAAAAAGATTTAGTTAAGATTCTAGGAAGAGGAGAATTAAAATCTAAGCTTACTATTTCTGCTGATGCATACTCTGATACTGCTAAATTAGCTATAGAAAAAGCAGGTGGTTCTGCCAATCTTACAGAAAATATAGAATAATGAAGAAATTAATAGAAACGATTAAAAATATTTGGAATATAGAAGATCTAAGAAGTAGACTCTTAGTTACTCTTGGTATTCTAGCTATCTATAGATTCGGTTCTTTTGTTGTTATTCCTGGGGTTGATCCTGCGCAGTTATCAGCTCTACAAGATCAAACTGCCGATGGATTACTTGGATTGCTAAATATGTTTACTGGTGGAGCATTTTCACAAGCCTCAATTTTTGCTCTTGGTATTATGCCATATATATCAGCATCTATTGTTATTCAGTTATTAGGTATGGCTGTTCCTTACTTTCAAAAACTTCAAAAAGAGGGAGAGAGTGGTAGAAGAAAAATTAATAATATTACAAGATATTTAACTATCCTTATTACAGGAGGTCAAGCACCAGGTTATATTGCTAATTTACAAGCTACTTTACCTGAATCTGCATTCTTACTTCCAGCTGGAGGTTTCTGGTTGTCTTCAATTATTATTTTAGTTACTGGTACTATGTTTGTTATGTGGTTAGGTGAGAAAATAACTGATAGAGGAGTTGGTAATGGAATCTCATTATTAATTATGATTGGTATTATAGCTAGCTTTCCTCAATCTTTAATGCAAGAATTTGTATCTGCTCTTGGTAGTACAGGAGGTGGATTAGTTGTTTTTCTTGTAGAAATGATTTTACTTCTTTTTGTAATATTAGTTACTATTCTCCTTGTTCAAGGAACTCGAAGAATTCCTGTGCAATATGCAAAAAGAGTTGTTGGTAATAAACAGTATGGTGGTGTTCGTCAGTTTATTCCACTCAAAGTTAATGCTGCTGGAGTTATGCCTATAATCTTTGCGCAAGCTATTATGTTTGTCCCAATAACTTTAGTTGGATTCTCTGAAAATGAATCTCTACAAGGCTTAGCAGCTGTTCTTACAGATTTTCAAGGTTTTTGGTATAATACACTTTTCTTTTTTATGATTGTTGCATTCACTTATTTCTATACTGCTATGACGGTTAATCCTAATCAGATGGCAGATGATATGAAAAAAAATGGTGGTTTTATACCAGGAATAAAGCCTGGAAGAGCTACTGCAGATTATTTAGATAATGTTATGTCTCGTATTACTTTTCCTGGTTCTTTGTTTTTAGGACTAGTTGCAATATTACCAGCTTTTGCAATGCAAGGTGGTGTTAATGTTCAATTTGCACAGTTTTATGGAGGTACATCATTATTAATTTTAGTTGGAGTTATTTTAGATACGTTACAACAGATTGAAAGTCATTTATTAATGCGTCATTATGATGGCTTAATGGAATCTGGTAGGATAAAAGGTAAGTCTTCTGGTAATATTATGTAATCATTATTAAATGATTCATTATAAATCAGAAGAAGAGATAGATTTAGTTAGAGAAAGTTCTTTACTTGTTGCAAAAACTCATGCAGAAATTGCTAAGCTTATTAAGCCTGGTATTTCTACTTTAGAATTAGATAAAATAGCTGAGGAGTATATTAGAGATAATAATGGCGTTCCTGCCTTTAAAGGTTATAATGGTTTTCCTTGTACACTTTGTATGTCTCCAAATGAGCAAGTTGTTCATGGTATACCAAATAGTGATCTTTTAGCTAATAATTCTATTTTATCTGTTGATTGTGGTGTTTACATGAATGGCTATTATGGAGATTCTGCTTTTACTTATGAAGTAGGAGATGTAGATAATAACGTTAAACAGCTTTTGAAAGTCACAAAGGAATCCTTATATAAGGGAATAGAAAAAGCTATTGTGGGAAATAGAATAGGTGATATTAGTTATGCTGTTCAAGATCATGCTGAAAAAAATGGTTATGGTGTGGTAAGAGAATTAGTTGGACATGGTTTAGGTAAGAAATTACATGAAAGCCCTGAAGTACCTAACTATGGAAAAAGAGGTTCAGGAATTAAATTGAAAAAAGGTTTAGTTATTGCAATTGAACCAATGATAAACATGGGGAAAAGAAATATATTGCAACATAGTGATGGGTGGACAATAACAACTCTTGACAGTCAACCATCAGCACATTTTGAACACACAATTGTTGTTCGAAATGAGAAAGCTGAGATTTTGTCAAGTTTTGAAGAAATTGAAAAAGAAATAAAAAAAAGAAATGGCTAAACAGGCTAATATAGAACTAGATGGTACAATAACTCAGGCGTTATCAAATGCAATGTTTCGTGTTGAGTTAGAGAATGAGCATATTGTAACTGCCCATATTTCAGGTAAGATGAGAAAGTTCTATATTAAATTATTACCTGGAGATAAGGTTAAATTGGAGATGTCTCCATATGACTTATCAAAAGCTAGAATAACTTATAGATATTAAAAATAAGAATTATGAAAGTAAGAGCATCAGTTAAAAAAAGAAGTGAAGATTGTAAAATCGTCCGTAGAAAAGGGAGATTATACGTTATTAATAAAAAGAATCCGAGGTTTAAACAAAGACAAGGTTAAAATATTATGGCTAGAATTAAAGGTATTGATTTACCAAAAAATAAGAGAGGTGTTATCGCGTTAACTTACATCTATGGTGTAGGCTCAACTTTTGCTACATTAATATTAGATGAAGCTAAAGTTTCACATGATATTAAGGTTCAGGATTGGACAGATGACCAAGCTAATAAAATAAGATCAATTATTGGTGATTCATATACCGTAGAGGGTGAATTACGAGCAGAGACACAAACTAATATCAAAAGATTAATGGATATTGGTTGTTATAGAGGTATTCGTCATCGTGTAGGCTTACCACTCAGAGGTCAAAAAACAAAAAATAATTCTAGAACAAGAAAAGGAAAAAGAAAAACAGTTGCTAATAAAAAAATTGCAACTAAATAAAATTAAATATGGCTAAAACAACAAAGAAAAATACTGTCAGAGTAGAAGCTGAGGGAGAGGCTCATATCCAAGCAACTTTTAATAATATTATAATTTCACTTACAAATAAAAATGGTCAGGTTATTTCTTGGTCATCAGCTGGAAAAATGGGTTTTAGAGGCTCAAAGAAGAATACACCTTATGCTGCTCAGCTTGCTGCTGAGGATTGTACTAAGGTTGCTCTTGCTGCTGGTTTAAAGCGAGTTAAGGTTTATGTTAAGGGGCCAGGATCTGGAAGAGAATCAGCAATAAGAACAATACATAATACAGGAATAATTGTTACTGAAATCATTGATGTTACCCCAGTACCACATAATGGTTGTAGACCTCCTAAGAAAAGAAGAGTTTAATATATAAATTAATTATAAAATATGGCAAGATATACAGGACCTACATCAAGAATTTCAAGAAGATTTGGAGAACCCATCTTCGGACCAGACAAAGCATTAGCTAAAAAAGCTTATGCACCTGGACAACATGGTAATTCTAGAAGAAGAGGTAAAAAATCTGAATACGGTGTTCAATTAGATGAAAAGCAAAAAGCTAAGTACACTTATGGAATTCTTGAAAAGCAGTTTTCTAATATTTTTAAAGAAGCTTTAAGAAGAAAAGGTATTACTGGTGAGGTTTTGCTTCAGATGTGTGAGTTAAGATTAGACAATGTTGTTTATAGACTTGGATTAGCTCCTACAAGAAGAGCTGCAAGACAGTTTGTAACTCATAGACATATAATGGTAAATAATAGTTTAGTTAACATTCCTTCATATGCCTTAAATGTTGGCGATATTGTTAGTGTAAGAGAGCGTTCTAAATCTATGGAGGCAATAAACAACTCTATTTCTAGTCATTCAAGCCCCATGGAATGGTTAGAATTTAATCCTGATACAAAATTAGGAAAAGTGTTAGCTGCTCCAGAAAGAATTCAAATTCCAGAGAATATTAATGAACAGTTAATAGTTGATTTATACTCTAAATAAAACGATAATAAAAAATAAATAAATATGCAAATCTTAGATTTTCAAAAGCCAGATGAGGTAGTAATGATTAATGAAGAAGCTAACCAAGGTAGTTTCGAATTTCGTCCTCTAGAACCAGGTTATGGTTTAACTGTAGGTAATGCTGTAAGAAGAGTTTTACTTTCATCTTTAGAAGGTTATGCTATAACATCTATTAAGATTAAAGGAATTGATCATGAATTTTCAACTATCTCTGGAGTTGTCCAGGATGTCTCAGAAATTATTTTAAATTTAAAACAAATTAGATTTAAACAACAAATTGATGGTGTTGAAGAAGAAAATGCCAGCGTTGTTGTTAAAAGTAAAGGAAATATTACAGGTGCTGATCTTGGTAATGGTCTTTCAAATTTTCAAGTTTTAAATCCAGATTTATTAATTTGCGAACTTGATAAAAGTATTGAATTTTCTATGGAATTTACTATCTCTAAAGGTAGAGGTTATGTACCTGCAGAAGATAATGTTATTGAAGACGCTCCAATTGGCACAATTGCCATTGATTCCATTTTCACTCCTATAAAGAATGTAAATTATAATATTGAAAATTATAGAGTTGGTCAGAAAACAGATTATGAAAAATTAAATATTAATATTACTACTGATGGGTCAATTGATCCAAAGTTAGCTTTGACTGAAGCTTCAAAAATATTAATTCAACACTTTATGTTATTCTCAGATGAAAAAATTAATCTAGAGGCTGATAGTGTTGATGATTTTGATGAAGACACTCTTCACATGAGACAACTGCTTAAAACTGAATTAACTGATTTTGGTCTTTCTGTTAGAGCATTAAATTGTTTGAAAACAGCTGAAGTTTATACTCTTGGAGAACTTGTTTCCTTTAAGAAAAGTGATATGTTGAAATTCAGGAATTTTGGAAAGAAATCTCTTACTGAACTTGAAGAACTGATTGATGAAAAAGGTTTGCATTTTGGGTTTGATATTTCAAAGTATAATTTAGATAACGAATAATAAAGATGAGACACGGAAAAAAGTTTAATCATTTAAGTAGAAAGGCTGCTCATAGAAAATCTATGCTTGCAAACATGGCTTGCTCTTTAATTGAACATAAAAGAATAAAAACAACATTAGCTAAAGCTAAAGCTTTAAGAGTTTATGTTGAGCCTCTTATAACCAAATCAAAGAATGATACAACTCATTCAAGAAGAACAGTTTTTAGTTATTTAAAGCAAAAGGAAGCTATAACTGAGTTGTTTGGAGATATATCTTCAAAAGTTGCTACTAGAAATGGTGGGTATACAAGAATTTTAAAACTTAGTAATAGATTAGGTGATAATGCACAGATGTGTTTTATTGAATTAGTTGATTATAATACTGACTACA
>CAYNGO010000048.1:0-12019 GCA_964397025.1 uncultured Weeksellaceae bacterium
GCATGAAATTGAATTTCACTTCTTTTAGGGGGAAAGTCTAAATGCTTAACGTACATATACATGACTGCAATTTCCATGCCAATCATTCATTGCTTTGAGTAATGTATTAGAGTATTTTAACGACTCATTATTTTTACCATTTTTATATAAACAGTTAGTAATATATGTAATCATCATTAATCGCTGTTCATGATTATTTTTGTTAAAAACATCGTCTTTGTTAAATTCATGAAATGTTTTTAGTAAATATTTTTCTAGCTCTAAAAAATTACTTTTTTGTAATAATACTCTACTAATTGCTTGATATACTTTTATCCTAAATTTTGGGCTTTTTGCAATTAACTTGTTTTTGGAAAACTTCTTTACTGTTTCATCTAATAATATGAATATATCAGAGTCAGAGTTAAAGTTTTGAGCAGTCTTAATTTTTTGCATTACCACGGCTAACACCAAATCTATTTCCTGAGACCAGTCAAGTTTTTGTTTGTTTATTCTTTGTTTTTTAATATACTCTTCAACATTTATTGTAACAAGATCATAGGCTAGCTTAAGAATTTCATTATAGATAAGAGAAATAACTTCAAATGCTTCATTAACTTTTGCCTTACGTTCTGCTTTTTTAAGGTATTTGTATGCAATATCTAAGTTACCTTTTCTTTTATGTATTCTTGAAAGTAATACATTACTTAAAGTAAATAAATCTTTTTCCTTTTCAAAATGCTGGACCAACATACTCTTGTTAATTTCCTTATATAATCTGTTTTTTAATTGATAAAAATTATTTTTTTTGTCAAGATTTAATTTTTTGAACAGTTCTTTTTCATTAATTAATTCTCCATTTTTACTTATTTCATCAAATAAAATTAAATCTTTTCTTTCTTTATTATCTAGTGTCCTTTTTGAAAATATCTTAAAGAAGCGTTTTTCTTCTTTATTTAATGATTTTATTATATCTGTTAACATTTAAAATGTTTTGTATAAATATAACATTTAAATGTTGATTTAGTGGATATTTAGATGTCTCAATTTTGAATAAATTCTGTAAAATATTTAGAATTTAATTTTTAAACCAGCTCTTATCCATCTACCAGCTTGAGGTATATTGCCAAAGTCAATATATTGTTTGTTTGTAATGTTTTTCATTTCAAAGAATACTGTTTTTTTACCAATTTTATGAGATATTCTTACAGAAGCTAACCAGAACTTAGGATAGGATAATTCTTCTTTACTCTCATAATCTATATATGATCCTTCACGATCTTGCATTGTTGCTCTCCAATTAATAAATGTTTTTTTACCAATTTTCTGCGTTGCCATTAAAGATAATTTTTCTTTTAAATTATCTAAAACATAAGCTGACTGAAATCCAATACTTGATGTATCTAGTTGATTATAACTATAGTTAAATGCCACTCTTGTTATTGGAGACGAGCTATTTATTTTATTAATATTAATTGAGCTATTTATTTCGTAACCATTGCAGTTTACCGATGTTAGATTGTCTGTTCTCCATATGCTATCGCCTTGAAATAAAATCCAGTCAATCATATTTTCGCCTTTTCTGTTGTATACTGTTATTGAACTATTATGAATTCTACCATTGTATTTTGCGCCCAATTCCTTATTTATAGAATACTCATTTTTTAAGAATTGGTTTCCCTGATTAGTAGGAGAGGAGTAGTATCTTTCAGTATAATTTGGAGCTCTCATAGATTCATTATATGAAGCGAAAATTTTGAATCGGTTGCTTAAATTATAAGAAATATCTATTCCAGGGAAATAATTATTTCCGTTAACAGAATTTATATTTAACATTACTCCTGTAGATAGATCTAGTTTATTTATAGTTAGGTTTTTTTCAGCAAATAAATTTGTTATTGTTTCTGACTTTCCTTTAAGGTATAGGCCATCACTGTTGTTCACTGAGATTGGATTTTCTAAATCTTCTCCAAGTACATTACTTAAAATTTGATCTGTTCTAATTTCCATACCTATAACATTACTACCATTTTTAGTATTGTATATTGCATTTGTCTCTAAAGCATATACATTAGTTTGATGAAAGTTTTGATACCATTCAGGAGTGCTCCTAAATAAAGTAAAATCATCATCATGTCTTCTCCAGTATAGTTTGTTTTCTATACTAATTTTTCCTTTTCTTTTAATCTGCAGAGATGCAAATGTTGTTTTTGTTTTTTCAAATTGATCTGGATATGCTGGAGTATAAAAATTAAATGCTCCAAATTCTTTATTAATTATTCCAAAATTAAAAAGTGCTTTTGTTGATTGTATTTTAGTATTTGCTTGATAAAAGAGATTATTAATCTTATAATCCATATTATTAATATATCCATCAGATTTTTTTGAATTTACAGAAAGCGTATGATGAATAGAATTGATTTTTTTAGATAAGTTTAACTCAGTATCTATAAAGTTGTCTTTGCCAGCACTTAATATTATTGAAGATGAGTTGTTTTTCTTTGTTATAATGTTGATTGCACCTGTAAATGCGTAGTTCCCAAAAACTCTAGATGCACCTCCTGTTAATATTTCAATTCTCTTTATTTGTTCTAAAGATACTGGAATATCCATATTGTGATGTCCAGTTTGTGGGTCATTCATTTTAATGCCATTTAACATTATTAAAACTTGTTCAAAGTTTCCTCCTCTGATGCTTATATCTGATTGTATGCCTTGACCTGATCTTTGTCTTACATCAACATTTAATGCATATTCAAGTAGTTCTTCTATACTTTGGACAGGAGCATTTCTAATATCTTCTGATATAATTATATGAACATTTGTTATGTTCTGTGAAAAGGAAGCCCTGTTTTCACTCACAATAACTTCTTTTAATTCTTTTGAAATATCTGAATTTTGAGCATTTACTAAAAATGATATTCCAACTAAAATTAATATTGTTATGTTTTTAAGATTAATCATTATTATTTTTATTTTGTTTAAATAAAGAATAACAATAATGATTTTGTTTTTCAATTTTATTTAAATGTATTATAATGCTCAAAAATACTTACTTTCTTATAAAGGTGGTGTTGTTTTTAGGTTGAAATATTATTAAGTCATTAGATACCTCTTATATATTTAATGCTCTTTCTTGCCGTTTTTTAAACTAGTGTTTCTTGGCTTTTTATATCTTTGGATCTAATTCATACAGCAAAAATTTTAATGCTTCTTAATTAAGATTTATAAAAGTTATATGTCAGATAAAAAAGATTGATGCATTATATTATTAATTTTCTTAAAAGAATTTCAATTTTGCTTTTTATCTACTTTACAAGTAGGTTCTTCTTTCTATTAAATAATTTAAACATTTTTAACTTTGAAAATTTTAGTGATGTGTCATGGTTATTGTTGTTTTTAGAATCATTGCGTTTTGATCTTTCTGTCTTATTATATATAAATATTTTAGTTTTTCTTCTTCTTATATTCCCAACTAATTTACATCAAAAAAAATGGTATAAGACACTTATTAATTTCATATTCTATTCTGTAAATATCCCTTTTATATTATTAAATAATATTGATATTGAGTATTTTCAATTTAATCAAAAAAGAATTACTTATGATGTTGTTGATTTATTATTACTTGGATCTGATTCATTTAATTTATTAAGAAGTTCTAGAGATTTTTGGCCTTTATTAGCTCTTACTTTAGTTCAAGTATTTCTGTTGTCTAAATTTAATGACTATAAGTTTTCAAGACTTAAACTTTCAATTAATTCAATTCTTAAGTCAGCTTTAATTTTTTTGATTTCAGTATCTTTCTTTATTATTGGTGCTCGAGGTGGTCTTCAGCTAAAACCAATTAAAGTTATTAATGCTGGAGAGATATCTAGTCCACTATATTCAAGTTTGATTCTTAATTCACCATTTTGTTTTTTACATTCTTTTAATAATACGCAATTAGAATCATATAATTATTTTAATCAAAAAAAGCTTGATAGTATATATAATCCAATTAGTTACTCTAGTAATGTTATTAATAATAAAATGAATGTTGTTATTGTTATTATGGAAAGTCTATCTAAAGAATTTGTTGGATTTAAAAATATTAATGATCTAAGTTTAACACCATTTTTAGATAGTTTAATGTTGCAGTCTTTAGTATTTAATAATACGTATTCTAATGGCTTGAGATCAATTGAGGCATTGCCTGCTATAACAGCTTCAATACCGACTTTATCAAATACTCCATTTATAACTTCTGTTTATGCTCAAAACAAATTTAATAGTCTAGCCTCAATACTATCCACTCAAAATTATTCAACATCTTTTTTTCACGGTGGTACTAGAGGAACAATGGGTTTTTATAGTTTCGCTAAAAGAGCAGGTTTTGATAATTATTTTGGTTTAGAGGAGTATAATGATTTAGATGATTACGATGGTTCATGGGGAATATATGATGAATCTTTTTTTAATTTCTTTGCTAAAAAACTAGAAACAGAGTCTCAACCTTTTTTTACAACTTTTTTCTCTTTATCAGCTCATCCACCATATAATTTACCTGAAAAATATAATGATGTTTTTGATGAGGGTGAGCTTGAGATCCATAAATTAATTTCTTACTCCGATTATTCATTAAAAACTTTTTTTGAAAGAGCTAAAAACTCTGACTGGTATAACAATACTATATTTATTATCACAGCAGATCACACATCTCCAAAATCAGCAAATAAATTATATAAAAATAGAATTGGAAGATACTCTATACCTATGTTGTTTTTTACGCCTAACGGCGATCTTAGAGGGGTTAATAGTACTATAACTCAACATATTGACATAATGCCTTCAGTTTTAGATTATATTGGATATAGCAAGCCTTATTTTGCATTTGGAGAATCTGTATTTCAAAAAGAAGGATGGGCTATTAATTTTAATAAAAATAAATATTGTTATATAACAAAAAATGGTTTTTTAAATAATATAGATGAAAATTATACTAATTTTTCAAATTGGAGATTGACAAGTAAAATATCAAGTGATTCTTTAGACATAAGTAAACTAAAAGCATTAAAGCAGGTATATTCTGAATCAATGAGAAAAAACAGATTAAATGTTAAATAATATAAGACTAAAATATTTTATTGTTCTCTTATTAATTGTTTTATATGTGGTTTTTTTAAATATATCATTTTCTAATTCTTCAGATAGGGTTTTTTATAATTCTTCAGATAAGCTTTGGGCCCATAGAGTTTTAAATACTAATGATGCTAATATAGTTTCTAATACTTTTAATGGTATAGAAATAGATGTTTTTTATAATTTAAAATATAATTCCTTTACAGTGAAACATAATTCAAGTGATAATGGTGTTAATTTGAATGAATATTTTGCTAGTACTCATGATTTATCATCATTAAAATTGTGGATTGATTTTAAAAACCTTAACTCTAAAAATGTTGATTCCTCAATATTAGCTTTAAAAAAGCTTGTTGATTACTATGATATAAATGACAATATAATTATTGAATCTAAAGATATTTACTTGTTAGATAAATTTAAAAAACATGCTTTTAATATTAGTTATTGGCTTCCTGATTTTCATTTATTTTTTAGCGTTTTTAATATTTTGGAAATAAAAGATAATTTATTAAAATTTAAACCTGAAGCTATTTCAATGCCGTATTCTAGCATACGTTTTTATTCAAAAAAATTCCCAAATTACCCAATTCATTGCTGGACTAATAATATGATTAGTGAAAAAGATAAGATAAAAATCAAAAATCTTAGCCAAATGAGTAATGTTAAGGTAATATTAACTGATTTGAAAGATAATTTCTTAAAATAAATAAACTAATCTTGCCACTACTTAAAAACTTTTTTCTTAATAAAAGAAATATCATAATATGAATTTATTGTCAGTTGAAAAGTTAGCTAAAAACTTTGGAGAAAGAATTCTTTTTGAAGGATTGAGTTTTGGGCTTAACAAGGGTGATAAAATGGCTCTTATTGCTAATAATGGAACTGGAAAATCTTCTATGTTAAAAATATTAGCTGGTCAAGATGTTTCTGATTCTGGAGATGTCATTTTTAGAAATGAATGCAAAGTGTCATATCTTTCCCAAGATGCTATTTTTGATGATAATATTTCTATTGATGAACTAATAAATAGTGCGCATAACAAAATTAGTTTACTTGTTAAGGAGTATGAAAATGCTGTTAAGGATCATTCTGAAGCTTCTTCATCTAATACTCAGAGATTAGTAGAGAAACTTACTATTAAAATGGACCAAGAAAATGCTTGGGATTATGAACGTAGAAGTAAGCAAATACTATCTAAATTTAATATTAATAATTTTTCTCAAAAAGTTGGAGTTTTATCTGGAGGCCAAAAAAAGAGACTATCACTAGCTCTTTTGCTTTTAGAAAATGCTGACATTCTATTGTTAGATGAACCTACTAATCATTTAGATATTACTATGATTGAGTGGTTAGAGAAATACTTACAACAACAAAATATTACACTATTAATGGTAACTCATGATAGATATTTTTTAGAGCGAGTATGCAATCATATTATTGAACTTGAAGGAGGTAATCTCTATCATCATAAGGGTAATTATGCTTATTTTTTAGAGAAAAGAGCAGAAAGAGAAAGTAATTTTGATGTTGAAATTGCAAAGGCTCAAAAACTTATGAAAAAAGAGTTAGATTGGATTAGGCGTTCACCAAAAGCTCGAACAACTAAATCTAAAGCTCGTATTGATAATTTTGATAAAATAAAGAAGAAAGCGACTTCTAAGCGACTTGTAAAAGAGCTTAATATAGATGTTAAAATGGACAGGGTTGGTGGTAAGATCCTTGAGTTAAGAAATATTAAAAAATCTTTTAATAATCTCAATATTCTTGATGGATTTGATTATACCTTTAAAAAAGGTGAGCGTATAGGTATTTTAGGTAAAAATGGTGTTGGAAAAAGTACTTTTTTAAATATTATTACTGGCTTAGTAAAGCCTGATAGTGGTAAAATAAATATTGGAGAAACAATTAATTATGGTTATTTCACTCAATCAGGATTAGAAACTGACGAAGAAAGACGCGTAATTCAAGTTCTTAAAGATATTGCTGAGTTTATTGTTATGTCAGATGGTAGAAAAGTTAGTGCATCACAATTACTAGAACACTTTATGTTCTCTAGAGATATGCAGTTTACTCAAGTAAAAAGACTAAGTGGTGGTGAGAGAAGAAGATTGCATTTACTTACTGTACTTATTAAAAATCCTAATTTTTTAATTTTAGATGAGCCAACTAATGATTTAGATTTACTTACCCTTACAAAACTTGAGGAGTTTTTATTGCAATATAAAGGTTGTTTAATTTTAGTATCGCATGATAGATTTTTCATGGATAAACTTACCGAACATCTCTTTGTTTTTAAAGGTAATGGAGTTGTGGAGGATCATTACTGTTCTTATTCTGACTATAGATTGCAGCAAATTGAAAAGGAAAAAGAATTTAAAAAGATTCAACATTTAGAAAAGGAAAATTCTAAAATAAAATCTCAAAAAAAGAAATTATCTTTTAATGAAAAGTATGAATATGATAATTTAGAAAAAGAATTAGTTACTTTAGAAATTGAAAGGAAGCAACTTGAGGAGAGTATTCAGAATCCTAATATTTCTATTGAAAAAGTGATTGAAGATAGTAGTAAGTTAGGAGATTTAATAAGTATGATTGATCAAAAGGAATTAAGATGGTTAGAACTTGATGAAAAACAATAATTATTATGAGTAATTTTAATGAACTTAACTTAAATAAGCAGTTATTTAATGCTATTGATGATTTAGGGTTTGAACAACAAACACCTATTCAAAGTGATACCTATTCAATGATATTATCTGGAAAAGATATAGTTGGTATTGCTCAAACTGGTACTGGAAAGACTATAGCTTATTGTTTACCATTATTACAAGAGCTTAGTTATTCTACGCAAACTAATCCAAGGATATTAATACTTGTACCAACAAGGGAGTTAGTTGCTCAAGTTGTTGAGACTCTTAATGATTTAACCAAATATATTACTTGTAGAATTATTGGTGTATATGGTGGAACTAACATGAATACACAAAAGAAATGGTTGCAAGATGGTGCAGATGTTGTAGTAGCTACTCCAGGAAGATTATATGATTTAGCCCTTTGTCGTGCTTTACAATTAAAAGGTGTTAAAAAAGTTGTGATTGATGAAGTAGATATTATGCTTGATTTAGGATTTAGATTTCAACTCACTAATATATTCGAGCTTCTACCTACTAAGAAGCAAAATTTAATGTTTTCTGCAACAATGACTGAAGATATTGAAGAGATAATTTCGAGTTTTTTTAGTCTAGCAGAAAAAGTTCAAATTGCACTAAGTGGTACTCCTTTAGAAAATATTATACAAACAAAATATTCTGTTCCTAATTATTTTACAAAAGAAAATTTACTTGTTAATATTCTTCAAGATAAGCAGAAAATGAAAAAAGTTTTGGTCTTTGTCTCAAGCAAAAAAATTGCTGATCGATTATATGAGTCAATGTCAGAGTTCTTTATATCAGAACTAGCTGTTATTCATTCCAATAAATCTCAAAACTATAGATTCAGATCAATCAATCAATACAGCGAAGGAAAAGTGAGAATATTGATTGCTACAGATATTATTGCAAGAGGTCTTGATTTAGACAAGATTTCTCATGTAATTAATTTTGACACACCAACATTCCCTGAGAATTATATGCATAGGATTGGAAGGACTGGAAGAGCAGAAGAGCAAGGTAATTCAATTCTTTTTTATACAGAGAGAGAAGATGTGTATAAAAATAAAATTGAAGATTTAATGAAATTGAAAATTTCTGAATTAGACATTCCTAATGATGTAGAAATTACTCTAGAATTAACTACAGAAGAGCATAGAGCTAATAATAAAAATATTAATAGAAATCTAAAAAAAGAAGAACGTATAAATTCTGGTTTTCATGAAAAGTCAGCTAAAAATCAACAAGTAAACGATAGGGATAAATGGCGAAAAGAACGAGCTGTAAAATATAAAAAACCTAAAACTCGAGGCGATAAAGGTGCTAATTTAAGACGAAATTAAATACTATATAACTTAATTTATAATGACTAATAACACTAAAAACCATATTTATTGGAACATTGAAGCTAACGTGAAGGTTGGTGCATATAAAAATCTATGTTTACTTATAATTAAGATGAAAGAGTATGTTAAAAATAATGAGCCTGAAACATTAGGATATTCATTCTATTTTAATTCAGATAAGAATAAATTATATATTTATGAATGTTATTCTAGTAATGCGTCAGCATTAAAACATATGCATGGATTTAATCAGTTTTCTAAAGATTTTTTTTCAGTCATTGACATATATAAAGTAAATATGTTTGGACCTGTTAATAGAAATATTAAAGAAATTTTTGATAACTCTCCGACTACATATTGGTTAGAAAAGTAATTTTCATTAGTCTTTTATTAATGTTAACAACTATATTTTTCGTTTGATGCAACCATAATAGCATTAGTTATGTTTGCGCCCTTAAAATATATAGTTAATGAAATCTAAATTAAATTTTATAACATCTGAACATGGTACTATTAAGGCTGATTTGCTTTCTGGTTTAACTGTTGCGCTAGCATTAGTTCCTGAAGCAGTTGCATTTGCATTTGTTGCTGGAATATCACCTATTATAGGCTTATATGGAGCTTTTATGATGGGTTTAATTACCTCGATCTTTGGTGGTAGGCCGGCAATGATTTCTGGTGCAACTGGGGCTTTAGCTGTTGTAATGGTTACTTTAATTAAAGAAGGTAATGCAATGGGACCTGATGGAGCAATGATGGGGATTCAATTTCTTTTTGCTACTCTTATTTTAACTGGTATTTTTCAAACATTAGCTGGACTATTTAAAATGGGGAAGTTTGTTAGAATGATACCAAAATCTGTTATGATGGGATTTGTTAATGGATTAGCTATTGTAATTTTCACCTCTCAACTTGGTATGTTTCAAATGGATGGTGAATGGCTTGAAGGATCTTTAATGTATAGTATGTTGGCACTAGTGTCCTTAACGATGGCTATTATGTTCTTTTTGCCAAAAATAACTAAGAAAATACCTGAAGCTCTTGCAGCTATTATTATTGTATCTCTTATTGTAATATTTGGAGATATTGAAACTCAAACTGTAAAGTCATTTATTGTTTCTTTAGGGGGAGATGGTATTAAAGCTGGTTTGCCATCATTTAATATTCCACTTATTTCTTTAAGCTTAGAAAATCTAATTTTCATTACTCCATATGCTTTAATTTTAGCAGCTATTGGATTAATTGAATCTTTAATGACTCTTAATTTAATTGATGAATTAACGGAAACTCATGGTAATGGAAACAAAGAGTGTATTGCTCAAGGATCAGCTAATATTTTAAATGGATTTTTTGGTGGTATGGGAGGTTGTGCAATGATTGGACAATCAATTATTAATGTGAAATCAGGCGGTAGAGGACGTTTATCTGGAATTACTGCAGCCCTATCTTTATTAGTATTTATTTTATTTGCTTCTAGCTACATTGAGATGATTCCAATTGCTGCTTTAGTTGGAGTTATGTTTATGGTTGTTATTGGAACATTTGCTTGGAATACGTTTAAGATATTAAACAAAGTTCCTCTTTCAGATGTATTAGTAATTGTTTTAGTTACTGTTCTTACAGTTGTTTTTGATCTAGCTATTGCAGTCTTTGCTGGAGTTATTGTATCTGCATTAGTTTTTGCTTGGGAGAATTCCTTAATGATTAGAGCTAGAAAACATATTGATGAGCATGGAATTAAACATTATGAAATTTATGGTCCACTATTTTTTGGTTCAATTGAGCTTTTTAATTCTAAGTTTGATCTTAAGAATGATCCCAAAGAGGTAATAGTTGACTTTGCAGAATCTAGAGTTGTTGATCAATCAGCAATTGAGAGTTTAAATAAATTAGCTGAGCGTTATCAAAATAATGGTAAGATGATTCATTTAAGACATCTATCACCAGATTGCGTGAAACTAATAAAAAGAGCAGAGAAAATATGTGATGTAAATGTTCTTGAAGATCCTGATTATTTTGTAGCAATTGATAATTATAGGAAAATTTTAGCTTTAGTAAAAGAATAAAAAATATTATTATTTTTTATTTTCAAGATTATCTATCTTTTCAATAAGATCATTTGCTTCTTTTTCTAATTTATCACTTTCCTTTCGATTAATTTTAGATAATTGATATGCTTGTTCTTTTTTCTTTTTATATAAGATCATTAGCTTTTCCCTCTCTGTTTTTTTTCTAAATAGTCCAAACATTTTTTATTTTATTTTTATTGATTAGTTTTTTTTGCATCTACTCTAAAATTATTTGATCAAGTAGAAGTTTAAATTTTTCATTTTTTTTATTTCCAACTAAAAATGTGATTTGTTCAAAATAGTCATTATTAAAATTTGGCATATTTAGTATTCTTCCTCTAAATGTAGCATACATTTTGTTTAAAGGAATAGTTATGGTTTCCCAATTACCTGAAGTTTTAAATATATATATATAAGAAAAATACTCTTCATTATTTGCCTTTATTCTTAATTGATATTCTTTTTTATCTCCCTTAATTTTTAATTTAATATACCTTTTATTCTTAACAAATATCTTATCGGAATTATATCTTACAGATGAAAAACCACCATTATTTGCTGTAGATATAATGCCTTTGAAAACTCCATTTCCTTCTTTGTTGATTTCTAAATTACTTGTAGATATTCCTCCCATAACATCATCATTAACAATCCTCCATTCTTTTAAATCTGAATTTTTATTAAAATTATATAAAATATTTTGGCACATAATTCTTTGTGGATTTAGAACTAATATTATTAATATGAAAATTAATATAGCTATTATTTTATTCATCATTATTTTCCGATACAGAATTTCCCAAAGATATTAGCAAGAAGGTCATCTGTTGATACTTCTCCAGTTATTAAGCCA
>CAYNGO010000049.1:0-12004 GCA_964397025.1 uncultured Weeksellaceae bacterium
GTCTGCTACTGTTAATTCAACTGGTGATTTTGGTATCGTAGCTATATGAAGAGCCGTGAGTTGTCCCTCCATTTTCCCACCATTTACTAATCCATCCTGGCTGTAATGCTACTATTACATCTCCTGATCTTTTACGATTAAAGCCTTGTTGTATTTTAGCGTGTTGTGAGTCTTGATATTGAAAATTGTGCATCTGATAAGCTGTATATGTATTTTTCACTGCCTTATGCTTTAATAGATACTCTGAACATAACTCTTGAATAACCTTAATGTTATCTAAGCCTAAGTTTTCAATAATAAATTCATGATTTAAAAATAATTGATTATTTGAATAATCAAGAATGTATTCTTGGGCTTTAATAATATCAGTAGGAAAATTGAAGTTATCACGCAAATGTTCAGTTAAGCCTTCAAGAATTTCTGCACTTGAACAATATCCAGATGGTATATTGTTTTTTAGTAGTTCATTAGGTTCTGAGGCAACACCATGATCTGCAGTAAGAAAGATAAGTGTATTTTCAAATCCTATATTATTTTTAATATAATCTAGTATTTTTTTAATGTCTTTATCTAATTTAATATAGGTATCAACAATTTCTTGAGAATGAGGTCCGTATTGATGACCAATATAATCTGTAGAGGAGAAGCTAATCGCTAAAAAATCAGCAATATTGTCTTTTCCTAAATCTTCATTTTTTAGTATTTGAACAGCAAGATCTGCAAGAATGGTATTTCCTGAAGGAGTACTTTTAATAATTCCTGCACCTTCAATCTCATAAAGTGAATCAAGATTATGAGAAAAGCTATCTTTATAATTCCATGTTTCTTTTAAAAAGCTAGATGCAGGGTTTTGATTTTGATATTTAATTAACCATTTTGGCAGAGACTCCATATAAAAGCTAGAACTGATCCACTCTCCTTTACTATCCATCCAGTAAGCAGCATCTGCAGAGTGACCTGCAGATAAAATTGCACCTCTATCCTTTAATGAAATACCTATAACTTTAGATAGTGGATTGAATAATTGCATTTCATCACCAATTGTTGTGGTTAGCATATGGTGGGGAGACATTTTGCCATCTTTTGAATCAACGTCATCTACACTTTTTTCACAATTACATACTGTATGCATATCGCCATTTCCAGCACAATATACTTTTGTTTTAGAATGTTTGTCATACCAGTTATTTGCTATTATCCCATGAACTGATGGTGTTGTTCCTGTAAATATACTTGCATGCCCTGGTCCTGTGTATGTAGGTACATAGCTAAATTGAGTATTTTTAAGTAGATACCCATTATTTATTAGTTCTTTAAAGCCATTATTCCCAAAATCATTCCAAAACCTATCTATATAGTCATATCTCATCTGATCAACGACAATTCCAATAACGAGCTTAGGTTTTTTCGCTTGGAGATTAATCATTATAAATAAGGCTAATATTAGAGTGATTTTTTTCTTCATATTATATTTTTTAATTTAAAAGCGAGAACAGATAGAGCTACTGCTATTATAACATCATAAATTGGATCTACATTTGGCCATCCATAATTCCATATTATTACTAATATGAGCCATAAAAACCATATTTTATTGAATTGTTTCATCAATCTTTATAGATAAAAGTTTAAAGGTTAACAAACTTACAATTATTGCCCATAACATTCCACCAACGATATCTAATGGAAAATGCACACCTAAATATATTCTGCTAAATCCAATTATTGATGCTAGAGAAAATAAGAAAATAAAGAGTTTTAAATCTCTATTTACAAGACCAATAAAGAATGCAATTGAGAACATATTTGCAGCATGAGAGGATATAAAACCGTACAGCCCTCCACATTCTAAGACTATTCGTATGTCATCAAATTGATGACATGGTCGTAGTCGTTGAAAAATGTTTTTAAAAAAATGAACGCTTCCAAAATCAGCTAAAAAAATTAATACAGCTAGAGATAATAAGATCCAAATAAATTGTTTTTTATGTTGTCTAAATAAGACAAATAAAATATAGATATAAATAGGTATAAATATAAACTTGTTACTAAATAGAATCATTATAGGGTCAAGGTTAAAATCCCCACTTGAATTTATTACCCTAAATAAAACGTTATCTAAATTAGCTAGCCAATTCATAATTAGTTCAGTTGTTCCCAGATTTTATCCTTAAGTTCTGTAAGTCCTTGCTGTTTAACTGAAGAGATGAAAAGTGATGGTAAATCATTTGGTAATTCCTTTTGAATTTCATCTGTTAATTCTTCATCTAGCATATCAGATTTACTGATAGCAAGAATTCTGTCTTTGTCTAATAGTTCGGGATTAAATTTTTTTAATTCTTGAAGAAGAATTTCATATTCTTTAGTAATATCTTTAGAATCTGCAGGAACCATAAAAAGCAGAGTCGAATTCCTTTCTATGTGTCTTAAGAACCTTAATCCTAAACCCTTTCCTTCTGAAGCACCTTCAATAATACCAGGAATATCTGCCATAATAAATGACTTATGTTCTCGATATGCTACAATACCAAGATTTGGCACAAGTGTTGTAAAAGGATAATTAGCAATTTGTGGCTTTGCGGCTGAAATAACTGAAAGTAGTGTGGATTTCCCAGCGTTCGGGAATCCAACTAAACCAACATCTGCAAGTACTTTGAGTTCTAAAACAAACCAGTCTTCAGAACTATCAACTCCTGGTTGAGCATAATGTGGAGATTGATTGGTTGATGATTTAAAATGTGCATTTCCTCTTCCTCCCATTCCGCCATTTAATAAGATAATTTCTTGATCGTGATCTGTAATCTCAAACAGAATTTCTCCAGTTTCAGAATTTTTAGCAATTGTTCCTAAAGGAACTTCTAAATAATTGTCTTCACCCTCTTTTCCACTTGAATGATTACCACTTCCACCCCCTCCATGCTTAGCAAAAATATGTTTTTTGTATTTTAGTGGAAGAAGCGTCCACATTTGTTGGTTTCCTTTTAGTATGATATGCCCTCCTCTTGCACCATCTCCACCATCTGGACCTCCTTTTGCTGTAGTTTTATCTCTTAAAAAGTGCGCTGATCCTGCACCACCTTTACCAGATCTACAGAAAATTTTTACATAATCAACGAAATTAGAGTTCTTAATTTTCATTTAAAGCTTATTGATTACAGTATTTATCTTAGTAGTAATATCATTTATTGAGCCCAAGCCATTTACCTCATAGAGCTTTTTTTGACTATCATAAAATAATTTTAATGGTGCAGTTTTTTTATTGTATTCATTTATTCTATTTGAGATAATTTTTTCACTTTTATCATCAGAACGCCCAGATACTTTACCTCTTTCTAATAATCTTTTTATAAGTTCTTGGTCATCAACTTTTAGTGAAATCATTGCAGATATAGAGGTTTTTTTTCTTAATAGAAGTTCATCAAGTGCGATTGCTTGCTCACTAGTTCTTGGGAATCCATCAAATATAAAACCTTGTGCATGAGGATTTTGGTTTAGCTGAGAATCAATCATTCCAATTACTACATTATCAGGAACAAGATTACCTTGGTCCATGAGTTTTTTTGCTTCTAAACCAAGTTTTGTTTTATTAGTTATTTCTTTTCGTAAAATATCACCAGTAGAAAGATGCATTAAACTATATTTCATTATTAACATTTCAGATTGTGTTCCTTTACCAGCTCCTGGTGGTCCAAATAGTACAATATTTAACATTTATTAATTTTTAAGTTTATATATGTTCTTAAGGTTGCGACCAAGTTCATTATAATCAAGGCCATATCCTAAAACAAAATCATTTGCAATAGATTTTCCTATATAATCAATTGTATGACTTTCTTTATAAGCATGAGGTTTAAATAACAATGTGGCAATTTTTATATCATTAACTTTTTCCTTGTTCAGTAGATTAATTATGTTATTGATTGTTATTCCAGTATCAACAATATCTTCAAGAATAATAACGTTTCTACCAACTATGTTATTGTTAATTCCAATAAGTTGCTTAACCTCTCCAGAGGTCTTTGTTCCAATATAAGAAGATAATTTTATAAATGAAATTTCAGTATTTGGGATTGTGATATTTCGCATTAAATCTGCAGCAAAAAGAAACGAACCATTCATTACCGCAATAAATAAAGGTGCTTCTATATTACTACTATTAATTTGATTTGCGATTGAATTTACTATTGATGCAATTTCAGTATCAGAAATAAATATTTCAAATTTTTTATTATGTAAAGTAACTGTTTTCATTATTTGCTAGTATTTAACTAAGTTATGATTAATATTTTCAAATCTTAATTAGACCATACCTTTCTTAAGGATAATTGTTTGTCATTAGCTTTATACATTTTCAAAAATTCTAATAATTTATAATTATTTCCAATTGGCAAAGTCATTGTTTTTTCTGAGAACTTCTTTTTTATTTTAAAAGTTACTTCTTTTTTACATTCTTTTAAAATATCTAAAAATTCCCCTTCAATTTCATTCCCATTTACTTCTATAATTTCATCTTCTGGAGCTATTCCACTTTTATCTGTAATAGAATTTGGTTCAACCTTTTTAATAATTATTTTTCCATTTTCCTTAATAGTTACAAAACCAAAATATTGAGCAGATAGATTAGGGTTTTTCTTTTCATTTAATTCCAAACCAACTAAATTTAATGCATTTTTTAATGTAGGTATATAATTTTCTGTGCCATAAATATGATTTTCAAAAATTTGATCAACTTTTAGCCCCCCAAAATTTACGCATATATTTCTAAAATCATCTTCAGAGTATCCTTTTCTTTTAAGAGCAAATTCATTATACAATTCCTTCATTACAGAATGCAGACTATTCATTCCTTCAGAATTTCGTATGATTTCTAAATCAATCATTAACATACAAAGAGCAGCATCAGGGTATATAGAAGTTTTTCTGTTAGGAGCTCCTAATTTATAGCCATCTAACCAATTATCAAAACCACTATCTGCAACTGATAGGTTATGTCTTCCATAATTCATTAAATGTCTTTCCATGTTTTGGTTCTGAGTTTTTACAAATTTATCCCAATTAAAAACTCCTGAGTTATATAGCATCAAATCACCCATATAGGTTGTCACACCTTCAGCTACAAAACCTGTTCGAAAGTAATTTTCTTTGGTATAGTCATAAGGATACATTTCTATTGGTCTAATTGCTTTTATATTCCATGTATGATAGAGTTCATGAGAACAAACACCAAGTAAATCCTCATACCTTCTATCCATAATTTCATTTCCAGGACCTAAAAGTAAGACTGTATTTTTGGTGTGCTCAACCCCATGATAACTTCTAAATGGAGTAATTTGAAAGAAGTAATGGTATTCATCAACTGGAAATGCTCCAAAGTGTTTTATTTGACTTTTTGTGAATGCAGTAAAATCTTTTTTAAGTTTTCCCCAATCTGGTTTACATTGGCCCTGAAACCAAATATGAAAGTCAATACTCTCAACTTGGTAAATATCATGTTGAATATTAGAAGAGCAAATTATAGGTGACTCTGCTAATAAATCATACCCCTTTACATTCAAAGTATTTCCATTTTTTAGCATAGATGAAGCAATCTTATAATTTTCTGGAATATTCATATTTAACTGATATTCTTCCTCTATTCTATTAACTATATAAAACATACAATGAACTGGATTCAGATACAGTTGATGTTCGTCTAAATAGCAAGCACCTGCATCCAATTGGTTAGCATAGAAATTGTAAATTATAGTAATTTCTTTAGTCTCTATACAATCTACTTCCCAAAGGTCTTTTGTTATTTTTTTAAAATGTAATTTCTCTCCTTTATTATCATATGCTTGCCAATTAATAATATTTTGTGCAAAATCTGCTAATTCATATCTTCCCGGCCTCCAAGCTGATAATTGGAATTGCATTTTTTTCATACCATTTGTAAGTGCTGAGAGTTCAAAATCTACTAAATGTCTGTGCGGTAATTTATATGAAATATTATAGTTTATCATCTGTAATAGTCTATAGGCAAAAATACAAATTTAAAGAATGAATTAAAGTTATTTTAACTAATATTGCATAGTAATAATTTACATAAAAAAATAAGAATATGAACTTTGATGTTATAGTATTAGGTAGTGGGCCTGGAGGTTATGTTACTGCAATTAGAGCCTCACAATTAGGATTAAAAACAGCAGTTATTGAAAAAGAAAGTTTAGGAGGTGTATGCTTAAATTGGGGCTGTATACCAACTAAAGCGCTTTTAAAAAGTGCTCAGGTTTTTGAGTATATTAACCATGCTGAAGATTATGGTATTTCTGTATCTAATGCTAGTGCTGACTTTTCAAAAGTAATTAAGAGAAGTAGAGATGTTGCTGATGGAATGAGTAAAGGTATTTCTTACTTAACTAAGAAAAATAAGGTTGAGGTTATTTATGGTTATGGAAAATTAAAAAAAGAAGGTGTTGTATCTGTTGAAAAAGATGGGAAAATATCAGAATATTCTGCTAAACATATAATTATAGCAACCGGTGCTAGATCGAGAGTTTTACCTAATTTACCTCAAGATGGTAAAAATATTATTGGATATAGAGAAGCAATGACTTTAAAGACAATGCCAAAGAAAATGGTTGTAGTAGGATCGGGGGCTATTGGAGTAGAATTTGCATATTTCTATAATGCCATGGGTGTAGATGTTACAGTTGTGGAGTACATGCCAAATATTGTTCCTATTGAGGATGAAGATATCTCTAAACAATTACAGAGATCATTTAAGAAATCTGGAATTAAAGTAATGACCAATTCATCAGTAGAAAAAGTGACTAATTCAGGAGGTGGATGTGATGTTCTTATTAAAACAAAAAAAGGTGAAGAAACTATTCATACAGATATTGTTTTATCTGCAGTTGGAATTACTGCAAATATTGAAAATATTGGCCTAGAGGATGTTGGGATAAAAACTGAAAATGGAAAGCTTATTGTAGATGAATTCTATAAGACAAATATTTCTGGCTATTATGCGATAGGTGATCTATTACCAACTCAGGCCTTAGCTCATGTTGCATCTGCTGAGGGTATTGTTTGTGTTGAGAGTATTGCTGGTGAAAAACCTGACCCTATTGATTATGGTAATATCCCTGGCTGTACATATTGTAGTCCAGAAATTGCCTCTGTAGGTTTTACTGAAGCTAAAGCAAAAGAAGCTGGCTATGACGTAAAGGTTGGTAAGTTTCCGTTTACAGCATCTGGAAAAGCATCTGCATCAGGACATAAAGATGGATTTGTTAAAGTAATTTTTGATGCTAAATATGGTGAGTGGTTAGGATGTCATATGATTGGATATAATGTTACAGAAATGATAGCGGAAGCTGTTGTTGCTCGTAAATTGGAGACTACTGGACATCAGATATTAAAGGCAATTCATCCACACCCTACAATGAGTGAGGCTGTAATGGAAGCTGTGGCCGAAGCATACGGAGAGGTTATTCATATATAATCTAGTATATAGTAACTTTTTTATTGATAGTAGTTTCTCTATTCTTAAAGACTATTAAATAAATTCCAGCTTTTAATGCAGGCATTTCTATTTTATTTGATCTGTAATTCAGACTTCCTGATTTTATTTTCTCTCCAAGTAAATTATAAACTATATAATGAAGTTTCTCATAATTTGAAAAAATGGAAAACGTACCGTTATTTGGATTAGGATATATTAATAATTGATTTTCTTGAACTTCATGCTTATATAAAATATTATCTCCTTTAATATTTACATTATCCATATAGAATTGATTTCCATAATCATTAATAGCTACAAATCTTAGCATGATAGTGTCATTGTTATATCCAAGTACACTTAAATTAATACTATCTGTTTTCCATGATGTACAAGTTGGGCTAAATACATTTGGTTGGTATTGAGTAGTTTGAAGATCTGATCCATATGCACTAAAAATTGAGTCCCATGATAATCCGCAGTCATTAGAGATATCAATTCTAAAACCATCATTATGTCCTGTTGAAAACCCTGAATATGAATAGTCATATGTTAGATAATTAATAGCATTAGGTCCGCTTCCTAAATGTACTTTATTACTAATTAAATAAGCTTTTTCTCCTCTTCTACTAATATTATAATGATCCAAATACGTAACTTTATTTGGCAGACAATTACTTCCAGAATCTACAATAATACTTTGCCAAGAAAATGAAGATGACGGAGTTTGCCAAGCTTCGGGTGGATAACTAACACTTTCAAAATCTTGCTTGTAATTATTTGTGCTTGTTATTAGTGAAGTAGTGTCATAATATGTAATAAAGTTTGAAAGTGTTTGTGTACTACTTCCATATAAATCTGTAACAGTAAGTGAGACATCATAGTTTCCTGCTTGACTATATGTGACAATAGGATTTTCAACATTTGATGTACTTGGACTACCGCCTGGAAAATTCCAATTCCATGTAGCGCTAGATAATCTTACGGCTGAGTGATCAACAAATCTCACCGTATCATTCATACAATTAATATTCATTTTATCAGCAGATATTTGAGCAGAAGGAGATGAGTTTTCATAAAGATCAATCTCATATACACTTCTATTTGTTCCATTAAATAAAAGTCCTTCTCTATAGTAGGGTATGAGTTGAACTGATGTAGATGGTTGAGGTAGGTTGTTATCATAAACTTCCCAGTCACTCATATTATTATTTATATAATAGACAGCTGTTCTTGTTCCAAGATAAACCCCACCATCACTTCCTCTTTGATGTTCTATATTAGTAGGGAAAACATCATCTAATATAGAACTAGTTAAGTTAATCCAACTTAGCCCTCCATCAATAGATTTGTATACTTTCTCTCCATTATAATTTGGATAAGATCCATACATTGAATTTCTAGAAATCCATATTGTATTTTCATTATGACTACTTATGGTAATATCAAAGGTTATCCATTCATCAGATACAGTTGGAGTGATCTCTGTCCATGTATTACCAGCATCTTCAGATTTATATAAATGTTTTTTATCCCACCAGCCAGGATATGTTGCTACATAAATATAATCTGGATTATTCCATGCAACTTCAACAGATGTTACTTTGGCATCAAAATGATGAATAGCTTCAAAGGTTGCTCCATTATTTTTTGAAAGCCATAGGGTTGTGTCTTTACCAGAATACATCCAATTATAACATCTAGGATCAAATTCTATTTGTGAGGATTCACCAATTATATAAGAAGCATTAGGGTTTTTATCAATTGCAAATGTACTGATAGCAATATTTCTATCTCCAGAAAGTATTTTTCCTCCATAATCACTATAAGCAATTCTAGGATTTCCAAAATTTACAAAACCTCTAACCCCATCACCTCCATCAGTACAAAGCCAGTCATTAATGTATGTATTATTATCTTTCAAAAGTGTGCCATTATGATATGTTCCGCCAATCATTACTTCTCCATCTTTAAAGCCAGCTCCAAACCCCCAGAAATCAGTACCAGCGATTCCGTACATTTTTTTAATTATACTATCTCCATTATTATCTGAATAGAAAATACCTCCATCACATGCAAACCAAAGTTCATTTCCAAAATAATTAATATCGTGAATATCAGCGTGTACATAACCTTTTTTATGAGGTTCACTCCATTTAGCCGGACAGCTAAATGTTATGCCATCATCAAATGAAATCCAGTGATTAACCCCTCCTACATGTATGATGTTTGCATCTATTGGATTTACAGCTAAAGCTAAATCATAATAATATTGACCTCCATCATCTAAACCGCTTGGTTGCCAGCCCATCATATTTATATTATTAGCATTTGGCGTGCCTGCAGGTTGAGGTCCGCAACATCTAAATATCCAATTTTCACCTTTATCGTAGCTAATATAAATGCCATACAATCCACTACCACCATTTGCAGAACCTGTTGCAAGGGCTACAATTTTATTTGGACTAGCAATACTTACAGCAATTTCTGTTCTTTTTTGCTCATCATTTATTGAGGGACTAGGCCAACCATTAGAGAATTGATTGATGGTATTTCCATTATTATCTGATCTATAGAATTCTGTGTAATTTGCATCTTTTTTTATAAAATACATTGTGTCAGCACTAAGTGGGTGAAATTCAATTTCTTGGAATTCCCCACTCATTATTTCAGTAAATGTATTACCTGAATTAGTTGATTTATATAACCCTTGATTTGAAGCTACAAATAATATTTGATTATTCTGAGGATGCATCTTAATATCTTTAATTGAGTGAGATTGACCATTAAAGATGGAGTCTCCAACAATATTCCATAAGAGACCACCATTTAATGATTTATAAACTCCCCCATTTCCTGAGATATAAATAATATCTTCATTTTGATGATCTATTTCTATTGCATAAACTCCTGAAAGATGAAGGCTTTGAGTAATAAGACGCCAGTTGTCCCCTTTGTTGTCAGATCTCCATGCTCCTGCAGTAGCAGAGCCAGCATATAATACATTACTATTACTTACTGATTGTTCAATAGTATAAAGATGCGCTGCGCCTGGTGCATAACTTCTACTTTGTGCATTAATATCAAAATCCCAAGGACCAATACATTCCCATTGATTTGAGTTTTTTGATTTTATGTTTTGTATTTGTAATGTTTCTCTACTTAAACCTCTTAGCCACCTCTTATAGTATTGGGTATGCTTATTTTTTACAAGATTATTTTTTTTGTAATAACTCTCGTAAGCATTGATAACTTTTCCTTCATCAATATTTTGCGAGTACATAAGTTTAACCCAATCAGGTAAATTATTAGATTGAGAATCATATTTTAGTTCTGATTGAGAATATAAATTAAAATTTAAAAAAAGAAAAGTTAGTAAAATATATAATCTCATAGTTAAAAAAAAGCTGCTTAATATTAAGCAGCTTTAAAATTAATTAATTTTTATTAGAGTTCAAATGCCTGACGAACTTGATCTAAACAATCTAGTTTTTCCCATGTAAAGGTTTCAACTTCTTTAACTACATTTTTTCCATTTATTAGAAAACTAAATTTTTTAATTTCAGATTTTCTACCCATATGCCCATATGCAGCAGTATCCAAATAAATTGGATTTTTCAGCTTAAGCCTATTGATTATTGATGCAGGTTTAAGATTAAAGCATTCCATATCTTTAATAGTAGCAGCAATCTCACCATCAGTTTTTGAAACTTTAGCAGTTCCATATGTATCTACAAATATCCCCATCGGCTCAGCTACTCCAATTGCATATGATACTTGTACTAAAATTCTTTCTGCTAATCCAGCAGCTACTAAGTTTTTTGCAATATGCCTGGTAGCATATGCTGCAGATCTATCGACTTTTGATGGGTCTTTTCCTGAAAAAGCACCACCACCATGAGCTCCTTTACCACCATAAGTATCAACTATAATCTTTCTTCCAGTTAAGCCAGTATCACCGTGTGGACCCCCAATAACAAATTTCCCAGTTGGATTTACATGATATTTTTCACTTCCAAATAATGCTTTGTTTGTTTCAGATAATTGCTTTATTACTCTTGGCATTAAAATTTCTTTAACGTCTTTCTCAATCATTTTCTGCATCGCCTTTTCATCATCAAAATCATCGTGCTGAGTAGAGGCTACAATATCTGAAATCCTTTTTGGAGTATGATCATCATTATATTCTAGTGTAACTTGAGATTTTGAATCTGGACGAAGATAAGTCATCTCCTTTCCTTGTCTTCTAATATCTGCCATTTCAATAAGAATTTTATGAGATATGTCAAGAGCTAAAGGCATATAATTTTCAGTTTCATTTGTTGCATATCCAAACATCATACCCTGATCCCCTGCGCCTTGCTCTTTATTAAGGCCTTCTCCTTCTACAACACCTTGCCTAATATCAGCTGATTGTTCATGAATAGCAGAAATAACTCCACAGCTATCAGCATCAAATTGATATTCTGATTTTGTATAACCAATTTTTCTAATAACCTCTCTAGCTACTTTTTGAACATC
>CAYNGO010000050.1:0-11703 GCA_964397025.1 uncultured Weeksellaceae bacterium
AATAGTAATTATATACATTTGCTTAGAAAATAAAATAATTAAATAATGAATAACATTAAATTACTATTAGTTGATGATGAAAAAGATATCTTAGAATTTCTATCATATAATTTAAAAAAGGAAGGATTTGATGTTATTACAGCTAATAATGGTTTGTCAGCTCTTAAATTAGTTAAGAAGCATAATCCTGATTTAATCATTTTAGATCTTATGATGCCAGAAATGGATGGAATAGAAGTTTGTGAAAAAATAAGAGAAGATATAAAATTTAATGAAACAATGATACTCTTTTTAACTGCTCGAGGTGAGGATTATTCCGAACTAGCAGGATTTTCAGCAGGTGCTGATGATTATATCACAAAACCTATTAAACCAAAACTTCTTGTAAGTAGAGTAAATGCAATTTTAAAACGAAAAAGAATGCCAAATGTTGATAATGAGCCTTTAACAATTGGAGAAATTTATATTGATAAAATGAAACATAAAATTTTATATAATAATAATGAAGTTCATATGGCAAAAAAAGAATTTAGTTTACTTTATTACTTGATGACAATTCCTGGAAAAGTCTTTACAAGAGAAGAAATAATAAGAAATATATGGAAAGATGCTGTAGTTGGAGACAGAACAATTGATGTACATATTAGAAAAATAAGAGAGAAAATTGGTATTAAGCACATTAAAACAATAAAAGGAGTAGGATATAAATTTGATTTATAATGAAATTAAATACCCCATTTAAAATTGCTTTAACACTTAGTGTAATACTAGTGATATACTCTATTGTTTTTTATACAATAACTCCATTTATAAATTTATATATTGACATATTAATTCTTATTATTTTATCAACTCTTAGTACTTATTATATTTTAAAATATCATTTTCACGAAAGAATTAAGGTTATCTATAAAAACATCTATAAATTCAAAGGAACATCAAACATAACAGATTATAATTTAGACAATGTTGATAAAGAAGCTGAAGAATGGGCAAATCAAAAAGAAGAGGAACTAATTAAGATGCAAAAAGATGACAACTTCAGAAGAGAATTCATTGGTAATGTTTCTCATGAATTAAAAACACCAATATTTAATATTCAAGGTTATGTTCAAACATTAATAGATGGAGGAATAGAAGATGAAAATGTAAATATGAAATATTTAAAGAGAGCTAATCTTAGTGTTGATAGAATGATAAATATTGTTGAAGACTTAGAAGTTATTTCAAGATTAGAAACAGATAAAGAAGAACTTGATTTTGAAAACTTTAATATTACTGATGTCATAAATGAAGCCATTGATCAATTGGAAATGAAAGCAAATAGCATGAATATTTCTCTAGAATTATCTAATGAATCAAATTCAGAAATAGTTTATGCTGATAGAAATAAAATTCAACAAGTTTTCATGAATTTAATCAGTAATTCTATTAAATATGGAAAAGAAGGAGGAACAACAATAGTTAGACTCTTTGATATGGAGGAGAAAATACTAATTGAAGTTGCTGATAATGGAATTGGAATAGGAGAAGATGCTCTTAACCGACTATTTGAAAGGTTCTATAGAGTAGATAAAAATAGATCTAGAGAAATCGGTGGCACAGGATTAGGATTAGCAATTGTCAAACACATCATTGAAGGTCATCAACAAACAATAAATGTAAGAAGTACTATAGATATTGGCTCAACTTTTTCATTTATTCTTGAAAAATCAAAAAATTAATAAAATGCTTAATAAAAAAACATGTATCCCGTGTCAAGGAGGTATTCCGCCACTTGAATCAAACGAAATAAATAATTTCTTAAATAATATTGATAATAATTGGAAAAGTATAGATAACATTAAAATTAGTAGAACATATAATTTTAATTTATATCTAGATGCAGTTCATTTTGCAAATGAAATTGCTCTTTTATCTGAAAAAGAAGGGCATCATCCTCATATTCACATTAATTTTAAAAATGTTGAGGTGATTACTTTCACTCATAAAATAAATGGACTTCATGAAAATGATTTTATATTGGCATCTAAATGTGACGATGTCTTTAAAAAGTAAGAATAAAGATATACACATTTATGATTAGAAATACAATTGCCGGAATAAATCTAATTACTTTATCTTTTATTTGAATTCTGACATATAAAGCAGACATCATCATTAAGCTTATAAGAAATGAGGATATTTGAGCCATTATTAGCCATTTAAGGCCTAATAGAAGGCCAAATCCACCAAAGAGCTGACATATACCCAAAGCATATTTATATTTGCTAAAACCCCATCTATCAATTTCATCCTGCATTGCTTTAGAAATAAAACTCAGTAATCCATAAACCATAAAAGAAATGGCTGAAAAAATTATTAAAAAACTTAATATTTTCATAGACTTTGAGATTTTAGAGAATTAATTTGCAATTTATCTAACTTACCATTTAACCAAGCAGAGGAAATATCAGCATTATACTTCTGATAGAAATTAATAGCTGGAGTATTCCAGTCTAATACCTGCCAGCACATACCATTCATATTCTCAACTTTAGCAATATTAATTGTTGCTTCAAATAATTTAGACCCTACTCCATTTCTTCTATAAGATTCTTTTACAATAAAATCTTCCAAAAATAAAAATTTACCCTTCCAAGTTGAATACCTAATCCAATAAAAAGACATACCAATAATTAAATTATCATGTATTGCAACTATAAAATAATAGCTAGGTGTATTACCAAATCCATCATTTTCTAATTGATTTAATGTAAGCTTAACTTGATCTAAAGCATTTTCATAATCAGCAAGATCCTTAATTAACTGCAGAATATCTGGTAAATCCTCTTTTTTACCTTTTCTTATTTCTATATCCATTTTTATCTAATTACTCTTACTGTTCCCTTGTATTGATAAGTCTGATCATTATAATCAAAAATATTCATTTGATATGTGTAAACTCCTTGTGCAACACCTTCAGCTAGCCATGGGCTATTAGCTTTATCAAATATGACTTTACCCCACCTATCAAAAATAGTCATTTCATAAGAAAGAATGCCGATACCAAAAGGAGAGAAAGTCTCATTAATTAAATCAGAATCTGGACTAAATGAGTTTGGAATATAAACTGAATATGTTGGATAAACAGTAATATAATTTGTAGCTATATCAATACAATAATTCTGAGCAACAACAGATAACTCAACTAAGTACTGTCCGAACTCAGAATACGAATATTCAAATTCAGATATAGAAGAAAAAGAATTTCCATCACCAAAATACCAAGTAGAATTAACAAAATTTGATGATAGATTATTAAAAGTAATAGCACTATCAATTTGAGTAATTTGTGGATTAATCAGCATACGAGCAATTGGAGCATCTAATATTTCAATTACTTTAGAAGTAGTATTATAACATCCAGTAATTGAATCAATATAATAATATGATAATGTATGATCTCCTAAACTAAGCTCTGAGGGATATAAAGAATCAACTACAGCTTCCTCATTATCTAAATAAAAAACACCTCCCATTGGATCTGCCTGAGAAAGAAAAAATGATTCATCATTATTACATATTTTATCCAACAATATCGTTAATGATGGCAATTCATTAACAATAACAAAAGATGTATCTTCTGGACTTGCTATACAATTGTTTAAATCATCAATTGATTTGAAAATAAAATTAGCATCTTGATTAAGCTTGATTTTTATTGTCTTTCCATTAGAAACTAACAATCCTAATGAATCAACAATATAAGAGTATGAAGTTCCAAAATTATTAATTAATATATTATATTCATTTGATGTTGGATTAAGAATAGATATATTAATTTCAGTTGAATCATTTTCACAAATTGGAGAAGTGGTAGTAAAAGAAAAATCTGAAATAGTTAATGTTAATTCTACTAAACTATCACATCCTGCTATATTTATTAGTGTGTCAAGATATACTCCACTCTCATAGTAAACAACACCATTCCAATTAAACTCCTTACAAGAAATAACATCAACCTTATTAAATTGATTGTCATTAATTAACAACTCCAGATAAACTAGTGAATCACATCCATCAATATTAGTGCCCTGCCATGAATACAAACCTGAAGTAATATATAAATTATTGTTCCAAAAATAATTATCACATGCTGTTACTGATAAGTTTACAGAAGAAGAATCATATATTATAAGGTTTAAAGACGCAGTAGAATCGCAACCATTTGCATTAGTACCAGTCCAAGAATATGTCCCATTATTGGTATATGTAATACCATTCCATAAATAAGAATAGCATCTAGAAATTGATGAAACAGAAGATAATGGTAAGGGATCAGTCAAGGAAATAGAATCATTATATATACATCCATTATTATTGGTAATTGTTAAGTAATAATTTCCTGCAAATAATTGATTAATATCCTGATTAGTACTTAAAAAACCATTAGGACCTATCCAATTATAAATTAAAGAATTAGTGTTACCACTTACAGACAAATCTATAGCTCCATTATTACCTAAATGACAACTAATATCAGTGATATTAAAAGAAGCATTAAAAGGATTGGGGTCAATAATTTCTAATGTATCATAAAAAACACACAAATTACCATTAATAGTATCTGCTACACTAATAGCGTATGTGCCAGAATATAAACTATCTATATCTTCGTTGTTAGATAAAAAATACCATTGCCCAAAAAGTAAAGGAGGAGTTTGAGCATACCAATTAATATCAGCAAAAGAGCTTATACCATTTATAGTAGTGTTAATAGCTCCATCGTTAAAACCACTACAAGAAACACTATCAATATTGAAATTAACTTGTAATGGATTAGGGCTAGTAATAAAAAAACTATCAGTTAAATTACAACCACTAATATCTGTTATAAGAACATTATATAAACCAGAGGTAAGACTATTAATATCTTCATTAATATTTACATAACCATTAGGTCCAATCCAATCATAAGTAGGTATACCATCAGTTCCATTAACTTCAAGTTGGATTGACCCATCCCTGTACCCAAAACAACTCTCATCAGTAATTGTAGAGGAAATTACAAATGTTGTGCTAGAAGATAGAGTAATAGTATAAGTATATGTAAAAACATTATTAATGGGACAAGCATCATCTTGAACAGATATATTAAATGTAAAAGGGCTATTTTGAATATCACTAACTTGAGGAGTCCAATTAAATGTTCCAGATGGAGTATTTGAAAAATTATTGGTTATTAGAAATGAAGCATTTGGAGCATTAGGAATTCCAGACCATGACATAATCTTTGAAGGAGAAGATCCTAATATAGCATCAATGGTAAAACTGATAGTATCAGGCTCGTCAACACAAAGATTTAATGAATCATCAAGAGCAGAAGAGTTAGTAACATTAGGTGGAAAACCGTTAATTCCACTTAAGACAGGAGGAACAGTTGAACAGGTTAAAGTAATTATCTGTATATCTCTTATAACACTACCAATAAATACTCCATTTCGATATTCAGAGATTTTCATAGCAACAATAGATACTTGAATTAAATTTGCATTCATACAAAGATTTCCATTTACAGGATCAAATGTCGTAGACCCCGAAATTGGATTAATAGATGAAAATCCAGCATCATATTGTAATGCTGTCCCGCCGTTAAACCCTATAGGAGTTACTAAAGAATACACTAATGAATCTCCATCGATATCAATTGCTCCATTATTAAAACAATATGATTCATTAACACATATATATGGGGCTGGATATTCTGTAAAAGTTGGAGAATTATTACAAAAAATTAAGTTATTTAGTTCTGCTTCAACACATAATGAATAATTATCTGCTCCAGTAACTGTAGTAATTGATGCATTTCTATTATTAATACAAACAGAAAAGACCCAATCATCACATTTATCAATATTAATTATTTTCTCATATGTATACTCCTCTAATTCAACTAGAGAAGAACTTCCACTACATGGTGTTCCAGAACCTGTACAATTAGGAGTTATATAAACAGGTCCAGAGGTAAAAGCAAAAGGATCTGAATAAGATCCACAAGATGATGAGTAATTAAGAATAGGGTCATTTCCAGTATTATTACCAACTCCAGGAGCATCAGCACCACTACTACAATCTCTATAAAATTTAAGCGTAATTTTATAAAGATCAAAGTTTGCTCCTTGAGAAACACATTCAAAAGATATGTCCATTCCAGCTGCATGAGTAGCATAAATATTGGATGAACATGAGAAGAATATGAAAAAACAAAAAATAAAATTTACTAAATAATCCCTCATAAAAAAGGTTTAATTTTTTTACAAATATAACAATAGTTAGTGTCATAAATACATTAATAAATGATATTGAAAATCTATATTACAAAAGAGATAATTTTAATAAATTCTTTATTTTTGATAGATGAAAAAAATTATTTGTCTTTGGTCTTGTCCTAGAAATAATTCTACTGCATTAATGTATTCATTTAATAGTAGAGAAGATACTCAGGTTTATGATGAGCCATTATATGCGCATTACTTACATAAAAGTGGAGCTAAGCATCCTGGAAGACAAGAATCACTAGATTCTCAAGAAAATAATGGAAACAAGGTGATTAATGAAATAATTCTTAAACCTAATAAGGAAATCACATTTCATAAATTAATGACTCATTTTTTAATTGATATTGACAAAGCCTTTTTATTAAAAGTAACTAATGTACTTTTTATAAGAAACCCAGAAGAAATAATTCATTCATATCACAAAGTCATTCCATTTCCAACAATTGATGATATAGGTATTAAAATGCAATATGATTTATATCATGAATTAGAAAAAAAACAAAAAAAAGTAATTCTAATAGACTCAAAAGAATTATTAATAAATCCAAAAAACATACTAAAAAAATTATGTGAAGAAATAAAAATTCCATTTGATGAAGGTATGTTATCCTGGCAAAAAGGTCCTAAAAAAGAAGATGGAGTTTGGGCTAAATACTGGTATAAAAAAACACATCAATCCACAGGCTTTAATTCATATAAACAGAAAAAAATCTCTTTACAAGGAACTAATATTGAATTAGCAAAAAATGCTTCAAAATATTACAACTTTCTATATTCGAAAGCACTAAAGAATTAATTAAAAGGATTGGTAGCCCAAACATTAAGTTCATTAATAAATCCTCTATCATCCATTTCAATAGCAGATATTATTGAGTGAGCTATTTCTTTAGCAGTTAATTTATTATGTACATCTTCTCTTTCAGTTCTTTCGGAACTTCCAAAAGCAGTAGTTACTTCACTTGGATTAATCTGACAAACCCTAATATTATGAGGACGCAACTCTGCTTGCCAACATTGAGTTAAACATCTTACAGCGAATTTTGAGGATGCATAAATACTACCTGTTTGATAACCTTTAAGACTAGCAGTTGACCCAATATTTATAATAGTTCCACAATTATTAGATTTCATAAGTGGTATAATTTCTTTTGTAAATAATGCAAGACCAAAAACATTTACATTAAAAACTTTTAAAAAATCATCAATATTTAGATCTTCAATAGTGCTCCTCACCCCTATTCCAGCATTATTTATTAAAACATCAACTCTTCCATTAAGAATTTTAATACACTCTTTAGCCTTAGTTGAAATACTATCAATATCTGAAATATCAAATTCAATAATTTTGGCTCCAGTATATTTAATAACATTATTTAATCTATCATTGGATCTTCCTGTTATAAGAACATTTGCACCCTTTTCAACTAAAAATTTCGCAGTTTCTTTACCAATACCTAGACTACCACCAGTTAATATTACATTCTTACCTTTTAAGTTCATTTATATATATTTTTTAAAATTTAATTTAAAACAAATTTACAATAAGTAATATGATATAAAATTATGGTAAAATTATTTTTTAAGATATTTTATATCAACATAAAAAGTACCAAACGGAATCATAGATGATAGTAAGATAATTGAGAAATCTTTAAAACTCCACTTTTCAAAATATCTTACTATAAATGCTAAAAAAATATAAGACATAAACAAAACACCATGAGGCATGCCTAATAATTTAACAAAGCTATCATCGTTTAATTGATACTTAAAATAAAGACCTAAAGTCATTAACAATATGTAAGAAACTCCCTCCAAAAAAGCAACAACTCTAAATAAATTTATCATAAAACAAAAATACATAAATTGATATATTTAAAATTACAAGAACATAATAAATGAGTTTATTTTGGAAACTATTTAATGTATCTTGGCCCTCCAATTAAAGTTAATATAATGACCGATAATAAGATAAACGATTTTATTAGAAATATTTTAGAAAATATGCCAGATGATTGGTTAAATCTAACAACTCATCGCTTAGATATTTATGATGAATCGCAAGCTAAGACTGAGTTCTTAAAACAATTTGAAATTTTATATAATAACAATGATTTTAAAAATTCATCTATTGCTAAACTTCCAACTGCATATGATTATATTCGATTAGGCCATCCATTATCATGTGTATTAGAATGGTTAATAGCACATTTAAATGATAAAAAATCAGAAAATATAATAAGCTTTTCATCTAGAGTTATTCCGATTATAGCAATTTTAAGAAAGAATTTATTGGATAAAAAAAATACTCAGATTATTTACTCTGGTGAGTTGCCTGATTTTTTTGATCCAGAAACATTAAGAAGTGTTTATAATTATAATTTTGATTTAATAAGATCAGATGACATGAATACAAATTCTGCTTTTAATGGAAGTACAATTTATCTATTACAACAAAATAACATCTATAATATTGATTTCAATGCAAATATTGATTTTTATATAACCTTCAATTCTAAATTAGGAAGTGTTTTATATATAAATGGTGAAAAGAATGAGAATTATATTCCAGACATACAACACAGCCGAAGAAGAGAAACAATTGCAATGACACCAGCAAATTGTTTTACTCTCATACAATCTATTTTAAATCAAACAGTCTTAGAAAACAATATAGAGAATAAAGGTGAAAGTAAAATCAATGTCTTAAAATCAATTAAGGATATAACACAAATACATTCAAATGCAATAGTTGCTTCAAGTGGATTATCTATTCAATATGCTATAATGATGGGGTTAGTTCATGATGCAATTGAAAACCATAAGGGAAAGGCCATAAAATTCATTGTTCCTTCAAATTGTTATGGTGGAACAAATGACCAAGCAAGACGAATTGCTTCATGTAATAAAAATATAGAAGTATTAGATTTATTTGTAGATGGTGATAACAATATGGTAAACAGTATTGAGCTAATGTTAAAGAAAATTGCTAATGAAGATGGAATCCCATATATTATTGCTGAAATACCAACTAACCCTAGAGTTGAAGTGCCAGATTTGATAGAATTAAAAAACACCTTGTATAAAGAGCGTTTAACAAAAATTGGTGCTAAAGCAGTAAAACCTGTTTTTGTATTAGATCAAACTTTTTGCCCAAATGTTAACTTTATAGGTGAAGGAAAAATACTTGATTCAGTTCCAACAATTGCTTACGTGAGTGGATCTAAATTTCCTAGCGGAGGAAAATGTACCGCTGGGTACTGTATTGGAAATACGAATACAAAAGCAATGATGGCTAAAATACAATACCATCTAAATATATGTGATAATGAAGCTACTGATCTGCAGTATGATATTTTAGCAAAGCAAATGCCTTCAATGAAGCAAAGAATACATGAAGCTTATATAAATACAGTTGATTTTGTAAAATTTATAAATATAAAATTACCTAATGCTAAAATTAATTTTGTCTCCGAAGAACTTGCACAACAAGGATTTACTCCATCTGTTTTTTCATTAGACCTTCCTACAAAAGGAGAATCCAGTAAAGAGAAAGAGGATTACAAAAGACAGTTAAATCATAAATTAATTAATTTAATGATTACTAAAATACCTAATCAAAGTAAGTATTGTGTAAGTTATGGACAGTTAAATGGTTGTTATTGGACAATTCCCGCTACATCCACACAGGGAACTACTAAAGAAGGAGATAAAGACTATATAGCTCGTGTATCAATATCTCCAAATATTAATCTAGAAAAGCATAAAGAAGTTTTTTTAGAGTTTGTTAATGGATTGTAGCTAAAATCTTAATATTTACTCAAGAATAACTCTCTTCTCAACTTTTCCATCATCATAAATAAAAAACAAAGGAGTATTTGATGTTGGACGTACAGATTGACCTAAATAATTTGTTATTTTCAATAAATTTCTTGACAAATAATTAGTATTTAAATTATTGTTATTTGTTGAAATTAAGCCAGCATCTATAGAGATATTTTCATCACCAGTTTGATATGGGAGGTATTGAAAAATACCTATAAACATTTCATCTTGTGTATTTAATCCAGACTGTACAGTTACAGGATTAGGATTTGATGTACTCTGTGTATTATCATAAATTCCATTTCCATAAATTATACTTCCAGCTGGTATTTTTATAAATTTTTCAAATAGGTATGCTCCTTGCCATTCAAAATCCCAATTATTTATTCTAACAAGATTAATTGTATCATTTGTTGGAGTTACTGCATACATCTCAATACTTTTTCCAAGTAGATGCATGTGAGGAAATACTGACATAAAAGAGTAATCTTGAACTGTAGGTCCATATGTACCTGTTATTTCAGTTATTTGATTCGCAGGCAAAATAAATGGTGCTCCAAAAATACCTTCGTTAATTAAGAAATCACTAGAAACTTCTCTAATATTTGTATTTAAAGGATAGAAGTAAATTTTTACTTTAGTACTATCTAATTGCCCAAAACTTCCCTCAGGATAATGCATTGCAAGAGATAAACTACTATTTGCTGGCAGATTAGATCCGAAAGCATTATTTGTAGAAGTAGGAAAAACTAAAGGAACAGAACCTGGAGCCCATGAGTAGATTGTACCTCCTTGTGGTCCCATACAATTTGGTGTTGTTACAATTGAGCTATTTGGAAACGGATCTAATGATACTATTACATGATGAACTGTCTGTAAGTTTCCAGGAATCACTTCAACAGCTCTTATTTCTCTATTTTGGGTTAGTCCTGTTGGAATAGAGAAACAAACATAGTCATCATTATTAGTACCGGCAGTACTTGAGTACGTGGGGATTTGAATTTCTAAATCAGGCGTACCTAGTTGTGATGAATTATTAAATGTTGGCATAGAAGGAAGTAATAAGGTATCTCCAAGCGGAACCCCATTACTTATCCAAGTTGTAATTGTATTAATTTCATCAAAACTTAAGGTGTTTTCATATGAATATCTTCTAAAGGTAGTATCTGGAGGCCAAGGAGGCATTTCTCCACTTGAAGTAACATGTTGTATAATTCCAGCATTAGAAACAGTACTAGAATAAGTCTCTAATGTTAAAGGAGCAATACCATTACTGTGGTGACATTGCAAACATTTTCCATAAATTATTGGAGCAATATCTTCAGAATAATTAGGATTCTGACAGAAAGAAATTATTGGAAAAAATAATAAAAATAGAATTCTTTTCATAAATATTTATTTAAACCAAAAATACAACTTATTACTCTTATAAATTTATAAGAATAAACAAAAACTTATATGAAAACAAATCAATTTATTTACTTTAGTAATTCTAAAAAATCCTTATATGAAATTTTCAAAATATATTACTTTATATGTGTTATCAATTGTTTTAGTA
>CAYNGO010000051.1:0-11664 GCA_964397025.1 uncultured Weeksellaceae bacterium
ATTCATTTTCATTGCTCTTTTAATAGCAAAATTTGCTTCTTTATTTCTAGCCCAATTTCTTCTAGCAACTCCATTATTGACATCCCAAAAAAGCATATTTTTTATTTTTTCTTCGCATTCTTTACTACCATCAATTAGCATTCCAAAACCACCATTTATAACCTCACCCCAGCCAACACCACCACCATTATGTATTGATACCCATGTTGCTCCTCTAAATGAATCTCCAATAACATTTTGTATAGCCATATCAGCAGTATATTGAGATCCATCATAGATATTGGATGTTTCTCTGTAAGGAGAGTCAGTACCTGAGACATCATGATGATCTCTACCTAAAATAATTGGAGCAGAAATAGTTTTGTTAGCAATTGCTTTATTAAATGCTAGTGCAATTTCAATCCTTCCATCAGAATCTGCATAAAGAATTCTTGATTGAGAGCCTACAACAAGATTATTTTCTTTTGCTGTTTTTATCCAGTTAATATTATCTGACATTTGTAGTCTTATCTCTTGTGGTGAATTAGTTAAAAGTTTTTCTAATACCTCTTGTGCAATATTATCTGTTATATCTAAATCTCTTTTGTCATTAGATGCGCAAACCCATCTAAAAGGTCCAAATCCATAATCAAAGCACATTGGCCCCATTATATCCTGTACATAAGATTGATATTTAAAGCTACCATCATTATTTACAACATCTGCACCAGCTCTTTTTGCTTCTAATAAAAAAGCATTTCCGTAATCAAAGAAGTACATTCCATTTTTACACATTGAATTAATTGCTTCAACATGTCTAACTAAAGTTTCTTTTATTTTTATTTTAAATTCTTCTGGATTTTCAACCATTAGCTTATTTGCTTGATTTAAAGTCATTGATTGAGGGTAGTACCCACCAGCATAAGGATTGTGTAATGAAGTTTGATCTGAACCAATATCTATTTTTACATCTCTTTTAACAAGTCTTTCCCATAGATCTACAATATGTCCATTATATGCTAAAGAAATTGCTTCATTATTATCTCTAGCAATGATTGCTCTATCAATTAATGGATCTAATTCATTAAATATCATATCTACCCAACCTTGCTTATGTCTTTTTTCTGTTGCTTTAACGTTTATTTCTGCAACAATACATACTCCTTTAGAAATTACTGCTGCTTTAGGTTGTGCCCCAGACATACCTCCTAATCCAGAAGTAACAAATATTTTTCCTTTTAAATCTCGTGCTTTTTTATCAATTTTTCTTGCGGCATTTAAAACAGTAATTGTTGTTCCATGTACAATTCCTTGTGGACCAATATACATAAATGAACCTGCAGTCATTTGACCATATTGAGTAACTCCAAGAGCATTAAATTTTTCCCAATCATCTGGTTTAGAGTAATTAGGTATCATCATTCCATTTGTTACAACAACTCTTGGAGCGTATTTGTTAGATGGAAATAATCCCATTGGATGCCCTGAGTATAAGACTAAGGTTTGCTCATCTGTCATAGTAGCAAGTAGCTGCATACAAAGTAAGTATTGTGCCCAATTTTGAAATACAGAGCCATTTCCTCCGTATGTAATTAATTCATGTGGATGTTGAGCAATAGCATTGTCTAAATTATTAGAAAGCATTAATTGTATAGCTGCTGCTTGTTTAGATTTATGTGGGAAATCATTTATATGTCTTGATTGAATTTTATAGTCTGGTCTAAACCTGTACATATAAATTCTGCCATATTTTTTTAATTCTGCAAGAAATTCACTTGCTAGAGATTTATGCATTGTTGGAGGAAAATATCTTAAAGCATTTTTTAAAGCAAGTTTTTTTTCTTCTATTGATAATATGTCTTTTCTAATAGGTGCATGATTAATAATAGAGTCATATTCTTTAATATTTGGTAGGGTAGTAGGTATACCTTCTAAAATAACTTGTTTAATATTTATTTTTTCTTTCACTTTTTTTGCTTTTATATGGACAATGTTTACAAGAGTTATTACAACAATAGCCTCTATCTAAATGATATTCTTTTGTAAAAACTAGTAGGCCATCTTTAGAAAAGTAATAAAATTTATTTTCTGAGGGCTTATCATTAATTACTTTATTCATCATAACAAAATTACGATATTTGCTATTATGAAAATTGAAACTCAAGAAATTTTTAATTCTTTATATAGAGATGCCGATATACGAGTTTTTATAAAAAGATTAGATTTGATTAAATCTGATATTTCTGGTAATAAATACTTCAAATTAAAATATAATATTTTAGAAGCTATTTCTAAAGGATATAAAAAAGTTCTAACTTTTGGAGGGGCATTTTCTAATCATATTTTAGCAACTGCTGTAATATCTAATAAATATAAATTATCATCAATAGGAATAATTAGGGGAGATGAGCATAGTATTTTAAATACTACTTTGCAAATTGCATCTGATAATGGAATGAAATTTAAGTATATTTCTAGAGAAGAGTATAAAAGTAAAGACTCCCAAGACTTTATAGATAATATTAATATTAAATATCAAGATTATTATATAATTCCAGAAGGTGGTACAAATGATTTAGCTATTAAAGGTACAGAGGAAATTATAGATGTTAATGATGCTCATGATTACGTCTGTTGTGCTGTTGGAACTGGTGGTACTATTTCTGGAATTATTAATTCTTCACAAAATCATCAAATGATATTAGGTTTTCCAGCGATTAAAGGAAATAATAGCTTAACGGAGAAAATTACTTTGATGACAAACAAAAATAATTGGAAATTAATTGACAAATATCATTTTGGAGGTTATGCACGTTTTAATAATGAATTAATAGATTTTATTAATAGCTTTTATATTAATCATAATATTCCATTAGATTTAATTTATACTTCAAAAATGATTTTTGGTTTACATGATTTAATAAATTTAAGAAAAATACCTAAAGGAAGTAATATTTTACTTATTCACACTGGAGGTTTACAAGGCAATATTGGTATGAATAGTATTCATAATTTAAATCTTCATGTTAAATAGATAATATTACTATTTTTAAATAATGAAATTTTCTCTCTTTTTTGGGTTGTTTTTTCTTTCTATTAATTGCTTCTCTCAATCTATTACGCATGAATATATTAATAAATATAAGAATATCGCTATTGAGGAAATGCAACTTTATAAGATCCCAGCAAGTATAACTTTATCTCAAGGAATACTTGAATCAGCTAATGGTGATAGTTATCTTGCTAAAAATGCTAACAATCATTTTGGAATTAAATGTCATAGTTCATGGGATGGTGATAAAATATATTATGATGATGATCTTAATGATGAATGTTTTAGAAAATATGATAATTATAAAGAATCATTTAGAGACCACTCATTATTTCTGTCTAATAGTGATAGATATTCATCTTTATTTAGCCTATCTATAAAGAACTATAAGTCTTGGGCTAAAGGCCTTAAAAAAGCTGGCTATGCAACAAATCCAAATTATGCAAATTTATTAATTGATATAATTAAAAGATATAATCTAAATGATTTTGATAATATAGATGATTCAAATAGAGATTTCTATTTTTCAAGTATTTACGGATTTCCTTATTTGTATGGATTTGGAATTAATTATATTGGACCTAAGTTTATATGTAATTTTAATCTTAATAGTTCTTTTATTTACTTTAACAAATCATCTTTAGGTTTTAACTATTTAATGGGTAATGAAATATATATTGGTTCCAATATTGGATTTTTATATGTAAAAGATAAAAAAAAGAATAATTTAGGCTTACAGTTGAGTTATAAAAGAGAATTATCTTCTAATAAAAGAAATAAATATGTTTTAATTTCATTAGGATCAGATATTGTAATAGAAGACTTTAATAGGATTAAAGAAAAACAAATTATACCTTATTTTTTATTGAGCTATCTCTTCTAGTTGGTAATTATATAACACCTTGTTTCTTGTTAGTATAATATTTATTTTATTATCTTCTTTTAAATTTGTTATTGTAAAATTTCCATCACATTTTAATGGAGTACCATCAACAATATCACCATTATTTAAAAGATAAATTTCATTTTTAGTTTGAACAACTATATATTGCTTAAAAGTTTCAATATTTACTATTTTATTATCAAATTTTCTATCTGATATTTCATTAAAACTCTTATCAAGAGTAAATAAATTTTCATTATTTGAAAATAATATTTCATCTCTAATATTATCGTATGCAATTAATGAATTTGAATCTAATGATGATAGGCTTATGCTATTTTTCGTACCATCAATGTTGCATATAAATAATTTATTTTCTTTTGTTACAGTAAAGAGGTTTCCATTTTTATCTAAAGCAATATTATTAAGGCTATTTATTTCGCTTTGAGATGAAAAATTTACTCTATTGGAGCCATTAATGGCTAATAAGTTTATTTCATTACTAGAAGTGCTTATAATATAATCTTTACTGTTGTATTTAAAATGTCTTAACTTTTGATTAATAGCATTGCTTTCAGCATATTTCCATCCTATTACCTTTTTCCCCTTAGCATCTAAATTAAGAATTGAATTATTTCTTGAGGGAATTAATATTCTATATCTTTTGTTATTGTTATAATCAAAAAGAGAATGTCCAATATTTGTTTGGCTATTAATCTTAAGAGGGAATCTTTCTACATTTCTTCCGTATCTATCTAACATATAGATATCTTTAGAAGTGTTAAACAACATTTGATATTTGTTGTTTTTAAAAAAATCACCTTGAGAAATATCACCAATTATTTGTTCTTTTAGATTTAATGTCCATCGAGATTTTTCATCATCAGTAAAGTAATATAGTTTATTAGCTAGATCTTGAATGACAATTGCATTCTCTTTTAATGAATGATTATATATAATTTGAGGATTCATTTCTGATACTGTATCTAATTGGACAAACCATTTTTCTTTTATTGATTGCTTAAAATCTTCATCATAGTACAATGAAAGGTTATTAATTTGATAAGAATTGTTATTGTTTATTTGATAAGATATTCCTGTGAAATTATTTAATGAATCAAGATTTAACGGATACATAAAATGTGATGAAATACGTTCAAATAATTTAACAGTATTTATATACATAAACACATTAGATTTATTTGAAATATTTTGCTTGAATCTATTAAAATTTGAATTATTTACAAGTGTATTTCTGCTAATGTAATTATCAATAATATACTCAAGTTTTGAGGCGGATTTACTAAATATAAAATAATCTTCAAGCACTATAAAAAAGTTTTGATTTAAATAGTTAAATCTTTCACCAAAAATATTTGAAGTTAATTTATCATCAACTATATAATTAATCTCATTATTATGATAATTAGATGATTTTTTTGTGTCAATTATGCGTTGTAATAGACTATATGCATGAATTGATTCTTTAGATTTAAAATATGTAAATTCACTTTCTTCATTAATTGCTCCACAACTAAAAATTCCTGCTTCATTTTCTATTTGTTCAATAAATTCTTTATAATCAAATTTATATTCTTTCTGAATTTTAGTTTTAAACTTTTCTATTTCCCAAATCTTATTATTTTTTTCTAGTAGTTTATTGTTATTTAAGTAAAGTTTTTTGATATTATCAAAGCCTAAAGAAAATAGATAGTTTGTATTTTCAGGGATAACTTTAATGATATTAATATTTTTAGGTTCTTGATTGCTAATTATATCAGCATATTCTGATAATTTATAATTAATTAGGTTAAAGCCATTTAAAATTATTTTTTCATCATTAATCCTTAAATCAGATGCTACCCAATCGGATAGATTATTTAATAATTTCACATCATCAAGTTGAGTAGTTTTAATTGCTTCATTAAGATTATTAAGGTTGTACATAATATTAATATCACTTGAATTTTTGATTGTATTATATATCTTTAAAAATCTCTCGTTATTTGTAAAATTATATTCACTATTAAATGATTTTATTGCATCTTCAACGATAGTCCTGCTACTACTTAAACATATAATGTTATTTACATTAGCTAAAAATATATTTAGGCTATCATTAGAAATAGTATATATGTCAATGTTATCATATTTAAAAGTATTTAAATTTTGAAGCGCAAAAATATTTTTAATTTTAAGTAATGATTCTTGATCTAATTCTGTACTTAATAAAAAACCATTTGAGTTAATACCATCTTTTAAAAAAGAAATATATAGGCTGTTGTTGTTATCTATTTGATAGGTCGAGTAAAAGTCATTTAACTTTTTTATGTTACTATTTAGTGCACTTATCTTTTTAAAATAATTAAGTTTTTTCCAAATTGTCTTATCATTAAATAATTTAAAAATATTATCTGTATTGTTAATCTTAATAATTACTGATGCATGAGATGGAATAACTGATAGTGGATTATTAGTTATAGATTTAGCTTTTTTATATTCATTAAAACTGATAAATCCAATAATAATAATAAGGATAAAAGGAAATATGATTTTAATAAATCTCATTTTTTAATAATTTAAATATTATTTCAAAATTAGTTATTTATATGTTTAATGACATCTGATTGTCAACTAGTTTAAAACTTTTTCTATGATGAGGCGAAATGCCTATTTTTTTAATTGCTGCTCTATGTTCTTTAGTAGGGTAGCCTTTATTTGAGAGCCAATTGTAGCTAGGAAAATCTTTATGAATTTTACGCATTAGTTTATCTCTATAGGTTTTAGCAATTATTGATGCTGCCGCAATTGCTTGAAATTTACTATCTCCTCTAACTATACATTTATGCTTATAATTTTTATAGCTCTTAAAGTATGGTCCATCAATAAGTAGTATATCATAATTAATATTAATCTTATTTATTGCTTTGTGCATTGCTAAAATTGAAGAATTAAGAATATTAATTTCATCAATTTTTACTGGATTAACTATTCCGACTGTATAGGCAAGAGCATGTTTTTTAATTATTTCACTTAATTCTTCTCTTTTCTTAGCAGAAAGTTTTTTAGAGTCATTAAGTTCTTTGTTTTTAAAATTTAATGGAAGAATGACAGCTGAAGCGATTACAGGACCTGCTAAACACCCTCTGCCTGCCTCGTCACAACCTACTTCAATTTGATTGCTAAATCGTTTTAAGCTCATTATTTATCTATTAAGCCCATTTTAGCTTGTTTCTTGTTTTTTTTGATTTGCTGTTTATTTCTTGCATCAATATCTTCATTTAAAATCCATTTGCCATTACTATAATCAAAAGAATTATAAGTTCCTTCAGGAATATAATATTCATGCATACCTCTCAATTCCTTTTTAATAGGTACTAGTTGGTCAAATATTATTCTATTTTGATCCTTATCAAACTTTAAACTAAATGATGTTTTTGCATCACACTCTAAAATAAAACGTTTTTGTTTAGATTTTTTTGAAAGCTTAAATATGGGTAAGCCAAATTTAATTTTGTTTTTTCCAGAAAAATACATTGGCTCAATGATTTTTTTAGTGCTTTTGCTATCGTTGCCATCCCATCCAAGAAGTGTATAGAATTTTCTTCCAGATTTTTTAATATAAATAATTTCATAATATAATGCTCCAAACCAATTTTTACTATCTAAATCTTCAAATATTGGATTTCTTAAATTTTCAGATTTATCAATTAGTTCTATTAATTCAAATTTTTTCTTTCTTTTGTTGTAATACTGAATAATGCAATAATAAGAATAAGTACCATTGTCTTTTCGAAGGATCCAGTTAAATAATTTAAAGCTTTTATCTTCTGGAGTTATAATAGAAATTGTTTCTAATGAATCAAATTGATATTTAAAAGATTTGTCATAAGCTAGTACTTCTTTTAGAATATTAATAAAACCAGTATTTGCACTAATTCTATCATCTTCTTTTTCTGAATACATAATTTTTTCTGCAACAATTTTTAATGTGTCTTCGTATTCCTTAATTAACTTAAAGCTTACATTTTGTGAAAATAATTGGGATGATAAGCATAAAAGAAAAAATATAAAGAAAATCTTTTTCATTTGATAGGGATTAGTTTAAGTATATCATAGTTTTGTAAAAATAAAATTTTTGATGAATTTAAAAGATAGAATCTCTCTATTTTCTACATTAAGAGAACAATTAAAGACAGATTCACTTGCTTTTTTTGGAGATGCGATATCTAAAGCTCAGACTTTAAATCCATGGTTTTCTAAAAGTAATATTAATACTGCAATATCATCTTTAACAATGATGCTAGAAAGAGAAAGTCTTATTTCTTGGCTCTCTGAATATTCGATTAAAGAAAAAGAAATTAAAACTATTCTTTTAATTATGGCTGGTAATATTCCTTTTGTAGGTTTTCATGATTTATTATGTGTTTTGTTATCTGGAAATAAAGCTATTATTAAAATGTCAACAAAAGATAATGTTTTAATGAAAACTATTATAGATCGAATTATTCAAATTAATCCACAAATGAAAAGTTTTATAATAATATCTGATGAGATTGTTAAATGTAAGTTTGATGCTACTATAGCTACTGGATCTGATAATTCTTCTAAGTATTTTGATTATTACTTTAAATCTGACAGCTCTATTATACGAAAAAATAGACGATCAGTCGCAATTCTTGATGGTTCAGAAACTCAAAAAGAACTTGAGTTATTGGCTGATGATATTTTTTTATATTTTGGCTTAGGGTGTAGAAGTGTTTCTAAAGTTTTTTTACCCATTAATTATGATCTTGACAAGTTGTTTAATGCATTTTTTAAATATAAAGATATTATTAAGCATTTAAAGTATGCTAATAATTATGATTACAATAAAACTATTTATTTAATGAATAAACAAAACTTATTAGATAATGGTTTTGTTTTGCTTAAGGAAGATTCGTCAATTCAATCTCCTATATCTATGCTTTTCTATCAATATTATAATAACAGGGAGGAACTGGATAGTTATATTAATTCAAACACATCATTATTTCAATGTATTGTCTCAAAACGTGATGTTTCTTTTGGAAAATCTCAGTTTCCTAGATTAAATGACTATGCTGATAATATTGACACACTTAATTTTTTACTAAAAATTTAATCGTCATACTCATATGCTCCTATTTCAGGAGGATCATTTCTATTTACCTCATTTAAATCAAATAACAGATTGTTATTTTGTGATATTTGAAAATTACCAGAATTTATTGCTGGAGAATTTTCTTGTAGACTAAAATCATTATTTAAATAATCAGTAAATAAAGGGTCTGCGTTTTTAATAGTATTAATATAATTATTTGATAGAGTATTTATATTTGGATCAATCTTTATTAATGAATGGTCAAAAGTAAAATTAAACTGCCCATTTTCATTATTGTCAAAGCTAATCTCAGTGCTTAAAGAACCATAAATTAGGCAATTCCCAAAGTATGCATTATTAAGATTTCTTATCTGTATATTGTCATTATTATCATAATAGTAATTGTTTAAAAGTATTGAAGGAGTGTTTCTAAATGAATAATTCCAATAATTAGCAAAAGTACAATGGTTAAATGTATAGTCTCCACCAATATAACAAGCAACAGTATATTGCCCACATTGACTTATGACTGAATTTGAAACCTCTAGACTGGCTCCTTGTCCTAATATGCCAATTGATGACATATTTGTTATGATTGTATTTCTAATTATTACAGTTGGATTTGAATTTGATACAGTGTCGGCATGAATACCTGTAGTGCCGTTTTTTATAATTGCGTAATTAATTTCATTATTATAACTTCCAGGAATAAACCTTATTCTATCCCACTGACCAGGAACGTTTTGATACCAAGAGTCTAATCTATCTCCTTGAAAGGTTACTTCATTGTTAAGTGTTCCATTAACTTTTAGTGTTCCTCCATATTGATCAGAGAAGGGATTTCCTACAATGATCCCTGAATTTTTATGAAAATAAATATTAGTTCCTTCATTAATATTTAGCTCTGCATTTGGTTCAATAATAACATATCCATATACAACATGGGGTTTGTCATTTAGCCATGTTTCATTAGAATTAATTTGATGATAATATATTTTATTAGTATCAGAATCATTTATAATTTCTCCAAATGTATTAGCTGTATGGAAATATGCGTCTTGTCCCCAGGCAATAAGTTTTACAGCTTGTTGATTTTGTGCGGTAGTAAAAATTAATGAATCTGATAAAATGTATGGAAGAAAATTTGAAGATGGATTAATAGTTACTTCAATAAATATAAAAATACTATCGTTTTTTCCAATAAATATATCATTTTGATTATTTCCAGATATCCCATCAATATTCATTCTGAAGTTTGCTGCAGAAGCACCATTTAAATTAATATCAGAAATAATATCAAAATTATTATTATTATAAATAGTTAGTGTTTTTGTAATACTTCCAATTGATGAAAATATAGTATCAAAGGTAATTGTGTCTGAAGAAAAATTAAGCTGTGCATTACTCATCATTTCTTCATCAGGTTTTGAACAACTGAAAAGAATAATTAGAGCTAAAAGAGATATTTGTAGAATTCTCACTTATTTGTTTTTTGTTTGTCTTTGCGTGTCTCTTTTAATATCTTTTTCTTTAATGCTTTCTCTTTTGTCAAATATCTTTTTTCCTTTGGCTAAAGCTATTTCAATTTTTATTTTCCCTTTTTCATTTGAGAATAATCGAAGTGGTATAATAGACATTCCTTTTTCTTTAACCTTAGATTCAATTTTAGTTAATTCAATTTTATTTAATAAAAGTTTACGTGCTCTTTTTGGTTCATGATTTTTAAATCCACTATTCGAATATTCATCAATATGAAGATTTTTTATCCACATTTCATTATCTATATAGATGCAGTGGGCATCAGAGATATTTGCAGCATTATTTCTTATAGATTTTATTTCTGTTCCTAAAAGAACCATGCCAGCAGTGAATTTATCTATTAATTGATAAGCATAACTTGCCTTTCTATTTTTAATATTAATATTTACTGACATATGGCAAATATACGCTTTTGTAGAAATTTTATCCCAGAGATACGTCGAGTATCATCATAACAATAAAGCCTAGAATTAAGCCAATACTTGCTAAGTCGGCATTTCCTCCTCTTTGACTTTCTGGAATAACCTCTTCAATAACAATGAATATCATTGCTCCTGCAGCAAATGAAAGTGCGTAAGGAAGAATTGGGTATACCGATATAACTATAGCGGCTCCTATAACAGCAAATATAGGCTCAACAATCGCAGATAATTGCCCCCACTGCCAGGATTTAAACTTTGATAACCCTTGTCTTCTTAAAGGCATTGAAACAGCAAATCCTTCAGGAGCATTTTGTAAGCCCATTCCTATTGCTAATGCAATTGCACCACCCATTTCCATTCCAATGTCCATTCCTGAAGCAAGTGCTCCGAAAGCAACACCAACTGCTAATCCTTCAGGAATATTATGTAAGGCAATAGCTAGCACTAACAATTCAGTCTTTTTTAAATCAGTTTTTGGTCCTTCAGCATTTTCAACAGATTCAAATAAATGTAAATGAGGTACTTTTTTATCTAAAAAGTAAAGAAATAATGCACCTAATAAGAATCCAATAGCAGGGGCAAACCATATTGGTAAATCAGTAATGCCTAATTCTTGTTGTTTTTCAACTGTTGCGATGGCAGGAGATAGTAGTGACCAGAAACTAGC
>CAYNGO010000052.1:0-11554 GCA_964397025.1 uncultured Weeksellaceae bacterium
TAGCTACAGTAGTATCAAGCTTTGAAGCTAGAGAAGGAGTAGATTTTTTACCACTTACAGTAGATTATAGAGAGAAATTTTCAGCTGATGGAAGATTTCCAGGTGGTTTCTTAAAAAGAGAAGCAAGACCAACTGATCAAGAAATTTTAGTTATGAGACTTGTTGACAGAATACTAAGACCAATGTTTCCTAGTGATTATCATGCTGAGGTACAAATTATGATCTCATTAAACTCTCATGACCCTAGTGTAAAACCTGATGCTCTAGCAGCACTTGCTGCATCAACAGCAATTGCTATTTCTGATATTCCGTTTAACGGACCAATTTCAGAATGTAGGGTAGCAAGAATTGATGGAAGTTTCATGATTAATCCTTCATCAGAACAATTAGCAAATGCAGATATTGATTTAATGGTTGGTGCATCAGCTGATAGTGTAGCTATGGTTGAAGGTGAAATGAATGAAGTATCAGAAGCTGAAATGATAGAGGCAATTAAAATTGGACATGAAGCTATTAAAGTACAATGTGCTGCACAGGTAAAGTTAGCTACTAAAGTAGGTGCTTCATCTGTAAAAAGAGAATACTGTCATGAAATACATGATGAACATCTAAAAGAAAGAATCAATAAAGAAACTTATGATGCAGTATATGCAGTTGCAGCTGAAGGTTTAGGAAAAGATGAGCGATCAACTAAATTTAAAGCTGTAAAAACAGACTGGATTGCAACTCTCTCGGAAGAAGAAGTTGAGAAATATAATTCAAAATTAATTGGTGTATACTACCATGATGTAGAAAAAGAAGCTGTAAGAAATCTAGTTTTAACAGAAAGAAAAAGATTAGATGGAAGAGAAACAACAGAAATTAGACCTATTTGGTGTGAAGTAGACTATTTATATAGCCCTCACGGTTCAGCAGTATTTACAAGAGGTGAAACTCAATCATTAACAACTGTAACTTTAGGTTCAGCTACTGATGTAAATCGTTTAGACGGAGTAACACACCAAGGTTCTGAAGATTTTTATTTACACTATAACTTCCCTCCATTCTCTACAGGTGAAGCTAGAATGAAATTTAGTGTGAGTAGAAGAGAAATTGGACATGGAAATTTAGCACAAAGAGCTTTAAAGAAAATGATTCCTGCTGATAATCCATATACAGTAAGAATTGTTTCTGACATTTTAGAATCCAATGGATCATCTTCAATGGCAACTGTTTGTGCAGGTACTATGGCGCTTATGGATGCAGGAATTAAAATAATAAAACCAGTCTCTGGTATTGCAATGGGATTAATTTCTGATGAAAAAGATCCAAATAACTACGCTGTACTTTCTGATATTTTAGGTGACGAAGATCATTTAGGAGATATGGACTTTAAAGTTTGTGGTACTGCTGATGGTATAACTGCCTGTCAAATGGATATTAAAGTACAAGGTTTATCTTACGAAATTTTAGATAAAGCCTTAAACCAAGCAAGAGATGGAAGACTTCATATTTTAGAAAAGATTGTTGAGACAATTGCAGAGCCAAGAGTTCAATTAAAACCTCAAACACCTAAGATTGTTGTATTAAAGGTTCCAAAATCAACTATTGGTGGAATTATTGGTCCTGGTGGAAAAATCATTCAAGAATTACAAGCATCAACTGAAACTAATATCTCTATTGAAGAAGTAGATAATATGGGTGTTGTTGAAATTTTAGGAACTGACCAAGAAAAAATAGATTTAGCAGTTGATCAAATAAAATCTATTGCATTTATGCCTGAAAAAGGAAAAACATATAAAGGAAAAGTTAAATCAATAATGCCATATGGTGCGTTTATTGGAATATCTTCAAATACAGATGGATTACTTCACGTTTCAGAGATTTCATGGGAAAGAGTTCAAAATGTTGAAGATGTTTTAAAAGAAGGGCAAGAAATTGAAGTGAAACTTATTGATATTGATGAAAGAAGTGGAAAGCTTAAATTATCAAGAAAAGCTCTTTTACCAAAACCTGAGAAAAAATAGTTTTATAAATAAAAAATATTTTTTAATTTTAAAGAAAAAAATTCAATATGAGACAACTAAAAATTACAAAGCAGGTAACTAATAGAGAAACAGCTTCTTTAGATAAATACCTGCAAGAAATTGGAAGAGTCGATCTTATAACTGCTGAAGAAGAAGTAGAGTTAGCACAAAAGATAAAAGCTGGTGATGCAAAAGCACTAGACAAAATGACAAAAGCTAATTTACGATTTGTAGTTTCAGTTGCTAAACAATATCAAAATCAAGGATTAACATTACCTGATTTAATTAATGAAGGCAATCTAGGATTAATAAAAGCGGCAAAAAGATTTGATGAAACAAGAGGTTTTAAATTTATCTCATATGCTGTATGGTGGATTAGACAATCAATTCTTCAAGCTTTAGCAGAACAATCAAGAATTGTAAGACTACCATTGAACAAAATTGGTTCTATTAATAAAATAAACAAAGCGTACGCTCAATTAGAACAGAAATTTGAGAGACCTCCAACAGCTGAAGAAATTGCTGATCTTGTAGAGCTTTCTCTTACAGAGGTAAAGCAATCCCTTAAAAATACTGGCAGACACGTTTCAATGGATGCTCCATTAATAGAAGGTGAAGACAGTAACTTATATGATGTAATGGGGAGTGATGAAAGTCCAAGTCCAGATACACAGTTAATGCTTGATTCATTAAGAGAAGAAATAAGAAGAGCTTTAGACACATTAACACCTAGAGAAGCTGATGTAGTTTCATCATACTTCGGTTTAAATGCTGGACATGCAATGACACTTGAAGAAATTGGTGAGAAATTTGATTTGACAAGAGAAAGAGTAAGACAAATTAAAGAAAAAGCAGTAAGACGCTTAAAGCATACAACAAGAAGTAAGATATTAAAGACTTACTTAGGATAATAATTAAGAGGACATTATGTCCTCTTTTTTTATAAAAATATTTATATGAGCCACTTAATAGCCCCATCAATTTTAGCAGCAGACTTTGGAAATCTTCAAAGAGATTGTGAAATGGTAAATAACAGTGATGCAGATTGGTTTCATATTGATGTTATGGACGGTCATTTTGTACCAAATATATCATATGGAATGCCAGTAATAAAAGCAATCAAAAAACATGCCACAAAACCTCTTGATGTGCATTTAATGATTGAGAAACCTGAAAGATATATTGAAGAATTTGCTAATGTTGGTGCAGATATTATTACTGTACATTACGAATCAACTATCCATCTACATAGAACTCTTACCCAAATTGAAGATGCTGGCTGTAAAGCAGGTATAGTTCTAAACCTTACAACACCAGTAAGTGTATTAGAAGATATTTTACCAAAATGCTTTATGGTTTTATTAATGTCAATTAATCCAGGCTTTGGAGGACAAAAGTTTGAAGAAATGACATATAAAAAAGTAAAGCAACTTCGAACTATGATAAATAAAAAAGGCCTTAAAACTCATATTGAAATTGATGGAGGTGTTAATGACAAAAATGCTCGAAAATTATTAGATGCTGGAGCAGATGTTTTAGTTGCTGGAAGTTACATATTCAAATCTAAAAATCCATCTCAAAAAATTAGTGAATTAAAAACTGTCTAATTTAAGAGATATAATCCCTTAGGTATTCAAAATATTCTGTTAAATCACCATTTCTACAAATAGTAGCTTCATTTAATATAGTGGAATCTGATCCTAAAATTGGTATGATATTATCAATCAACTGTTGACCAAAGTCTTCTGAAGCATCTTTAGAAAGCTCACAGGGAAGATTATCTACAGCCATAACAGCAATTATACCATCAATTGAAAAATCATCTTCCATTTCTGTTATTGGATTATAACCATAAATTGGATTAGAGATTGAAGAAGGTCGTATAGTGGTAGCAACAGGCCCATCAATATCACAAGAAATATCAGCTACAACCCTAATTTTAAAAGCTTCAGATCTAGCATCTAATCTAGTAAATAAATAGGGAGATCCAGAACCAAAATAATGTCCAGCAATAAAAATATCGGATTTATTAGCATATTTCATAAATGTTGATTCATATAAACTGGGATTAGTAATAAAATCATTAAAAGAACCCTTGCTTAAATCATAACGCTGATTATAATCCATTGTATCAATATTAACATACACAGGATAATCATAATCATTATTTAAATAATCATCAGAAGAAACTTGAGTGATTTTTAATTTATTAAGTATTTCTAAAATACCCGAACCTACTCTACCCTTTCCAGTAACTACAATTTTTTCATTAGTAAGTAATATTTTTTGCATCTCAACTTCCATTTCTTTTCTGTCAAGACACTTATTAGCAGCTTTAAGAGAAAAAGATTGATCTTTTAAACCAAGTGTAACAAATGCATTATAAGCGCCTATAACTCCAGCATACCTACCAAAACCCAATAACCTTCTATCATTAGATATTAGAACTTCATAGTCAATCATCTCAATTTTGAGACTAACCATCTTAATAAGTAAATCTCTATTGTACTCCTGTTTCTTTACTGTATGCGAAAAATAAAAATAAGTCTTATTAGCAATTAATTTATCTTTAGGCACTTCCTTAACACCGAATAAAATATCACAATGAGATATATCATCAACTACTTGAATGCCTAGTGATTTATATTCAGCATCATCAAAACAACGAATATTACTATTTTGAACAAAAATTTCAATATTTGAAAAATTACTAATAATTTCTTTACACTGAATTGGAGAAAACGGAACTCTTTTATCAGCAGGAACTTTTTCTTCTTTCAGAATACCTATCTTCATTAAATAAATTTTAGATACAAAAATAAACAATGAGTAGTTGAAAGCAATTGATTTTACTAATTTTGCACAATATAATTTGTTCTTTATTTATTGGGGCTGACTGGATTTGACTGCAAGCTGAGTTGATTGATAAGCATGTCGAGCTTTGTATTTTGGCTCGTAAAATTTAAGATTCACATTTTTAATTGGCGAGAATAACTACGCTTTAGCTGCCTAATTTATAAATTAGAATAGCTTTTGTCTCTTTTAAAGGAACTCCTGAAACCTTTAATCTTGAGGCATCATTAACATCAGGATAATTTGTTTAATACTTCTGTGAACAGATGAAAAATTAGAAGATAAGGATAAGAATTGGATGCTATTTACCAGACTTATTTCGAAAATTAATATTAGATAAACATGTAGAAAATTTTTTAACACCTTGTTAGGACGTGGGTTCGAAACCCACCAGCTCCACAAAAAACAAACTCACTTAATTGAGTGGGTTTATTTTTAATCATTTAAAGATTTAAGATAATCATTTGCGATTTGCAAATGATTATTTTTTTTGTCCTCAGACATTTTATCAAACATACTAACCATAAATTTCATTCTAATATTTTTAACAAAAAGCTCTCTGTTTAAATTAATAAATCTCCAATACAGAGCATCCCAAATATTTTGCCATTCACCTTTAGGAAAATCACTCATCTTTTTTAAATAGTTACTACTAGAAATATATGGCTTTGTAGACATTAATCCTCCATCAGAAAATTGACTCATGCCATATACATTAGGCACCATTACCCAGTCATAAGCATCTATGTAATGTTCCATAAACCAACGATAAATTTCATCTGGATCAAACTCACATAACAACATAAAATTACCTAAAATCATTAATCTTTCAATATGATGATTATATGCAGTATTTTGAACCTTTTTAATTGTAATATCAATAGGTAATATCCCCGTTGTTGCATTATAAAAAGAAAGAGGTATTTTTCTTGAAAATTTAAAAAAATTAGTTGTTCTCTCTTGACTTCCTTTTACAAGATATACACCTCGAATAAATTCTCTCCATCCAATTATTTGTCTTATAAAACCTTCAATAGAATTTAAAGGAAATTGATCCTTTAAAGCTAAAGTTTTTTCTATAACAATATCAGGTGTTATTAAACCACAATTTAGCAAAGGAGAGAGAACACTATGATTTAAAAAAGATTGATCAGTAACCATAGCATCTTCATATGGTCCAAAATCCTGCATTCTTTCTTTCAAAAAAACATCAAGCCAGACATCAGCATCATTATGGGTATGTGGATAAATAGGTAAGTTAGTAAATTTACCAGGATTATTAGAAAAATTATTTTTAACATAAATCTTAGCTTCTTCAAAAACCTCACTAGTTGATAATGGCTCAATATTTGGCGGTACTTTTCCTTTTGGATATTTTTTCCTATTATCTGTGTCAAAACTCCATTTTCCACCAAGAGCATTTCCTGATTCATCAAGTAAAATACCTAGCTTTTTTCTTTGCTCAATATAAAATGATGTTTGATAAAATTTTTTCTTTTTTGAATGAAAGAAAGATTCTAAATCTAAATATGAATTTAAAAACATAGGATTTTCAAATCTATTTAAAACTATATTATTTTTTTTGGAAGTATTTGTTAACCTTCTTTCTAAATAATTATCATCAGTAGAAATATAATTAATATTTTCACATCCATTTTCTCTTAAATAAGGAATTAGATATCTTATATCAGATAACTTGTCAGATTGATCTATATATTTAACTTCTTTTTTTGCATTTAGTAAGAAAGAATGATAGAATTTCATAGATGATCTATGTAAAATCAATTTCTGAACATGAAATTTGAAATGATTGAAATACAAATTCTCTTCAACAAGAATAAAGTATCCTTCCTCTTTTAATAAGGGGTTATCTCTAAAAAGTTGATGAGGAAATATTAAATTAACATTATTCATTTTTTTTTATTTTTTCTACAACGCTGGCTACAATATTTAACGTTATCCCATTCTTTGGCCCATTTTTTTCTCCAATTAAATGGGAGATTACATACAATACATTTCTTAAAAGGCAAATTTTTAGGCATAGTAGTTAGTTATAATTCTTTTTTTACTTTTTTCCAAAAATTAAAAAATGATGGATAATATCCTTTAACACTACTCATCCAATCTCTGGAGTCTTCTATTCCCTTGTAATTATAGTTTAAAGGGTGTTCTTTAAAATAAACGTCAGCATTAATAATTTTAAGCTCATGAAATTCTCCAACAAATATGTTAATTGACTTAATATTTTTAGCTAGAGAAAGCATAAAATTAATACTCTTCTGCCCTATTGGATATTTTTCAAATATACTTGGCTCAATTAATAATATTCTATTTGCATCAAATTCTAAACGCCACTTTGGATCTAAGTTGTAATAATTATAAATACAAATAGGTTTTTTGTAATCAATTTCAAAAATATCAGATGTTGGAAGGGGAGTAATTCTCACTTCTTTACTCATTGTGGTTAATCGAGCAGGAATATCCATATCCATAATACATTCATAAGATGTATCAAGAAAAGTATTTTGCTGAGAACTATATGTATATCTATTAATATTTTCTTGATTAGCTATATATCTCTTATTACTATTTGCTCCACATACCCATTGCCAACTTAAAGCATTTGAAGCCCAATCACCATCCAACAAATGATAGTACATCCATTGAGCTGGTATTTTCCATTCACTTTTAGCAATATTAGTTGCTAATGCAGCAACATACATTCTAAGATGATTATGCATATATCCTGTATTATATAATTCATTAATAGCTTTATCAATAGAAACTATTGAAGTATTTGCATCTAAAATATTTTTAGAGATACCCTTATGAAATACATTTTCTTGATCATGTTTTATGTTTACATCAATATCTTTTTCTTGCCAAATACGCTGCCAATAATCTCTCCAAGAAAGTTCTTGAATAAATTTTTGCATTTGACTTGTTTCAAAACCTTTATCAAGTAAATGATTTAAAACCTGTCTTGTTGAAATCACACCTCTTGAAATATATGGAGATAGTTTACTTACAGAACCATCAATGAAATTTCTATCACTAGAATATTTTATTGGATTTATTTTATCAATTTGATTTATAATTTGATCATACTCAGTAATCATAAAATAATCTTATTATTAACTAGATCTTGAAATGTTAAGATATTATGATCAGAAAATGTCTTATAAGTAATAACATCAAAAAAATAAATTGCATGATCACCATGATGAGTTACAGAAGAATTTTTTTTAAGTTTTAAGCATGCACAAACATTTTTAAGAACCTCTGATCCTTTCCAATTACTTAATAAATCATTATTCATTAAATAATTATTTTTATTTAACTTATATCCACTCTTTTTACCTAAATCCCTAACTAATTTCATATTATCAAAACTTAATATCTGTAAAATTGCCTCAGAAGAGTTTTCAAGATTCTCAAATGTTTTAGTATTATAATCAATAGCAATACTATACATTTTAGGTTTTATACTAATCGCAGAAACATAAGTACAGATATTCATATTTATATTACCTTTTTTATCTGTAGTTTGTAAGCTATATATAGGTAAGTCAATAATATTCCAAGGTCTTTTCATAATATCTTCAAATTTATTACTTAAAAAAATAAATAGCTAACGATTAAAGAATAAAAAAAGCCATTCAAATGAATGGCTTTTTTTAAAAAATAAAAACTGAATCTTAGTGATCAGCATGTTCTTCACAGTGAACATCAGATGCAGGATATGAACCAGCAGCAATAGTATCAGTTCCTAAAATAACATCTTCTGATAAAGTATATCCATTAGACTCAACATCTTCTAATTCATTACCACAAAACTCACCTATTTCTACTTCAACTTCAACTTGAGCTGCATTCATCCATGCAATATGACATTCATGACAGTCCGTATCATTTGAGCTGCAAGAACTAAACATTGAAACAATTCCAATTGCAGACAAACACATTAATAAATTTATTTTTTTCATTTTATTTAATTTTAATTATTTAACACTGATACTTAAAACTAATTAAGTATTTCGCTTCATAAAAGCTCATCAGAGTGCATGTATTTTAAATGTCATGTTTTAAACTTAAAGTGAAAGATCTTCCAGGATTAGGAACACCACCTGCAACACCTCTAATTCTTGAAGTATGTGGCGAATATTCTTTATTAAGTAAGTTATTTACACCAACTGTACATAATAATTTATCGCTTATCCTTAAGCCAAGTTTAAAATTTATCAAATTATAAGACTCAGTTAACTCTTCATACTCAGCAAAATCTTCTTGACTAAACTTATAAACATGATATAAAGAAAGATAGTCAAACTTATATTTAACCAATTTTTCATAATCATTTAAATCAAATAATATTTTTGTTTTTATACTATTAGCAGGCACTAAAGCCAATCCATATTGATCATCTTTATTTTTAGTTTGCAAAAAGGTATAAGACTGTTCTATATGTAGATTATGTAATTGATGTGGATGATAATGTAAGTTAATTTCAAAACCTTTAATCTCAACATTATTATATTGCTTAAAATTATAGACTCTGTAAGAATTGGAAAATGAATCAGTAGGAACAATAGAGATAAAGTCTGAAATATTTTGTAAGAATGGATTGAAAACAAAACCAAAATGTTCATTAGACCATTGGTATTTTAATTCAAATTGATCAGCATATTCTATATCTAAATTTTCATTACCCAACTCATATCTATTTGTTCCGTGATGAACACCATCTGCAAATAATTCTGAAAAGTGTGGTGCTCTATATGCACCAGAGTATGTAAATCGTAAAACATTATCTAAGAATTTATAAAAAATACCAGATGAAAAACTAGTATTTGAAAATTCATTATCATAATTCACATTTGAAATATCATCATCTGATTTTAGATGTTTATAGTCGTAACGGATTCCTGAATTGAAACCAAAATTATTTTTTTCATAATCTAATATAACATAAGGACCAATGTTTAAAGTTGAGGCATCAGGAACTAACCTATAATCTTGATTATTTTTATTATCTAAAACACTAAATTGAGAGCCTATATTTAATGTTAAATCATTTATTTTATATCTAATATTTGGTGTGATTTGTGTATTTGAAATCGTTAAATCAAATGCAGCTCTAGTCCATTTCTCATATTCTTGTAAGTTATTTATAAAATGGCCCGCGTGTAGACTTAATTTTAAGTTATTAGATAAATAATTTAAATAATAGTTAAAAAGCTGATTATTTACTAATTGATATGGAGTAAGTAATTTATAACCATCATTAAAATCAAATGAAGAAGAAGTAATATCTTCAATATTTACATCAGCAGGATCAACATGAGCATGAGCCGGTATTCCAGGATTCTCATTATGGTACTGATACCTAAAAATATTTTGTAAATTTTTGTACCTGTGTGCTAAAGAAAACTTAATTGCATTTTGATTAAAACGAGAATTAAAGAGATAATCATTATTTGGTAGTCTGTAATCTGATGAAATAGAATATTGACCATAAAAGTTCAAGAAAAAATTATTTTTATTCCAATTTAAACCAAATTGACTGCTGCTTAAATAGCTACTATTATCAAACTTTGTGGCAATAAATCCTTTTATTTTTTTATTAGAAACAAAAGGAGAATCTTTAAAAAACAATAAACCACCTATTGCTTCAGAGCCATATTTTAATGCACTTGCACCTTTAATTAATTCAACTTCACCTAAGCCTAAATCTGTAAATCCAATACCATGATCATTAGCCCATTGTTGATTATTTATTTGCATACCATTTAAATATGTAACAACTCGCATACCAGATAAACCTCTCACAACTATTTTTTGAATTCCTAATCCTGAAGAAACGATATCTACCCCACTTAATTGAGTAATACTTTCAACCATTGAATTATCTCTTAAAAAAACATTTTCTAATGATTTTTTTTCAATATTAGTTAGCTTAGTATTACCTAACTCACTATAAGATTCTACAATACCAACTTCATCAAGAGTGACATGAAGTTTTTTAAGAAAAACTTTAAACTCATTACCCTCTTTATATTTTACAAGTTTAGAAACATATCCATTTTTATAGAAATTAAGATAACTATTGTTGGGTAATTTACTTTCAAAAAAGAATTCTCCTAACACATTTGTTTTTAAAAGTATATTCTGATCAGCAATAAATACACTTACACCCTCAATTGGCGTACCATCTGAATTTATTATAGTTCCATTTGATTGAGAAAAAAGTAAAAAAGTATTAATCATCAAAAGAGATGATATAAAAAATTGTTTCATAATTTAAAAAAGGATGTTATCAGTAAATAAATAATATTTAAAATATTATATATTTCTAGTTATTAATATAATGACTCGTGTCTAACTTATATTAATGATGGCGGAGATTTATTAAGATAATTGGTGACATCTTTAACAATAATTTTCTGTAAGAATTCATTATAATTTTTTAATAAATTAAAATTAATAGAATTTAAAGTACTATTAAATGAAATATGATCAATAATTATACAATTATCACATATAAAACACGTCTTCTCAGAGGCCTCTAAATGAGATTCATGTGAACATTTTATATCTAAACTAGTTGAAAAATTATTATCCTGGCAGAATGAAACCTCTTTTACTTTACTGTGATCATGACTGTGATCATGACTGTGATCATGACTGTGATCATG
>CAYNGO010000053.1:0-11413 GCA_964397025.1 uncultured Weeksellaceae bacterium
AAAAATAAAATAAGATGCTTCATCCTTTGAGATGTCCATATTTATCATCATTTTTTCTATTTTCTTAGATATAATTTTTTTATCAAATATTTGTTTTTGAATTCTTATTTTAAGAATATTTCTATTTAATATATCTGTAGATAATTTAGAAAGCACAAAGTCTTTGTTTTTGCTCCAATACTTAAGGCAAGAATATATTTCATAGTCATCTAATTGTGAAAAGTTATTTAGTAAATTATTAGATTCTTTAAAATCTTTAACTTCATAGTTATTACATAAAAATATTTTTAATGCTTTAGTTGAATATATTGGCTTTGAATTATTGATAAGATATTTTGCTCTTAACAAAAGTTGTATTAACATGTTTTCAGCAGCAATTACTGTTTTATGTAAATAAACCTGCCAATACATTAATCTTCGAGCAATTATAAATTTTTCAATTGAATAGATTCCCTTTTCTTCCATTACTAAATTATCATTCTTTACTTCTAGCATACTGATAATCCTTTCAACGCCAACATTTCCTTCAGTTACTCCTGTAAAGAAGCTATCTCTTTTTAAATAGTCAAGTCTATCCATATCTAATTGTGATGCAACCAGCTGATGAAGAAACTTTTTTTTGTATTTATTTTGAAAAATTTGTATTGCTAAAGATAATTTTCCATCAAATTCAGCGTTTAATTTATGCATATATATTAATGATAAGCTTTCATGACTTATATTTGTAACCAATGTTCTTTCTAATGCATGAGAAAATGGACCATGACCTATATCATGAAGAAGTATAGCAATTTTAATTGCTGTTTGCTCTTCATCACTTATTTGATGTCCTTTTTTTATTAACTGCTGAATCGCCTTAGACATTAGATGAAGACATCCAAGAGCATGTTGAAATCGGGTATGTTGAGCTCCAGGATAAACTAAATAGGAGAGACCAAGTTGGGATATTCGTCGTAGTCTCTGAAAATATGTGTGATTTACAAGTTCATTTATAATACCTGCATCTATTTCAATAAAGCCATAAATTGGATCATTGATTATTTTTGCTCTTTTTTTAGAATGCATGGTCGAAAATAGCTGTTTTTTTTTAATTTTTGTAAAAATAAATTTTTAAATATGAATAATATACTTTGGGTTGATGATGAAATTGAATTATTAAAACCTCATATTATTTACCTTCAGGCTAAAGGCTATAATCTTTCTACTGCTAAAAGTGGAGATGAGGCTTTAGAGATTATTGAAAAAAATAATTTTAATTTAATTTTTCTTGATGAAAATATGCCTGGTTTATCAGGCTTAGAAACTCTTAATATTATTAAAGATAAGTATAATAATATTCCTGTTGTGATGATTACAAAAAGTGAAGAAGAAAGTATAATGGAAGAGGCTATTGGTTCAAAAATTTCTGATTATTTAATTAAGCCAGTTAACCCTAGTCAGATACTATTGTCAATTAAAAAAAACCTAGACTCTTCTAGATTAGTTGATGAGAAAACTACTAAAAATTACCAACAAGAATTTAGAAATATATCTCTTCAGCTTTCATCTCATTTATCAATTGATGAATGGTATGATGTTTATAAGAAAATTGTTTTTTGGGAATTAGAACTTTCTAAATCTAAAGATAATAGTATTGATGAAATTATTTCAATGCAAAAAACAGAGGCAAATTCTCAGTTTTTTAGGTTTGTTAAAAATCATTATAAAGATTGGGTTAATAATATTGATTCCCCTTTACTTTCTGATGCATTGATGAAAGAAAAAGTCTTTCCACTAATAAATAATGATAAACCTGTTTATATGCTATTAATTGACAATTTACGATATGATCAATGGAAAGTTATTGAAGATAAAATTTTAGAAAATTTTAGAATCCTAGAAGATGACATGTATTTAAGTATTCTTCCTACTGCAACTCAGTATTCTAGAAATTCAATTTTTTCTGGACTTAAACCTTCGGAAATACAAAAAAAATATCCAGATAAATGGTTAAACGATGAAGATGAAGGAGGTAAAAATATGTTTGAAGAAGATTTTTTGATTGATCAACTTAAAAGATTAAATTATAATAATGTTAAATCTTCTTATACTAAGATTACAAATATTGATTTTGGTAGGAAGGTTATAAATAAGATTGATAATATGAAGCATAATGATCTAAATGTCATTGTATATAATTTTGTTGATATGCTATCACATGCAAGAACTGATATGAAGGTCATTAAAGAACTTGCAGATGATGATTCAGCATACAGATCGTTAACTGCATCTTGGTTTGAACATTCACCTTTAAACGATATTATTTCTAAAATTGCTCAACAAGGAGCTAAAATGGTTATTACAACTGATCATGGTACAATTAACGTAAATAAACCTTCTAAGGTTATTGGTGATCGAAACGTTAACCCAAATTTAAGATATAAACACGGAAAAAATTTAAACTATATTTCAAATGATGTATTTGAGATGAATAATCCTGATGAATTTTTCTTACCAAAACAGAATATAAGTAGTAAGTATATTTTTGCAAAAGAAGATTTATATTTTGTTTATCAAAATAACTATAACAAATTTGTTAATTTTTATAGAAATACATACCAACATGGTGGAGTATCACTAGAAGAAATGTTGTTGCCACTTATAACACTAGAATCAAAATAATGGGTTTAAGTTTTCTTGTTAATGATGAGAGAGAATTATCAAGTATTGCTAATAAGATATTAAGTTATTCTAAATCAAATGTATTTGTTTTCTATGGAGATATGGGTGTTGGAAAAACTACTTTTATTAAATATCTATGCTCTTCTTTAAATGTTATTGATATAGTCTCTAGCCCAACATTTTCTATTGTAAATGAATACAAAACAACAAAAGATAGTTCTGTTTTTCATTTTGATTTTTATAGAACTTTAAATAAAGATGAAGTTTTTGATATTGGATATGAAGAATATATTTTTAGTTCTTCATTTTGTTTTATTGAATGGCCAGAAAAAGCACATGGGCTTTTGCCTTCTTCATTTGTTAAAGTTAATATGTCTTTAGAAGATTCGGTAAGAAGGATTACTGTTGAAAATATAAATTAAAATATTTAATATGCTTAAAAGATTTGTGTTATTTGGGTTTGGTGTTATAATTAGTATATTCTTTCTTTCTTTAGGACCAGAAAATAGAATGAAAAAAACTTTTTATGCCTATGTTGATTATTTTAGTATAAATAAAAGGGTAATTACTCATTTGTATTCTGATACAACAATTTTTACAAATATTTCTGAATGTCAATTAGTATACTTTGGTTTGTCAAAAGAAAGTCTTTTATCTGTTCTTGATGGTGGTACTGTTAATTTCTCTAAAAGTGATAAGAAAAAATCCCCATGCCAGCTTTTTTTAATTGAAAATATAATTAACAGTAAAGATTATGAAGTTTTATTTAAATATTGTGATGTTAAGGAAGAGGTAAGTGTAATCAATATTAATATTCTTGATCAGCCTTCAGTATGTGTTAATTAGTTTTCCTCCTTCTTTTCTGTTCAGCAATTATATTTATTAATTCTCTTCCCATTTGACCTGAAATTGATGCGTTTTCTTCAGCTCTTCTTATAAGATAAGGTATAACATCTTTCACTGGTCCATAAGGAACATATTTACTGACATTGAAATTTTCTTTTGATAAATTATAAGATATGTTGTCACTCATTCCTAGTAGCTGTGAAGAGTATATACGTTTATCATTATTTGCTATGCCATTTTCTTGCATTAACTGAATAAGTAAATTTGAGCTTTCTTCATTATGTGTGCCAGCACAAAATGATACATTAGTTATATTATCAATACAGATCTTTAAAGCTAGGTTAAAATCATTATCAGTATTTTCTTTCTTTAAATGAACAGGTATTTCATAATTATTTTGATATGCTCTTTCTAACTCTTGTTGATGATATGCTCCTCTTACTAGCTTAAGTCCTAATTTAAAATTTTCTTTTTTTGCTTTTTTGATAATTTTTTTTAAATAATCAATTCTATCATTTCTGTAAAATTGAAGAGTATTATAAATTAAAACATGTTTACTATTATATTTCTTCATCAATTGCAATACAATGTCATCGATTGCATTTTGAATCCAGCTTTCTTCAGCATCTATAAAGATAGGTTTATTAGCTTTAACAGCTGCATTGCATATTTCTGTAATTCTTAATTTGAAATTGTCAAATTCTAGATTTTCAACTTTATTTAAATCTTCTTTTTTACTTAATTTTCTAAGTATATTAAACTTTATTAGCCCCGTTAATTTAAATACAACAAAGGGAATTTTTTCATTATCTGTTGCTATTCTTAAAACCTTTATTGTTTCATCACGTACATTATTAAAATCTTTTTCTTTTTCTTTTCCTTCAGCAGAATAATCAAGAATAGTGCCAATTGAAGATTTCCATAATTTATTAATAGTCTCATTACTATCTATAATTGTTTCTCCACCACAAAAATGTTTATAGATAGTTGCTTTAATAATTTGAGTTACAGGAAGTCTTAAAAATAGTGCAAATTTAACTGAGCTTGTAAGTATTGATGAGATTAATGGATTACTAATTGTTTTAAATAGAAAGTAGGCTCTATTTAAATCAAAATTAGATTTGTCTGCAAAAGCTTTTTTGCTATTATTAAAATCAACCATTGATGTGTTTTTTTTATGCAATTTTTCTACAAATCATTAAACCATCTCTAATTGATAAAAGAACATTTTCTACTCTAGAATCGGAGTTTACCTTTTTATTATAGTAATCTAATGCTCTTGTCTCTTTATCCATTTTAGGCTTAGTTACTTTACCACTCCAAAGAACATTGTCAGCAATAATTATTCCATTTATATCAATTTTATCAATTAATAAGTCAAAATAATTAGAGTAATTCTCTTTATCTGCATCAATAAAAGCAAGCTGAAATTTCTTGTTAATTTTTGGTATAATATCTATTGCATTACCAATATGTTGTTTTATTTTTTTTGAAAACTTTGATTTATTAAAGTATTTTTCTGCAACCATTGTATGTTCTTCATTAATATCAATTGTATGCAGTTCACCATCAGCTTTTAAGCCTTCTGCTAAACATAGAGCTGAATAGCCAGTATATGTTCCTATTTCAATGATATTAGTTGGACTTGTGATATTGCTAAATAAACTTAATACTTGCCCTTGAATATGACCAGATAACATTCTTGGCATAAGTACTTTTGACCATGTTTCTCTGTGGAGTTTTGATAATAGATCACTTTCTTTATTAGTATGATCACTTATGTAATCTTCTATGTCTTTATTGATAAATTCCATGATATAAAAAAAGCCACTAAAAGTGGCTTAATTTTTTAAATTAAATAAAATTATTTTTTATTTTTTTCAGTTTTTTTATTTAGAATAGCAATTCTTTCTTCTCCTTGTTTTGGAGAGATTTCATTATTAGCTATAGCTACTCTAACTTCTTCTGCTGCTTTTTTATTCATTGCTTTAGAGTCTGAATCTTTTGTACAACACGCTTTTGCACTAGTATCACTGCATTTTTTTTCTTTTGTTGTAGAACAACATGAAGAGCTTTTTGCTTTACTAGAACAGCTTGAAGAGCTTTTTGCTTTACTAGAACAACTTGACTTTCCGTATTTATTTGATTTATTAAAATTAAATCCAGTTAATTGTTGAGATGATTTAGTCTTTTCTTTATCCTGACATTCAGTTTTTGTATCTGCAGCAACTACAGTTGAAGTTTTTTTATCTGTAGCAGTACTTTGTGCTGTTATAGAGTAAGAAGCAACAAAAATCATTGCGATACTTAATATTAATATTTTTTTCATGATTTTTTTTTTGTTAGTTAAGCAAATATATTAAATTAAAATTAATTTTAGTATTCAGCAATAACACTCAGACCACCTTTTACTTTTTGATTTAATTTTGCAATAATTTTAGTTCCTTTAGGAAGAAAGACATCAACTCTAGATCCAAATTTTATAAACCCTAGTTCTTCACATGCAGAAACTGAAATGTTTTCTTTAGCATATGTCACGATTCTTCTTGCAACTGCTCCGGCTATTTGTCGACAAAGGATTTCTATTTTTTTATTTTTTATTACTACTGTGCTTCTTTCATTGTCAGTTGATGATTTCGGATTCCAAGCAACTAAAAATTTTCCATGATGGTATTTTGTATATTTAATTATTCCGCTTATTGGATAGAGGTTATTATGGATATTTAAAGGAGACATAAATATAGATACTTGAATTTTATTATCTTTAAAATATTCATTCTCTTTGGTTTCTTCTATTACTACTACTTTCCCATCACAAGGAGAGTATATTAATCCGTCTTTATATTCAAAAATTCTTTCAGGAATTCTAAAAAAATTTAAACTTAGTATAAGTAAAATGAATTCGAGTGATAATAGAATATTTAATATAAATCCGCTTTTAACTACTAATACAGTTATAATAATGAATAACGATTGATTTCTTAGAATTTTATAACCTTCTTTATGAATTTTCATTTTATTAAATAATGTTTATATATAAATATAGTGTTGGTATGGTTATTGTAAAAGCATCTATTCTGTCTAACATTCCACCATGTCCAGGAATAAAGTTGCCTGAATCCTTAACTCCTGCTTGTCTTTTAAAATATGATTCTAAAAAATCACCTAGTGAAGCCGTAATTGGTAGGAATACTGCAAATATATATGGATTAAAATTTTCAATGTTTATTGATAGCTCCGTGAAGTTTATAACTAAATAACAAACAATAATTGTTGATATCAACCCTCCTGTAAATCCTTCCCATGATTTGTTTGGTGAGATTTTAGGCATAATTTTAGTATCACCAATTTTTCTTCCAATTAGATAAGCAAATGTGTCAAATGTCCATGTTAGAATAAACATAAGAAGTACTAGAGAAGGATCAAATAATATACTTGGATTGTTATGATCAGTATAGCCAAATAGTTGAATTAAAAGCAATGGAATAAGTATATATGTAAATGCAAAAAACTTACTTTTCCCTAACCGTAATTTCCACATTTCATAAAGACAAATAATTAATATTAATCCAAACAAAATTGAAAACGTTAATTCAGAATATGAAGTTCCTATCCACATAATCAATATATATATGCCCCCCGAAAGAGCTCTTTTTATTGATTCATTCATATTAAACTTCAGAAATTAGAGAATTTGCAGAATCTATATTTACTTCCTCTACATATAGCTCTATTGTTCCAAACATATTGTAAGATGAGTCTTGTTTGTTTAATAAAACAACATTAATATCATTTTCTTCAAGCATTTGTTTAATTATTTCAGCTTTATTTGGATTTTCTGTACTAAATAGCTTTATCATTATTTTTTAGTTTCTCAGAACTTTTAGCTTAATTATTATCTATTTTGATATTTTTTCTTTTGTCTTCTTTTTAGAATCTATTTCATTAAGTTGCTCTTCTTCATAAGATTTCCACTTTCTAGCGCCAAAAATTGTTTCTAAGTTAGTTTTAAAAATCACTTCTTTTGTTAATAATTCATTAGCTAAATTTTTTACTTTTTCTTTGTTTTTTTCTAATAAAATTAATGCTCTTTTATATTGTTCTTCTATAAGATTACTTACTTCAGAATCAATAAGTTTTGCTCTTTCCTCTGAGTATGGTTTTGTAAATCCATTATTTTGACCACTTGAATCATAATAAGAAACATTTCCTAATTTGTTACTTAAGCCATAAATACTAACCATAGCATATGCTTGTTTTGTTACTTTTTCTAAATCTGATAATGCTCCCGTAGATATTTTATCAAAAAATAACCTTTCAGCAGCTCTTCCGCCTAATGCTGCACACATTTCATCTTTCATTTGTTCAGTTGTTGTCAATTGTCTTTCTTCAGGTAAGTACCAAGCAGCACCTAATGATTTTCCTCTAGGAACAATTGTTACTTTGACTAGAGGAGAAGCATGTTCCAACATCCAACTTACAGTTGCATGACCAGCTTCGTGAAAAGCAATTGTTTTCTTTTCATTTGGTGAAATAATTTTAGATTTTTTTTCTAATCCTCCAACAATTCTATCTACTGCATCAAGAAAATCTTGTTTATTAACACTCTTTTTTGATGATCTTGCTGCAATTAATGCAGCTTCATTACAAACATTGGCTATGTCAGCTCCAGAAAAACCTGGTGTTTGTCTTGATAAAAAATCAACATCCATGTTTTTGGAAATCTTAATTGGTTTTAAATGAACTTTAAAAATTTCTTTTCTTTCTAATAAATCAGGAAGATCAACAAATATTTGACGGTCAAATCTACCTGCTCTAGTTAAGGCTTTATCAAGAATGTCAGCTCTATTTGTTGCTGCCATTACAATAACACCAGTATTGGTGCCAAATCCATCCATTTCAGTTAAAAGCTGGTTTAAAGTATTTTCCCTTTCATCATTACTGCCTGTCATTGCATTTTTCCCTCTTGCTCTTCCAATAGCATCAATTTCATCTATAAAAATAATTGAAGGAGCTTTTTCTTTTGCTTGTTTAAATAAATCTCGAACTCTTGATGCTCCAACTCCAACAAACATTTCTACAAAATCTGATCCAGAAAGAGAGAAGAAGGGCACCTTAGCTTCACCTGCAACAGCTTTAGCTAATAAGGTTTTTCCAGTTCCCGGGGGGCCTATTAGCATTGCGCCTCTAGGAATTTTGCCACCAAGCTTTGTGTATTTTTCAGGTTTTTTTAAAAAATCTACTATCTCACTAATTTCTTCTTTTGCACCTTCAAGTCCTGCTACATCTTTAAATGTAACTTTTATATTTGCCTTATCAACTAATTTTCCTTTTGTTTTTCCAATACTAAAGATTTGACTTCCCCCTCCTGCACCACCACTCATTCTTTTCATAATAAATAACCATACAGCTATAAAAAAAACTAAAGGTAAAATCCATCCCAGAATATCTCCAAATATGTCTTTTTTTGTTTCATATGTAGGAGAGATTTTATCTTCATAATCAAGATCTTTTTGTGCATCTTTTAAATCTTGATTAAATGTCTCAACTGATCCAATTTCGAAAAAATAATGTGGACCTCTGTTTAATGATTCGCCGATTGGTTGTTTACTAACATTTTTAAATTCTTCTTCAGAAAGAAATTCTTTTTTTATATAAATAAAAACTTTTTCCTTATTAATAATCGTAATTTTTTCAACCTTTCCTTGCTGAAGCATTTTATTATTAAAATCTTTAAAATTTGTTGATTTTGTTACATCTGTACTAATAAATTGTAACCCAAGAAAAAAAACAAAAATTATAGCATATAGCCAGTAGATTTTAAATTTAAATTTTTTAGGGTTTAGATTTGTAGTGTTTTTGAAACTTTTCTTAGTCATTAATTATAGTTATTATTTGTGTAAAACTTTTTTTGCATCTCCCCATAATTCTTCTAAATTATAAAAAGTTCTTGTTTCTTCTTGAAATATATGCAGAATGATATTTGAATAGTCCATTAGTATCCATTCTGAGGCATTATCATATTCCACATGCCAGGGTTTTTGATTAATATCTTGCTGTACAAGCTTACTAACATTTTGCTGAATTGCTTTTACGTGAGTGCTTGAAGAACCAGAACATATTATAAAATGTTCACATATACTATTTTCAATTTCTGAAAAATTTAAAGAAATAATACTGTGACCCTTGATATCCTTTATACTCTCAATAATTGAATTTAAAAGATCATTTTTTATCTGTTTTATTTTTGGCATAAATAATGTTAAATTTACATTTGCAAAATTACACTTTTTCTACTAATATAATTAATAGATGTCTTCTAGTTTTTTTACTAAAAATCAAATTAAACTTAATAAGATTGACTCAACCAATAGATTCCTTCTTGAATTTAATAAATATTCAAAAATTTCAGGGCCAATTGTTGTTACAGCAGAATATCAATCAGAGGGAAGAGGAAGAGCATCTAAATCATGGTTTAGTAATCGTGGAGAGAATTTATTAATTAGTTTATTGCTTAATCATAAATTACATATTAATAAAAAATTTGATTTAAGCATTTTAATTTCTTTAGCTTTAAAAGATTTTTTGTCTAATTATTTAAATGATGAAATATATATTAAATGGCCTAATGATTTAATAATCAATAATAAAAAAATTGCTGGATTTATAATAGATAATTTAGTGCAAAATTCTAGTATTCACACCTCAGTGATTGGTATTGGTATAAATGTAAATCAGATTAAATTTAATTCTTTTTCTCCTTTAGCGACATCAATTGCATTAGAAAACAATTGTAACTATAATATTGATGATTTAAAAAATAATCTTTTATCATGTATAGAAAATAGATATATTGATTTTGCAAAGAATTCTACTTTACATAATGAATATTTGAATCATCTTTATTTAAAAGATAAGTTTTCTTTTTTTGAAATTAACTTGAAAAGGGTAGAGGCGAAAATTATTAATGTTAGCGAAAAAGGTGAGTTATTCGTTCAATTTAAAAATAATAAAATCGATAGATTTTTATTAGATGAAATAAAATTTTTATTTTAGATTTTTTTGATCTGATCAGAAAGTGAACAAAGAAATTGATTTAATGGTTTTTCGACCATCATTTTCATCATAAAGTTAAGTTGCATTTCAGCTATAAGCGTTACCAGACAGCTTTCTTTGTCAGTATTTTCTTTTATTTGACAATACATTAAAAATGGGATTTTACTATCTTTAGATTTTAGCTTAATTAAAGTGTGTTCAATTTTCTCAATAATTTCTAGAGACATTTTTGGTAGCTTAGAGATTTTAAAACTACAACTGTTTTCACTCGATTCAAATTCTTCTATTTCTTTAGGTAAAAAATCTTTTAAGTTATTAAGATTACTAAATTTTTCAAATAATTTTTTTGCACTAGTATTTGCTGTTACCTCAGGGCTTGAAAATCTATTCATTTTGATTCCATTTGGATGGTTCTTTTCTCCATTTCTCAAGAATTTTCAAATCTTTTTGCTCTATATAATTTGATTTTAGAGCCTCATTTAAAAGTATATTATAATCACATAATGATGTCTTTTCACAATTTGCATCTTTGAAATTTGTATCAGCTGTGTCAAAACTATAAGTAAATATAGATATAAGACCTCTAACATTTAATTCTTCTTCTCTTAGTGCTTCTACAGCTGCTAAACTACTATTGCCACTACTTATTAAATCCTCAATTACCACAACAGATTGACCTTGGTCATAATATCCTTCAATAAGGTTTTTTTTACCATGGCTCTTAGATTTTGCTCTTATATAAATAAAAGGTAAGCCAAGTTCTTCGGCAACTAAACATCCTATTGCAATTCCGCCGGTTGCAACTCCCGCAATTACATTGGCATGTGGGTATTTCTCTTTAATAATTTCA
>CAYNGO010000054.1:0-10028 GCA_964397025.1 uncultured Weeksellaceae bacterium
TAGCCGTTGAAGATGTTTTATTAAATAAAGATAATCAAGCAACAGACAGATTATTGGAACTTGCAGAGAATTTAAAAGGTGAAGGAAAGCAAAGAGTTGAAGACCTTTCATGGAGAGATACAACAGTTGAGGCAAGGTTATCATATTCTTTAGTTAAAGGCATAGTTTCTTTTATAGATCAAGATGTTGAAGAGGCTAGACAAAAACTGGATAAACCTATTGATGTTATTGAGGGGCCATTAATGGATGGTATGAGTGTCGTTGGAGATCTGTTTGGATCTGGAAAAATGTTTCTTCCTCAGGTTGTGAAAAGTGCTAGAGTAATGAAAAAGGCTGTTGCTATACTAACCCCATATATTGAGAAAGGAAAAGGTGAAAAAAGTAGTGCTGGTAAAATTTTACTAGCTACAGTAAAGGGTGATGTTCATGATATTGGTAAAAATATTGTTGGAGTTGTTCTGGGTTGTAATAATTATGAAATTATTGATTTAGGAGTAATGGTTTCCTGTGATAAGATATTATCTGAAGCAATTAAACACAAAGTAGATGTAATTGGGCTGAGTGGATTAATAACACCATCATTAGATGAGATGATTTATGTTGCTCAAGAGATGGATAGAAATAATTTTAATATTCCACTTATTATTGGTGGTGCTACAACATCTAAGATCCATACCGCAGTTAAAGTAAATGAACACTATAATAATAATACAATTGTTCATGTTTTAGATGCTTCTAAATCTGTTGGAGTATTAAATAAATTATTAGGAAAAAATAATAAACAATTTAATTTAGATATTAATAGTGAGTATGAGAGTATCAAGACAAATTATTTAAAGCGAAAATCTCAAAAAAAATATTTAACATTAGCTGATGCTAGAAAAAATAAGCTGATAACTGATTGGGAAAATCAATTAATGCCAGTTCCAAATCAAATTGGAATTCAAGTTTTTAATAATATATCTGTTAAGGATATTAGAAGTTATATTGATTGGACACCATTCTTTTATACTTGGGAAATGAAAAAGAAATTCCCTTTAATACTAAAAGATGAAAATTTTGGCGAAGAGGCGAGTCAATTATTTAAAGATGCTAATAGTATGCTAGACTTAATTATTAAAGAAAATTGGTTGCAAGTAAAATCTGTTATTGGTGTTTGGAAAGCAAATTCTGATGGAGATGATATTCTTTTAAAGAATGAAAAGGATGAAATTATAGAGAAATTCTGTACCCTTAGACAGCAATCAATAAAATCTAATAATAATTTAGCACTATCAGATTATATAGCACCTGAAACATCAGATATACAAGATTATATTGGTTCATTTGTTTGTACAGCTGGTTTAGGTATTGAAAAGCAATTATCAATTTTTGAGAATGAATATGATGATTATAATATCATTCTTTTAAAGGCTATTGCTGATAGATTAGCTGAGGCGTTAACTGAGTATATGCATGAAAAGATTAGAAAAGAAATATGGGGTTACTCCTCTGACGAAGTTTTTTCAAATAATGACCTTATAGATGAGAAATACAATGGAATTAGGCCAGCTCCAGGATATACTGCATGTCCAGATCATACAGAGAAACTAAAGATTTTTAAGCTGTTAAATGCTGAAAAAAATATTGGCGTATCACTTACAGAAAGTATGGCAATGTTACCTAATTCTAGTGTTAGTGGTTATTACTTTTCTCATCCATCTTCAAAATATTTTACAGTTGGAAAAATACAAGATGATCAGATAAATGATTATGCCCAAAGAAAAAAAATGTCAAATAATGAAGTTGAAAAATGGCTTCGATCAAACATATAAAATATGAAAGTAACTGAACATTTACAAAAAGCAAAAGAGACATTATTCTCTTATGAAATTCTTCCTCCTTTAAAAGGAGCAAGTATTCAATCAATTTATGATACGCTTGATCCCTTAGTAGAGTTTAATCCTCCATTTATTGATGTTACCTATCATAGAGAAGAATATATTTATGATAAAAAAGAGGATGGACTTCTTGAAAGAAAGTCTGTTCGTAAAAGACCTGGAACAGTAGGCATATGTGCTGCTATTATGAATAAATATAGTGTAGATACTGTTCCTCATATAATTTGTGGAGGTTTTAATCAAGAAGAAACTGAAAATGCACTTATAGATTTAGATTTTTTAGGTATTGATAATCTATTAGTGCTAAGAGGTGATCCTATAAATTCTGAAACTTACTTTGCTGCTGAAAAAGGTGGGCATAAGTATGCTTCAGAGCTTATTCATCAAGTTGATGGACTAAATAAAGGTATTTATTTAGATAATAATCTTAAAAATTCATCTAAAACTAACTTTTGTATGGGTGTAGCTGGATATCCTGAAAAGCATTTTGAAGCTCCAAATATGGATTCGGATATTCATTTTTTAAAGAAAAAAATAGAACATGGTGCTGATTATATAGTTACGCAGATGTTTTTTGATAATCAAAAATATTTTGATTTTGTAAAATTGTGTAGAGAAAATGATATCCATGTGCCAATTATTCCAGGATTAAAACCTTTATCCACTGCTAAACAGCTAAATGTATTACCACATCGTTTCCATTTAAATTTACCATCTGAACTGGTAAAAGAAGTCTTAAAGTGTAAGCATAAAGAAGATGTAAGACAGGTGGGTGTAGAATGGGCTGTTCAGCAAACAAAGGAGCTGATTTCTTTTGGAGCACCATGTATTCATTTTTATACAATGGGTAGAACAGATAATGTTATAAAAATAATGTCAAACTTTAGCTAAGAAGTAAGTTTTTGGAAATGCTCTTCTAAATTTAGTTTGAGCGTATTAAATTCATTTATATCTCTATTGTCAACTATTTTTCCTTTATTGATAATAATGATTTTATTACAGATTTTAGGAATTTCTTGCATTATATGCGTAGATAAGAGCACAATTTTATCCTTACCTGTTTCTTTTATTAAATTTCTTATTTCTACAAGTTGATTAGGGTCAAGGCCTGTTGTTGGTTCGTCGAGAATTAGGATTTCAGGATTGTGAACTAATGCCGCTGCTAATCCAACTCTCTGCTTATAACCTTTAGATAATTGCTCGATTTTTTTTGACTTTTCTAAATCAAGACCCGTTTTATGAATAATGCTTTGTATTTTTTGTTTTTTATCAGATAAATTATAAATCGAAGCAATAAAATCTAAATATTCAGTAACATACATTTCATTATATAATGGATTGTTTTCTGCTAGATAGCCTATTTGTGCTTTAGTATCTAATTCATTCTCTATTGTATCAAACCCATTTATGCTAACACTACCCATATCCTGCTGTAGAGTTGAAGTAATTATTTTCATAAGTGTTGTTTTTCCAGCTCCATTAGGACCTAAGAATCCAACGATATCTCCTTTTTTTAGTGAAAAACAAATATTTGACAAAGCAATTTGGGTCTTATATTTTTTGCTAATATTTTTTATTTCAAGTGACATTTTTATGCTTATTTATTTGAAATGATATTTATTAAATGTTGCTGCAAATATAAAAAATAAGTAATTGTATATTTGTAAATAATGAAAGCATTGGTTGTAAAATCTACTGGTAGTTGGTATTCTGTTCAAGCAGAAGATGGGCAAATTTATAAATGCAGAATTAAGGGTAAGTTTCGTCTTGATGGTATTAAAAGTACTAATCCTATAGTTGTTGGTGATAATGTGGAAATTATTTCTGATTCCGACTCGTGGATGATTAATAAACTATACGAAAGAACAAATCAGATAATTAGAAAGTCCGTTAATCTATCTAAACAAACACATATTATTGCTGCAAATATTGATCAAGCAATACTTATGATTACACTTGAATTCCCAGTTACTACTACAGGATTTATTGATAGGTTTTTAGTGTCCGCAAAGGCATATGGAGTAGATGTTATTTTATTCTTCAACAAAAATGACATCTATAATAATGAGACTCTTGCTAGTCAAGAGAAGATGAGAAATTTATATAGTAACATTGGTTATCAATGCTTTGTTTTCTCTGCACTTAATGATAATATGTCAAGACTCCATTCAATACTTAAAAATAAAAACAACTTAATTTCCGGGCATTCTGGTGTTGGTAAATCTACTTTAATAAATAAGCTCTTATCCACTGATAAAATTGCCACTAAAGAGATTTCTAATAGTCATAATCAGGGGCAACATACTACCACTTTTTCTGAATTATATAGATTAGATTTTGGCGGTACAATTATAGATACTCCTGGAATTAAGGGATTTGGGCTTGTTGAGATAGATGTGAATAGTTTAGATAATTATTTCCCTGAAATTTTTAAATATAAAAAACAATGTAAGTTTCATAATTGTATGCATAAAATGGAGCCAGACTGTATGGTTAAAAATGCTGTTACTAAAGGTTTAGTTAATGAAAGTAGATATTTAAATTATTTAAATATGCTGGAATCTGAAAAGAGTAACTTTAGAACTAAAAATCAATAAAATTGAAAGTAGTTATACAAAGAGTATCTGAAGCTAGTGTTACAATAAACTCAAAGTTAATTTGCAGTATAAATAAAGGTTTGTTAATTCTTCTAGGAATTGAGCAAGAAGATGATAGTGGAGATGTTAGTTGGCTAACTAAAAAGATATCAAATCTTAGAATTTTCTCTGATTTAAATGATAAGATGAATCTTTCTATTAAAGAACTTGATGCTCAAATTATTGTAGTAAGTCAATTTACACTACATGCTAAAACAAAAAAAGGTAATCGGCCATCATATATAAATGCTGCTAAGCCGCAGCATGCTATAGCTTTGTATGAGAATTTTCTAGAGTCTTTAGCTAGTGATTCTGAAAAGAATATTTTTAGCGGCAAGTTTGGTGCTGATATGCAAGTTTCTTTAATAAATGATGGTCCGGTAACTATAATCATTGATACTAAAGATAAAGAATGATCTTTTAGATAATAAAACTATATTAACTTTTTAAGTACTGATTTTCTGCCAATTTTTTTTGTAATACTATCATGCTCTATCTTCCATCCTCGTGCGGGTGAGTATTCTCTTCCATAATAAATAATTTGTAGATGAAGTTTATTCCAGAGTTTTTTAGGAAATAATCTTTTAGCATCTTTTTCAGTTGTTTCGACATTTTTTCCATTTGTTAACCCCCATCTGTACATTAATCTATGTATGTGTGTGTCAACTGGAAAGGCAGGAACGCCAAAAGCTTGAGACATTACTACACTTGCTGTTTTATGACCAACTGAAGGAAAGGATTCAAGATCTATAAAGTTATCGGGAACAATGCCCTTATGTTTCTCTATAATCATTTTTGAAAGCCCATATATTCCTTTGCTTTTCATTGGTGATAATCCACAAGGACGAATAATATCTTCTATTTCTGATACAGATAGTTTAATCATTTCGTTAGGAGAATCTGCTTTTTCAAATAGAATAGGTGTTATTTTATTTACTCTTTCATCTGTGCATTGTGCAGATAATAATACTGCTATAAGTAGAGTATATGGGTCTTTATGTTGTAATGGGATAGGGGTTTTAGGATATAATTTTTCTAAATTTTCTATAACATATTGAACCTTATCTTTCTTATTCATTATTCCTTTGCAGAATTAGAAGGCAGACCATATTCATGAACAATATCAATTTTATTAGAAAGAGACATGATACCAGGATTTATTCCCAGCTCACCCTCAGGAATATCAGTTTCTAAATCCTTATAATAATCTCTCCATACCTTCATTGTTGTATTTGTTTTAGGATCAATAAATGTCATTGGTTTTAAATCAAATATTTTATTTTGTTCAAAGGCCTCAAAAATTAATTCTGAGCAATAGTATTGCTTATTATCTATTATAAAGTAATTGTCATATTGAACTCCAATTTTAGATTTTAAAAAATTTATTGCATCATCGATAGTGTATTGATATTCTTTTTTTAATCTTCCTACAATAACTTTAGGATTATTGTTTTTGTCAGAAGATCTGTTTAAGAAACTATCTAATCTAGTTGTGGTTACATTATCTGGAATTGCTTCAAGTATTCTAATATTATCTTCATATAGATAATCCGAGTTGATGCAGAATGGATCACCTAGTTCAATAACTATTCCAATATGAGAAAAATTTGCTTTTTTATATCCAGGAGTAACTCGTTCTATTGCCTCACAAAGAGGAGAGGAGTCTAAATCTTGAAATAAGATATCTCCCTTTTGTAAGAGAAATTTATCTTTATTAGTAGTGTTTGTACAACTAATTAGAAAAAGAAATAGAATGATACTATATATTCTCATAATTCAAAAATAAAAAAAGAGGATTGAAAAAATCCTCTTTCTAAATATTTTAATTATTATTCTAATCAGCTAAAACAATAATTTTGTTGTTTTGAATTTCTATAACTCCTCCATTAATATTAAATATTTCTTTTTCACTCTTAATATTAAGAACTCTAATCTCTCCTTTTGTTAGAGTAGAGATAATAGGAGCGTGGTTATTTAATATTTCAAATTCCCCATTAGTTCCTGGAAACTTTACTGACTTTACCTCTCCTTCAAAAAGTTTTTTCTCTGGTGTTAAGATATCTAATAACATAGTATTATTTTGAGTCAGCAATCATTTTTTCACCTTTCTCAATTGCCTCTTCAATAGATCCAACTAGATTAAAAGCTGCTTCAGGATATTTATCAACTTCCCCATCCATAATCATATTAAATCCTTTGATAGTATCTTGAATATCTACTAGTACACCTTTTAAGCCAGTAAATTGTTCTGCAACATGAAACGGCTGTGATAAGAATCTTTGTACTCTTCTGGCTCTGTGAACAGCTAATTTATCTTCATCAGAAAGTTCATCCATCCCTAGAATTGCAATAATATCTTGCAGCTCTTTATATCGTTGAAGAAGTTCCTTAACATCTTGAGCGCATTTGTAGTGTTCTTCACCAACAACATCAGCAGTTAAAATTCTAGATGTTGAATCTAGTGGGTCAACTGCAGGGTAAATTCCAAGTTCAGCAATTTTTCTTGATAATACAGTAGTTGCATCTAAGTGAGCAAATGTTGTAGCTGGTGCAGGGTCTGTTAAATCATCTGCAGGAACATATACTGCTTGAACTGAAGTAATAGATCCATTTTTTGTTGAAGTAATTCTCTCTTGCATTGTTCCCATTTCTGTAGCAAGTGTAGGTTGGTAACCAACTGCTGAGGGCATTCTTCCAAGTAATGCAGATACTTCTGATCCAGCTTGAGTGAATCTAAAGATATTATCTACAAAAAATAGTACATCCTTACCTTTACCATCACCTTCTCCATCTCTAAAATATTCAGCAATTGTAAGTCCAGATAAAGCAACTCTAGCTCTAGCACCAGGTGGCTCATTCATTTGTCCGAATACAAATGTTGCTTTAGAATCTTTTAATTTAGACCTGTCAACCTTAGAAAGATCCCATCCTCCTTCTTCCATATTATGGTTAAAATCTTCTCCATAGTTAATAATGCCAGATTCTAGCATTTCTCTTAATAAATCATTTCCTTCTCTTGTTCTCTCTCCAACTCCAGCAAATACTGATAAACCACCGTGACCTTTAGCGATATTATTAATTAATTCTTGAATTAGTACTGTTTTTCCAACTCCCGCACCACCAAATAAACCAATTTTACCACCTTTTGCATAAGGCTCTATAAGATCAATAACTTTAATACCTGTAAATAATACTTCTGTAGCTGTAGATAGGTCTTCAAATCTTGGTGGGTCTCTATGAATAGGTAATCCATTTTCTTTAGATAGATTTTCCATTCCATCTATTGAGTCACCAATAACATTGAAAACTCTACCTTTGATGTCTTCTCCAGAAGGCATTTGAATAGGAGATCCAGTTGCTAGTACACTCACTCCTCTGCTAATACCATCAGTAGTTTCCATTGCAATTGCTCTTACAGTATCTTCTCCAATGTGTTGTTGGCATTCTAAAACTAATTTACTTCCATTTTCTCTAGTAATTACAAGAGAATCATAAATATTAGGTAATCCATTTTCATTGTCATCAAAAACAACATCTACAACAGGGCCTATAATTTGAGAAACTTTTCCAGTATTATTTGACATTTCTTAATTTTTTTAGATCAATTTTTTCTTATTATAATTGCCCGCAAATCTAATATTTTTATTTTGTTTGTTTAATAAGATTTATGAATTAAATTAATTATTAATTTTGAACACTTTTTAAACATTAAATATTAATAATTGATAACTTATAATTCATTAGAAAATTTTAATCCCGATTTTAAAACAATTGTTACTATTGGTACATTTGATGGTGTACATTTTGGTCATAAGTATATTATAGAACATTTAAATAAAATTGCTCAAAGGGAAGGCGGGCAAAGTGTTCTTTTAACATTTGATCCTCATCCTAGACATGTTTTATATGAAGATCAACATGATCTTAAATTACTTAATAGCTTAGATGAGAAAAAAAATCAATTAGAAGAATTAGGACTTAAGAATTTTGTAGTGCAAAATTTCACAAAAGAATTTTCTAGAATGAAGTATATTCACTTTGTAAGGGATGTTCTTGTTAAGAAATTAAATGTAGATCATCTAGTTATTGGTTATGATCATCATTTTGGTCGCAATAGAGAAGGCTCAATAAATGAATTGAATGAACTCTCTACTTTATATAATTTTACTCTTGAACAGATTCCGCCTCAGAAAAAAAATGATGTTTCTGTTAGTTCAACAAAAATTAGAATATTATTAAATGAGGGGGATATTGAAAGGGCAAATAAGTATTTAGGATATAAGTATATGCTATCTGGAAATATAGTTCATGGGGATAAAATGGGTAGAACCATTAATTATCCAACTGCCAATATTAAGGTTGATAAAAATAAATTAATTCCTAAAGCAGGAGTGTATTTGGTAAAAACAACTTTTCAGTCTGAGGATTTTTTTGGCATGTTAAATATTGGGATTAAGACTAACAAGATCGAAGTACATATTTTTAATTTTTCGAAAGATATATACGGTCAAAAAATTATAATTAAATTAATTAATCGTTTAAGAGATGGTATGAATTTTAAAAATAGTCAGGAATTAAAAAAACAACTTCAGAATGATGAAAAGAAATGCAGAGCAATTTTAGGAATTCAATAATTTTAATCTAAAATATCATATTGTAAGGTTTTAACAGCTATTCCTATACCGTTTTTAACTTCTAATTTAAGCATAATGTTTTTTCGATGCGTCTCCACAGTTCTTTTACTTATATTTAAAAGAGTACCGATCTCTGTATTAGACTTTTCTTTAATTAGATGAGTTAGGATTTCTTTTTCTCTGAGGGTGAGACTATATTTTAATGTTAATTTGTCTTTAAGTTTACTAGTCAATTTAGATTTAGGATTAGTATATTTTAAATCATTAAATGCATATTTAATAGCTTTTTTAAAATCAGATAAACTACTGTTTTTAGATAAATAGCCATCTGCATTGTTTTTATATGCCTGCTTAATTATATTCTGATCCTCATACATACTTACCATAATAACTTTAATAGTATTATTAATCTTTTTAATTTTTTTAGTTAGATCAATTCCATTTATTTCTGGCATATTAATATCACAAAAAACTAAATCTATTTCATTAGTACACTTTAAATAATTTAGGGCTTTTTTTGGAGATGTAAATACTCTTTTTACTCTATAATTATTGCTTTCTAATAAACTGGAGAGTCCTTCACCAAAAATGGTGTGATCATCTACAATAATTATATTAATATTATTTTTCATAAATTAAACATCAAATATATTATTTATAATTAGTCTAAATAGTAATTTTTAAATTTATTTGTAAAAAAATTTATTCATAAGTTTAAAAGAAGTTGTAATGGTTGTGCCATTATTTTTATTTGAATCAATTTCAAATTCTCCGTCGTATAGTAGTACCCTATCTTTTATTTGTGAAAAGCCAAGTTTTTCTGATCTTTTTATAGGATCAAAACCTATTCCATTATCAAAAACCGTTATTATTAATTC
>CAYNGO010000055.1:0-7711 GCA_964397025.1 uncultured Weeksellaceae bacterium
AAGTAACAGATCTTTTTGGAAGAGAAACAAAACAAACTAATCAGCCCCTTTTCTACATCTATGATGATGGAACAGTAGAGAAGAAGTTAATTATTGAGTAAAGTCCGTCCAGACCGCAACAATAAAAGTTAAGCCCTTATAATTCAATAGAATTTTTCTCTTTTATTATGCTAAGCATAATACTCGTTTTAAATATGTTTTTCTTTGTTATATGAAAAGAATAATTTTACTTTTAATTACAATCACAACATTTACAAATATAAGCTATGCTTCTTTTCCAGTTGTTGAAAAAGTTAGTTTTCAGACTGCAGAACAAATTGAAACCATCTTAGAAAGTATTACAAATAATAGATCAGGAATTTTAAGTAATTGCGTAATATTTACCAATTGGAGTACTTATTCTTTGAAAAAAAAGGTACTTATTTGCTTAATACTATTAGTAATTTCTTTTGGGCTCGCCCAATTAGCTATTGTCACTATTGGTCCGTTCTTCGTTACTCTTTTATACAACAGTACAATGAACTAATAATCCAATTAACTTTAATCTTATAAAAGTAAAAGGGTTTATAATCCATTATATTTTTTTTTGTTTTTTTAATATTATAAAATTCCACTTTTGTAAATTTCCGCTATAAAAAAACAATCTAGTATTGAATTCAAAAGCTATAAATATTGTTTGGTTAAAACGGGACCTTCGTTCTCAAGATCATGCGCCTTTATTAAAGGCTGAATGTGCTGGCATCCCATATCTCGTTATCTATCTATTTGAACCTTCTAGAATAGAATATCCAGACACTAGTCAAAGGCATTTGCAGTTTGTATACCATTCAATAGTTAATTTAAATAAAGTATTAAGTGAATTTAATAGACAAGTTGAGTTGTTTTATGCAGAGGCTATAGAGGTGTTTAATTATTTAATTAAGGACTTTGATATCAATAATGTGTTTAGTTACCAAGAAAGTGGAACACAAGGCTCTTGGGAACGCGATAAAAAAATAAAACAGTTTTGTAAGTCGAATCAAATTAATTGGCAAGAGTCACAACGAGATGGTATTTTAAGAGGTATTAAAAATAGGAAAGATTGGAATAAAAAATGGCATCTTAAAATGCATAGATCAGTCATTCAAAATAAATATTCAATCTCAAAAGAAATGCGTTTAGAACACCCCTTTCTAATGCCTTCAACATTAAAGTCTCAACTACAAGATTATCCAAATCACTATCAACCCCCAGGTGAAAAAAATGCTTGGAGGTATTTAAAGTCTTTCACTAAAAAACGAGGGTTTAACTACCAAAGACATATATCCAAACCTATGCAAAGCAGAATATCTTGTAGCCGTTTATCTCCTTATTTGGCATGGGGTAATATGAGCATTAAACAAGCTTTTCAGTTTATTGGAACTCATCCAAATGGCACTAAAAATAGCAAACCCTTCTCAGCCATGCTTACACGCCTACATTGGCATTGTCATTTTATTCAAAAATTTGAAATGGAATGTCGCTATGAAACAGAGTGTATTAATAGTGGTTATGAGATTTTGCCACATGAAAAAAATGAGGCATTTATAAAAGCATGGAAAACAGGAACTACAGGCTATCCTTTGATTGATGCTTGCATGCGAGCTGTTGAATCTACAGGTTGGATTAATTTTAGAATGCGCGCTATGGTTGTGTCTTTTTTAACTCTTAATTTAGACCAAGATTGGCGTGAAGGGACCTACCATCTTGCACGTCAGTTTTTAGATTATGAACCTGGAATACATTATCCTCAGTTTCAAATGCAGGCAGGAACTACGGGAATAAATACAGTTCGTTTGTACAATCCTGTCAAAAATTCTCAAGAGCATGATCCTAATGGGATATTTATAAAAAAGTGGATTCCAGAATTAGCAAATGTACCAGTGGCATATATTCATGAGCCTTGGAAAATGACGAGCATGGAACAGACTTTTTGTGGTGTTTTGATTGGAGAGGTTTATCCACTGCCAATTGTAGACTTACAAGCAAGTTCTAAAGCTGCCAGAGATAAAATATGGGGCCATAAAAAGCATCCTGCAGTTCAAGAAGAAAAGAAACGATTATTAAGAACACATGTAAATGTGAAGTAAATGAAAAATAGTTTTAGAGCCTAAAGTATGGATATATCTTCTTTTAGTTAAACTAATTCTAATTCTCTTAAGTAGCTTTGTTTGTAGAACTTTTTTTTAATTTTAGTGGGACAGAAAAGGGGATATTTTGTTCGTAGGATTTTAAATTCCATTTTTTCCTATAATACCAAGTCCAATTGCTGCTATTAAAAACATTGCAACAACGGCTATCCCTAAAATTTTACAAAATTATCAAAAGTAAAAGGATTAGTGAATAATGAAGTGGTTACTAATCTTCCAAAGCAGTAAAAACCTATTCATTTGAGTGGGTTTCTTTTTGTAGAACTCTCCATTCCAAAACACTGATTTTTTATACTACATGTTTCTATCATTTTTTTGTAGTTTTACAGAAGTAAATTTATCATTATGAAAAAAATATTTACCTTTTTATTTTGTTTTTTATCAATTTTTAGTAATGCCCAAAATTGGGAATCTTTTACCGATTCAATTGGTACTTTTTCATCTCCTCGCTCATCAGATCTTAATGGAGATGGAATTATGGATATTGTAATTGGAGGTGGAGTTGATAGTTTATTTAGTAATAATGGTGTAATGGCTTATAACGGAGTTGATGGTTCATTGCTTTGGAATAGATCATCTCGTGATGAACTTTTTGGTAGTGCAATTTTTCAGGACTTAAATTCAGATGGAATTAAAGATGTAATTATATCAGGTCGTGCTGCACAATTGCTTGCAATTGATGGTTCAAATGGCGCTTTACTTTGGGATTTCTTCCCTTTTTCAACTAATCCTTCTGATAGTGGTTACTATAATTTTTATAATCCTCAATTTATTGATGATGTTGATGGAGATTCATATGATGATATACTTATTTCTAATGGTGGAGATCATTCTGCTCCCTCTTTCCAATCTAATAGACCTCCTGGTCATTTAATGATAATTAGTGCTCAAAATGGAAATGTAATTCAAAAAGCAGTTGTTCCTGATAGTGCAGAGATTTATTGCTCTCCTTTGGTTGTAGATATAAAAAATGATGGAAATCAATGGATTTTATATGGAACAGGAGGTGAAAATTACGGTGGGAACTTTTATGCTGTTTTATTAAGTGATTTACTTATTGGGGATATTTCTACTTCTGTTATACTTGATTCTGATTTAAATAAGGGTTTTATTGCACCTGCTGCTATACATCAAACAAGTTCTGGATCTTATGATATTATTATTCAATCTTATGATGGATTAATTACTAAGGTTGATGGACAAACATTTGCGCCAATATGGACTTATCAAAAACCTGGCACTGAATCTAGTGCACAGCCTGTTATTGGGAATTTTACAGGAGATCTAACTCCTGATGTGCTTTTAGTATTATTTAATGGAGTTGCACCCGCATTTAATGATTATTTTCAAGTTATGCTTGATGGACAAGATGGTTCAGTTCAATTTATTGATAGCTTAGGTACTATAAATTTTGCATCAGCAAATGCAGTAGATTTAAATAATGATGGTAGAGATGAAGGAATCTTTTCTATTACTTATTTTGATAATGGATATGGTTGCTTTATAAATAAAGTTCAATCAATTGATTTTAACAATGATACTATAATTCTACTTGATCAAATTAGAACTGGAGTTAATATTGCTTCAACACCTTTAATTACTGATTTAGATAATAATGGTTTATTAGATTTAGTTTATTCAGTTAAAAAAGATAGTTTAAATCCTATGGGTTTAAATGGAATTAATATTTATCGACATGAATTGAATTCTATTATTCCTAATTCTGGAATTGCTTGGGGAAGTTATTTAGGTACAAATATGGATGGTGCTTATAATTCTGCTCTTACACCTTGCTGGCCTGGAACAATAATTTCAAGCTTTAACAGACTTTTTCCATCATGTAATGGTACTTCTGATGGAAGTATAAGTTTAAATCTTGTTGGAACACCACCATATACCTTTTTATGGTCTAATCAAAGTACAGATTCAATTATTAATAATCTTAGTGCAGGTACATATTGGATACATGTAACTGACTCAACAGGTTGTTATGAGATAACAACAATAAATTTGCCTGATCCTTATGCACTTATTTTTGGCGAAATTACTTCACCAACTTGTATTGGAGATACTAATGGAACAGCAACTGTAGTTTCATCAGGATGTCCTTGTATGTTTACACTTTGTACTTTCTTATGGGATAATGGAGTAACCTCAAAAACAAATTTATCTTTATCATCTGGTTGGCATAGTGTTGCTATTACTCATGGTAGTGGTTGTGTTGTTATTGATTCAGTTTATGTTCCATCTCCATACAATGGAGGAATGAGCTCGCTAACTGCATGTGATAGCTATACTTGGGATAGTATTATATATACAACTACAGGAATGTATTTTAATACATATGTTGATTCTTCAGGCTGTGATAGTGTTCATACTTTACATTTAACAATTACTTCCTCTGATACAACTACAACTTTAATTTCAGCATGTAATAATTATTCTTGGAATGGAGTTAATTATGATTCTTCAGGAGTATATAATTCTTTATTCTCAAATGAGAATGGCTGTGATAGTTTAGCTATCCTTGATTTAACTATTTTTAATACTGATACTAACCAATTATCTATTAATTCTTGTGATTCATATTTTTGGAACGGTATCACATATGATAGCACAGGTATATATAATTCTTCTTTTACTAATATAAATGGTTGTGATAGTTTAGTTGAGTTGAGTTTAATAATTAATTATAGTACTACAACTTCAAGTTCTGAGACATTTTGTGATAGTTATTCTTGGGATGGATTTGTATACACATCTACAGGCTCGTATACTAACTTATATTCAAATTCCCAAGGTTGTGATAGCACACATATACTCAATTTAACAATTAATAACTCAGATACAACAATGATCTCTGTAATTTCTTGTGAATCATATTTATGGGATGGAGTAACATTTGATAGCAGTGGAGTCTACAGCTTTATTTATCTTAACTCTCAAGGATGTGATAGCTTATGTTATCTTGATCTTACAGTAATAAATACTATTGTTGAAATTATTCCAACAAATAATAATCTTATTGTAAATCCAATTTCAGGAGGTTCTCCTTTTAGTTATTTATGGAACACTGGCGAAGTTACTGGACAAATTACTACTTTTAATAATGGTGAATATTGGGTTATCGTTACAGATATAAATGGTTGTGTTTCAGATACTGTTTTTTATGATGTTACATGGATACCTTCAAGTTCAAATAATTTAAACATTAATAGATTAAATGTATATCCAAATCCATCTAACGGTAATTTCTTCATTAAATTTAAGAGTATAGTAAATCAAAATATCTTAGTTAAGATTACAAATGTTGTAGGAGAGGAGGTTTACAGAGAATCTAAGGAACAATTTATTGGTCAATACACCAAACAAATAAGTTTAGATAATTATGGAAAAGGATTTTATTTATTAGAGATAAATACAAGTGCTGGAATTCTAAATAAGAAACTCATCTTACAATAGTTTTTTAATAAATTTTTAATTTTTCTTATTACTTTTAATATCATATTTCCTATCTCTAAAGTTATATTTGTTGAAATTTAAATTATGAATACATTTGAAATTAAATACCAAGGAAATTTAAGAACAACTGCTACTCATTTAGATTCTGGATCCGAAATTAGTACGGACGCTCCAAAAGACAATCATGGACTTGGAGAAGCCTTTTCACCAACAGATATGGTTTGTTCGGCTTTAGCAAGCTGTATATTAACTATTATGGCAATTGCTGTTGAGAAAAATGATATTGATATCAAAAACACTACAGCAATTGTTAAAAAAACTATGGGAAACAATCCAAGAAGGATCTCTAAAATTGAAATTGATTTAACTTTCCCAAAAGATTACGATTCTAAAACAAAAATTATTTTAGAAAGAGCTGCATATAATTGTCCAGTACATCATACCTTATCAAAAACTGTAGAAAAACATATTTCTTTTAAGTATTTGAGCTAAGTATGGCCCTTATGATAAAGTAGATATTGTAATGATTGTAACGTACACTATTAGGTTTTCTAATCTTTCTAAAGTTTTGAAAAAGAAATCTTTAAATTTTTCTCGTAACTCCTAATTTTTCTAATATCATAACTATTTGCTAGAACTAAAGACATACCTTTTTTACCTGCACGAGCAGTTCTACCACTTCTGTGTGTATAATATTCATCTTTATCAGGAAGTTGATAATGCACTACATATGCTAAATCTGCAATATCAATACCTCTTGCAGCAATATCAGTAGCTACTATTGTACTTAAATTTTCTTTTTTAAATGCTCTCATAACCTTATCCCTCTCTTTTTGCAATAGATCTCCATGAATAGCATCTGCAGCAATATTTTTAGCTATAAGTTGAGCAGATACTTTTTTAGTAGAACTTCTAGTTCTACAAAAAACAATTCCTCTTTGATTTTTTACTGAATTTAGGAACTGAAGAAGGGCATGGGATTTTTCATAATCATCACATAAAATAAATTTATGCTCAATTTTTGCATTTACCTCATTTCCTTTATTAACAGTTATTCTATGAGCAGTATGAGCCATATGCTCATGCACCATTTGTTTAATGCCATTAGGCATAGTTGCTGAAAACAGCCATTTACTTTGTACTTCTGGAAGATATTCAAGTATTTGATCGAGTTCTTTTTTGAATCCCATACTTAGCATTTCATCTGCTTCATCTAAAATAACTGTTTTAACTTTACTTAAGTCTAATGCTTTTCTATTCACTAAATCAATAAGCCGACCCGGAGTAGCAACTACAATATGTGTAGTCCTTTTCAAGTTAGCTATTTGTTTATCAATTTTCTCTCCACCATAAACTGACTCAGAGAAAATTTTATCAGAATATTTCGTATATCTAAAAAGTTGCTTTGCTACTTGCTTGCCTAATTCACGGGTAGGACATAATATTAATGCTTGTATACAATCTTTTTTATGATCAATTTTATGTAAAAGTGGTAAGCCAAAAGCAGCAGTTTTTCCTGTGCCTGTTTGGGCCAAACCAACTAAATCGGTATTACCATTTAATAACAATGGAATAACTTGCTTTTGAATTTCTGTTGGATTGATGATTCCTAAATCATTTAATCCTTTAATAAATTCCGGTTTTACCCCTAATGCTTTAAAATTTTCCATAACACAAAAATATGTAATAAAGTCTGCATCTTCTAAGATGCTTCATTTAATATTTTCTTAATGACTTTTATGTTAAATAGGATTCTATATTAGCTTTTTCTTTATAAATTTTAATTATCTTATGCTCTAAATCATTTTCAACTTTATTTTGAGAATAGATTTTATCAAAAAAAGAATGATTTGATTTTTTAAGATTTTCATGAGTCCACGTTGCTAATGAAATAATAATTGGAGTTAACGATAATCCCTTTTTAGTTAAAGTATAGATATTAGTTTTTTTGTTATTTGGATGTGTAGTTTTTTTAATAAATCCAAATTTCTCCAAATTTTTTAATCTTGAAGATAAAATGTTAGGGGCAATAGCTTCATCACTTTCTGAGAAATCTTTAAATGTTGATTTAAATTCGAGTA
>CAYNGO010000055.1:7811-9570 GCA_964397025.1 uncultured Weeksellaceae bacterium
GCAATAGCTTCATCACTTTCTGAGAAATCTTTAAATGTTGATTTAAATTCGAGTAACATTTGTTTAATTATAACAAGTGTCCATTTATCTCCTACAACATCTAATGCTGTTGTTATAGGGCAATTGCATCTGAAAATTTTACCTAAAAATGACATTTTTTTAATAAATATATTTTTTACTATCAAAATGAAAGTAATTTTATTAATATTGCTTTCAAATCAAAAGTAAAAAAAAATATATAAATGAAAAAAAAAGTATTGTTAACAGGAATATCTGGATATATAGCTAATCACTGTGCTGTAGAATTATTAAAGAATGGATATGCAGTTCGTGGATCACTAAGAAATATGTCTAAATCTGAAGAAGTAATAAAAGCTATTAAAAATGAGGTTGATCCAATGGATGATTTAGAATTTTGTAAGCTTGACTTGTTAATTGATGATGGCTGGGATGAAGCAATGAATGGTTGTGAATATGTATTACATGTCGCTTCTCCTTATATAACTACTGAACCTAAGGATCCAAATACTTTAATTAGACCTGCAGTTGAAGGGACTCAAAGAGCATTAAAAGCTGCAAAAAAATCAGGTGTAAAGCGTATTGTTATTACTTCCTCTGTTGTATCAATGTTAGGTGATGCAGATAAATCTATAAATATTAATCAAAATACTTGGTCAAATGTTGATGCTAGAAATTTATCTTCATATGCTAAGAGTAAAACATTAGCTGAGAAAAGTGCATGGGAATTCATTGAAAGTCAAGAAGATCCAAAATTAGAATTAACAGTTATAAATCCTGGTCCTGTTTTTGGTCCTTCACTTAATGGTAATACTGATGGAGAATCTATGAAGATGTTTAAAGAGATGCTAGATGGTAAAATGCCTATGCTTCCACAGACATCAATAAACATGTCTGATGTAAGAGATATAGCAAAAATACATGTTTTAGCACTTGAAAATCCAAATGCTAATGGAAGAAGATTTATAGTTACTACTGAAATCCCATATAAATTTAAGGATATAGCTCAGATTTTAAAAGATAATGGATATAAGAAAGTAAGCACTAAAGAAGCACCTAACTTTTTTCTGAATTTTATGAGTTATTTTGTTAGGGATATTAGAGGTATGAGAGCATTTATTGGTAAAACATATACTGCAGATGTTAGTGCTACAAAAAAAGTATTTAATTGGCAACCCATTAGTCTCGAAAAAACTATTTTAGATACTGCTAAATCACTTTAGTCATTGTAAAATTAGTTAAGTATAGATTGTAACATTAATTTTTTTACTGTATAATTCTTAATCTATTTTTTAAATAATAGCTGAATCTAAACTTGTTCTTTCTTTTTCATCTTATCTACAGCTAATAAACTACTTTGAATTTGCATTTGTAAATCTCCTACATTATCCGGAGAATACGGCATAAATATCGTACTTGTATTATTTTCTGAAAGCTTAGCAACCGTTTCATAATGTTGTGTCATAAAGAGCATATTCATCACATCTTGGCTTGTTACATGATCTTCCATAGCTAACTTCACCTCAGCAACTGATTCTTTCAATCCATTGGCAATAGCAATTCTTTGTAAGGCAATTCCTTCTCCTGCTAATCGTTTACTTTCCGCATCTGCCTCAGCAGCTGCAATAACTCTTATTTTTGCAGCAGCAGCCTCCTCTTTAGCAGCTTCTTTCATTCTTTTAGCAGCATTAATTTCATTCATTGCATGCTTAACTTTTGAGTCAGGGTCAATATCAGTAAC
>CAYNGO010000056.1:0-4329 GCA_964397025.1 uncultured Weeksellaceae bacterium
TAGCAATAATAATTTTTTCATCATATGTAAAAATTAAATGTTTGTTTTAAAAAGCTGCAAGATACAAAAAAAAGAACTTATCAAACTAAATCAGATAATTACATTTATCATCTAGTAAATGTTGATAATTTTCTAGTCTAAAAAAAGAGATTTTTGATAGATGAAAAATAATACAGTTTTTACTAAATATTTAGCAGTATTGGCTGAAGGCTTGATTAAGATTTTCAGCAATCATTTCAGCTGGTCTTCCCTCAATATGATGTCTTTCAATAAAATGAACAAGATTACCATCTTTGAATAAAGCTATACATGGAGATGAAGGTGGGTAAGGCTGCATATATTCACGTGCTTTTGCAGTAGCTCCAATATCTTGACCAGCAAAGACTGTTGTAAAAGTATCAGGTTTTTTTGCATACTCTGTAGACATCTTAACCGCTGGACGAGCATTACCTGCTGCACATCCGCATACTGAATTCACCATCACTAACACAGTTCCTTCTTTCTTATCTAGTACATTAGCAACTTCATCATGGTCTTTCATTTCTACAAACCCAACAGATGTTAGGTCTTCTCTCATAGGTTTGCAAATTTCTTCTGGATACATAGTCTTTATATTTTAATGCAAATTTAAACTTATTTTCTTTTACTTTTAAAAAAATCTTGTAGTAATTTTTTAGATTCCTCCTCTAGTAAGCCAAATTCTATTTTTGTTTTTGGATGCAATATTTTTCTTTCATCTAAGCTAAACCCATGTTTTAAATCTCTTGCCCCAACAACTATTCTACTAATTTGAGTCCAAAAAGATGCTCCGGCGCACATTATACAAGGCTCTAAAGTAACGTATAAGGTACAGCCATTTAGGTATTTACCACCAATATAATCTGCGGCTGAAGTAAAGGCCTGCATTTCTGCATGAGCAGTAACATCATTTAGATGCTCAACATAGTTATATCCTCTAGAAATAATCTCGTTTTCATATGTGATAATTGCTCCTACAGGAACCTCATCACAATCAAGTGCTTTATGGGCCTGCTGAAGTGCTTTCTCCATAAAATATTTATCAGATTTTATATTAATTTCCATAAGACAAAGATAGGGCTTATTATAAGGCAATTTTGTAATTTTGTACTTAAAATAAATCATCAGATGTTAAGAACACATAATCTTGGAGAGCTCAGAGTAGGCCATATCGGAACTGAGGTTACCCTATGTGGTTGGGTCCAAAAAACACGAGATCTGGGAGGTATGACTTTTCTAGATCTAAGGGATCGTTACGGTATTACCCAGCTAGCATTTAACATGGATAGCAATGCTGATCTTTGTACTCAAGCTAGGAAATTAGGTAGAGAATATGTAATTCAAATTTCTGGAAAAGTTATTGAAAGAAGTTCTAAAAATCTTCAAATATCAACAGGTGAAATTGAGATTGAAGTAAGTGCATTAACAATACTGAATGAATCAAAAACACCACCGTTTACAATTGAAGACAAGTCAGATGGTGGAGATGAATTAAGGATGAAGTATAGATATTTAGATATTCGAAGAAATCCTATTAAAGAAAACCTCCTACTTAGAAATAAAGTGTCTTTAGAGACTAGAAAATATCTTGACGGTCAAGGATTTTTAGAGGTTGAAACACCATACCTAATTAAATCAACTCCTGAGGGAGCAAGAGATTTTATTGTTCCATCAAGGATGAATGAAAAACAATTTTACGCACTTCCTCAATCACCTCAGACTTTCAAGCAATTGTTAATGGTTGGAGGAATTGACAAGTATTATCAAATTGTAAAATGCTTTAGAGATGAGGATCTGCGTGCTGATAGACAACCAGAATTCACTCAAATTGATTGCGAGATGTCTTTCATTGATCAAGAAGATATTCTAAATACGTTTGAGGGATTAACAAAATATCTATTGGAGAAAATCAAAGGAATACACATTACTGATTTTCCAAGAATGACATATGATGACGCTATGAGGCTTTATGGATCAGATAAACCAGATATAAGATTTGACATGAAGTTTACAGACTTAACTAGTCAAGTAAAAGGAAAAGGTTTTGAAGTGTTTGACAGATCTGAAATTGTAATAGCAATAAATGTTCCAGGATGTGCAAAATACACAAGAAAGCAACTTGACAAACTAGTTGATTTTGTAAAAACTCCACAAGTTGGAGCTACTGGATTAATTTACTGTAAGTATAATGAGGATGGTACATCAAAATCTAGCATTGATAAATTCTTTGATGAAAAATCTAGAGCACAATGGCAAAAAGAATCTAAATCTGAAAATGGAGATTTACTTCTTATAATGTCTGGAGAAAAAGAAAAAACAAGAAAGGCGCTGGGTGTGCTTAGACTAAAACTAGCTGAAGACTTATCTCTTAGAAACCCTGAAGAATTTGCTCCTTTATGGGTCTTAGATTTCCCTCTTTTAGAGTGGGATGAAGAATCTAAAAGATACCATGCAATGCACCACCCTTTTACTTCTCCCAAAAAAGAAGATATTTCAAAAATCGCATCTGATCCTGCTTCTGTAAGAGCAAATGCATATGACCTTGTTCTTAACGGAAATGAAATTGGTGGTGGTTCAATAAGAATTCATGATAAAGAATTGCAAAAATTAATGTTTAAACACCTTGGTTTTTCAGATGAAGAGGCTCAAGATCAATTTGGTTTTCTAATGGAAGCATTTGAATATGGAGCTCCTCCTCATGGTGGTGTTGCTTTTGGCTTTGATAGGTTATGTGCAATACTTGGAGGTGAAGAAAGTATTCGTGATTTTATTGCTTTTCCTAAAAATAATTCAGGTAGAGATATTATGATTGATTCACCATCTAATATAGACCCTAAACAACTTGATGAACTAAACATTAAACTTAAATAAAAGTTGATGACTAAGAAAAATAAATATAGTATTTGGATTAAAATTGTTTCTGTAGCAATACCTGTTGTTGTAGCAATTCTTTTCACTGTTAAAATCCCAAACGCTACCCCATTATCATTTCTTCCTCCAATATATGCTTGTATAAATGGATTGACAGCTGTACTACTAGTGCTTGCACTACTTGCAATTAAATCAAAAAAAATCACTCTTCATGAGTGGCTAATGAAATCATGCATTGCTCTTTCTTTAGTTTTTTTAGTCATGTATATAGCATACCACATGACATCAGACCCCACTCCTTTTGGAGGTGAGGGATATATAAAGCTTATCTATTATATTATCCTCATCTCTCATATACTATTATCAATTGTACTTATTCCTTTAGTTTTAATTAGTTATGTGAGAGCTATTCAGAAAGAGTTTGACCCTCATAGAAAGATAGCTAAGATAACATTTCCAATATGGCTATATGTAGCAATCACTGGAGTTGTTGTTTATCTTATGATCTCCCCATACTATATTCACTAGAAATTTAGTAATATGAAAAAAGAGAATATCTCAGTAATAGTTTGGCTATTATCAGGCTGCTTGTTAATATTTACAATGGTAATTGTTGGGGGTATTACAAGACTTACAGGCTCGGGACTTTCTATGGTAGATTGGAAGCTTTTTGCAGGATCTATACCTCCTATAAATAATCAGCAATGGGTAGATACATTTGAGCTGTATAAGCAGTTTCCAGAATTCCAAAAACAAAATTACATGTTTACTCTTGAAGAATTTAAAAACATCTTTTTCTGGGAATATATTCATCGCTTGCTTGGGCGATTAATTGGTTTAGTCTTTATAATACCTTTCATATATTTTCTAATTAAAAAAAGGTTGTCAAAAAAACTTACTTTACAATGTACTGTACTTCTTTTTATGGGAGCCTCACAAGGAGCTATTGGATGGTGGATGGTGAAAAGTGGATTAGTAAATAACCCTGATGTAAGTCATTTTAGGCTAGCAACTCATTTGATTACTGCTTTTCTTACTTTTTCATACACGTTTTGGGTTGCTCTATCATTAATCTATCCAAATAAAAGTCATCAAAATAAAATATTACACAAGCTATCTTTTATACTGATGATTGTAGTAGTAATACAAATAATATATGGAGCTTTTGTAGCTGGGCTAGGGGCTGGTAAGGTTTACAATACTTGGCCAAAAATGAATAATGATTGGATTGCAGAATCTGTTTACGCTATGACTCCGTTTTGGAGTAACTTTGTAAATGGGATAGCAGGAGTACAATTTATACACAGAACATTTGCATTTGTAGTTCTCGGCCTAATAATATATATATTCTATCAATCAAGAAAAATACCACTAATTCGGCTTGAAAAAAATGCAATTAACTTATTGCTTATTACTGTCTTTTTTCAGATGGTTCTAGGT
>CAYNGO010000056.1:4429-8719 GCA_964397025.1 uncultured Weeksellaceae bacterium
CTAAATCAAAAAAATAAGGAGTAACAGAAACAATAGTCATGAAAATTGAAGCTATAAAAGCAATTCTTGCTGGATAAGCTCCTTTCTCTCCACCATACATCATGTGAAAACCTGCTTTTTTATATTGATCATCTTGAATCCAAGCAATAGATATAAAATGTGGAAATTGCCAAAGAAATTGAATAGCAAAAAGAATACCAATTGCTAAACCAAAATCATCTGTAGCAGCAACCCATCCTAAAAGTACAGGAATTGCTCCTGGAATTGCCCCAACAAATATAGATGCAGTTGACATTCTCTTTAAAGGTGTGTAAGACAGAACATATATCATTAATGAGAGTAACCCAAAAGCAGAAGACTTAGAAAGTAAGCCATAGAAACTTCCGTGAGGTTTGATTAAGCTTAAAAAATAAAAACCCAAAAGACCAATGATGATTGAAAAAAATATAGCGCTTGAAGGTTTTAAGTTTTTTTGAGGGAGAGGCCTTTCCTCAGTTCTTTTCATTAGCTTATCATAATCCCCTTCTAAAATTTGATTAAACCCATTTGCAGATCCTGTAACTAGAAAACCTCCAAATATTAGAAGCAAAAACTCGGAAACACTAAAATTAGAAACACCTAGAAGATAGCCTGCCATTGCAGAAAAAACAACAGTTAAGGATAGCCTAAACTTTAATAGCTGGCCATAGTATTTGAGAGATTTAATCAAAAATTAATTTACTTGCTTAACTTTCTTGTTCTGGAAATACCAAAACAAACAAAAAAGTAGGATGGAGATGTATGGCATTGCCATCAGGTATAATATCCCATCATTAAGACCAGCACCTGCACTTCCTCCCGCCTCTAAATTAGCCTCAACTACTGCCTTGCACATTGCACATTGAGCTTTTAATTCATTAAAACTTATAGATATTAAAAACAGTATGAATATACTTTTTTTTACCATTTTCTTTTTGTTCTTTTTGGTCGCTTATATTCAGCCATTAACACTTTAACATCATTTACTAAATCTCTAAGCTGAGCTTCATTTGTGCCGTCATAAACACCAACAACATTCCCATTCTTATCAATACCTGATCTGACTCTACCTTCTTTATCAACTAAAACAAAATATTCTGAATGCAGAAATCCCCCAGGGGCTAAAGAGTCCATACTTACATTAACGAAATATGAACGTGCTATATTATAAATATCATCCTTTTCTCCTGTAACAAAATCCCAATTATCAAGATTGATACTGATATTGTTATTTTTCATTTCATCAATATATTCTACAAACCTCTCAGGTGTATCATTTTTTGGATCAACAGTATGTGATAAAAATTTTATGTTTGGATAAACACTTAATTTCTTTTGAACATAAGCCATATTTTTTGTCATAATAGGACATATAGATGGGCAATTAGTAAAAAAGAAATCTGCGATATAAATATTACTATCCATATCACTATTATTTACAATTTCATTATTCTGATTGATAAAAGAGAACTGTGAAATCTTGTGATGCTCACCGGAATCGGGATCTTTTTCTCCAACAATCTCGAGTTTGATGAAATTATTATATCCTTTAGTTACGTAGGAATAAATAATAGGGGGAGCAACTAGTAAAAGACCTAAAATAATTATAGTAGTTAAACTCTTAAGATTGAACTTCATATTTAAAGCATTAAATAAGCATGTGCCCCTTCACTAAGGATAATAAATAGTAGATACGGCACTAGAACAAGAGCAGGGATGAGAATAGTCCATTTTAATGTACTTTTCTCAAAACCTAAATGCATAAATACAAGAACAATATATCCAGCTTTAATTAAAGTCAGAATAATAAATACATGATTTAATAATTTTGTTCCTAAAAAGATAGTATCAACTAAAAAAGGAGGCTTGTACATTCCAAGTCCCACCTCAAATGCAGTAAGACCTAATAAAATCCAAAAGACTTTCCAAATCCACCAATTTCCGCTGTTTTGATTATCTGACATAATTAATAAATTAAATTAAACTAAGTAGAAAAATGTAAATACAAATACCCAAACTAAATCGACAAAATGCCAATATAATCCAATCTTTTCTACCATTTCATAATGACCTCTTTTTTCATAAGTTCCTTTAATAGTATTTATTAAAAGAATAATAAGTAACACAACACCACTAAACACGTGGAATCCATGAAAACCAGTAATAAAAAAGAAATAATCGGCAAACAAAGCATGGCCATATTCATTATTTTTAAGATTAGCCCCTAATAGAATTGTATTAGCTCTTTCCTTTAATAAAGTAACAGATTCTGAATGATTTAAAAATGTTCTATCTGCAAGTCTTATATTTAATGATGAATTACCGCTAAACTCCTCAATAAACTCATCTAGCTCAAAGTGATGATGCTGTCCATCGTGTGAGTCAGCATCCATAATATCATATATTGTATGTCTTTTTTCATTTTTATATACATGAACAACTTCCATATTATTTAATTGAACTCCTCCGGAATCACCATGAATAAAGTGACCCCATTCCCATGCTTGAGATGATAGGAACATAAAGCCACCAATAATAGTAAGAGAAAGCCATAAAATAACTTTATTTTTTTCCATTTTATGACCATAATTTACAGCCAAGACCATTGTGACAGAACTCATAATTAAGATAAATGTCATTAAAGCAACAAACAAAAGAGGGTGTTCACCGTGTAAAAATGGGAAATGCGTAAAAACATCCTCAGGAACAGGCCATATATCTTCAAACTTAAATCTACTAAAACCATATCCAGTTAAAAACGCTGAAAATGTCAAGGTGTCTGTGATAAGAAAAAACCACATCATTAATTTACCATAGCTTGCTTTATAGGGTACATCTCCACCTTTCCAAGCAGGAGCCTCCATATCATTCTGAATTAACGTATCTGCCATAATTTATTAATTTTCTAGTGCAAAAATAATCTTTTTGATGTATTTCATTTAGTTTATAAAAATTTTAAAAAAACGTATATGTATAACCATAACAAAGCTAGAAAATGCCAATAAATAGATACAAGTTCTATTCCCAAACAATTATCAATACTATATAACTTTAATTTTGATTTTACTGATACAAATATTAATGATACGAGCCCTCCAAATAAATGGGCTAAATGGGCTACTGTTAGCACATATAAGAAAGAACCCGAGGCATTACTTCCTTCGCCAGTTAAATATATGCCCTGAGTAGTTAATTGTTCCCATCCTTTAAACTGAAAAAACGAAAATAATACTCCGAGAATTAGTACGGTAAATATTAAATTAAAAACTGAATTATTATTTTTAAGTTGACTTTTTACAAGGAAAAGCAATAGACTACTAATAACAATGACTATTGTGCTATATAAAAACCAAGATGGCAATATAAACTCTGTCCAGTTCCCCTCAGCTTTACGAACAATAAAAGCAGATGTCAATCCCGCAAAAAACATTGAAATAGAGAATATCCCAATAAATAATAATTGTTTTGAAGCTTTATCTTTAATTAATTTCTCCATCTAATGCTCTTGTTCTCCTTCATGAAGTGGTTCAGTTTGCATAGCGAAATCTTTTTCAAGACCAGGCTTAGAGTAATCATAAGCCCATCTAGTTACAACAGGAAGTTCTCCAGGCCAATTTCCGTGAATTCTCTCAACAGGGGTAGTCCATTCTAAAGTATTTGCATTCCAAGGATTTTTAGATGCTTTTGTTCCTTTGAAAATACTGTAAGCAAAATTAAATATAAATATTGCCTGAACAATTGCTCCAGCTAAAGCAAAGAAGGTAATAATTTCATTTATATCAGCTAATCCATCAAACATAGGGAATGAGCTATTTGTGTAATATCTTCTTGGAAGTCCTGCAAGACCTAAGAAATGCATTGGAAAGAAAACACCATATGCACATATAAATGTTCCCCAAAAATGAAGATATCCTAAAGATTTATTCATCATTTTCCCATACATTTTAGGAAACCAATGATATACACCGGCATACATACCATATATTGCAGTAAGTCCCATTACAATATGAAAGTGTCCAACTACAAAATAAGTGTCATGCACATTTATATCTAAAGCACTATCACCAAGTATCAATCCGGTTAGACCACCTGTAATAAATGACGAAACAGTTCCTATAGCAAATAGCATTGCTGGTGTAAAACGGATATTAGCCCTCCAAAGAGTTGCTAGCCAATTAAATACCTTAACAGCTGATGGAATGGCAATTAATAATGTTGTAAATGTAAATACCGAACCAAGGAAAGGATTCATTCCAGTCATAAACATATGAT
>CAYNGO010000057.1:0-7253 GCA_964397025.1 uncultured Weeksellaceae bacterium
TATTAAATATTGAATTTGATTTAATTGGAAGTAAAGAAGTAACTCTTTCTCTTGTGAATATTTTAGGAGATGTAGTTTATACTGAGTCAATTGATAATGAAACTATTAGATATTCAAATAAATTAGATTTATCTAATTATTCAAATGGAATCTATTTTGTTAAATTGAAAAAGGAAGATGGGGTGATTACTAAAAAAGTTATCCTTCAATAATTTAAATAATATTGTTTGCATAAAAAAAGCTCGTATTTATACGAGCTTTTTTTTATTCTATGCAGAACATAGTAAATTTCTATTTTTAATATAAATTTGGATCATATTAAATAAAAACTAAAAAAATGAAAAATATAATTTATATCTTAATTGTTGGTGCAATTTTTTCAAGTTGTAATACTGGTTTAGATAAAGATAAGGTAGAAGATTTTATAGTTACGCATTATGCGGAAAAAATTGGTGGTGAAGATGCTATTGATAAACTTAAAGAGGATGCTGCTGATTCTATAATGATGTATAATCTTTCAAATGGATGGATTGGAAGGCCAGAATGGGTAAATGATCATAGTAAAATTAAAGCGGAATGGTTTTATGAAGATTCTATTATTGCTGAAGTAGAAAACATTGAAGTTTTTGGTAATGTCGCTAGTGTTTACGGAAATGTAAGTGCTTATATTTCTGGAATTAAAGTTCAAAGAGCCGGCTTTCACTCTATTGTTGGTAAACAAATGGGAAAACTAGTTTTTAAAAGACATTCTTGGATGAATTGGAATATGAATAGATCTTCAAATTTATTTGTATGGCCATCAACTGAAGTTAATGGAGCCCAATCTATGTATAATAGTATGAGATATGCAATGGCAAATTTGAGAAACAATGATGCTTTAGCATATTCAGATAGTCTGGTAAAGTTAGATCCTAATTTAGCAGTAGCTCATTTAGGTAAAATGCATTATCTGTATCTAAATGGTAAAGGAGATGAATTAACATCTTTGATGAATCAAATTAAACCAAAACTAGAAGGAGCTTCACTTGCAGAAATTTATACTATAGAAACAATGCTACCCTCTTCATCTAAAGAGGAAAGATTGAAAAAGTATGAGACAGCTTTACTTTATGCTGCTAATGACCCATTGTTAAGAGCGTGGTATGCATATTACTTAGATGATCCAAAACTCAAAGTAGAGAATGTGAAAATTGGTTTAAAGAGGTTTCCAGAATCAAGCATACTAAATAACATGATGGCTTATTTTATGATGGATCAAGAGAAATTTGAAGAGGCTAAAAATCATTTAAATATATATCTTACTGTTCATCCAGATGAGCCAAATGCTTATGATTCAATGGGGGACTTACTTCTTCAAATGGGTGATACCTTAAATGCCAAAGAGATGTTTTTCAAAGCCTATGAGTTAAGTAGAACACTTGCTTCCGGCCCTGAAGATTTTTTTAATACTTCAAAGGATAAGGGTGAAGCTCTCAACTAAGAATGTGTAAAGTTTAATATTTGCAGGATTAATAAAAAGATCTTATATTTGCAGAGTAAATATAAATTAGGAAAGAGGGGGCTAAAGCCCCTTCTTTTATTAAGTAATGTTATTAAAAGAGGAAATAAAAAGATATGCATCAGAAAAAGCTTTAGAGATTAATGGCTTTGTTGTTGATGTAAATATTAATGCTAATAATGTTATTACAATTTATTTTGATAAAAATAACGGAGTACTTGTTGATGACTGTTTAATAATTAGTAAATATATTAATGAGAAATTTGATAAAGATATTGATGATTATGAATTAACAGTATGTTCTCCAGGATTAACAAATCCTTTAAAAGTAAAGCAACAGTATATTAAAAATATAGGTAAAGAGGTATATGTAAAAACTAATGATGGGAAAAGGAAAACAGGAATTTTGAAAAAATATGAAACAGATTTAGTTTTAGAAGTACTAAAAAAGAAAAAAGGATCTCGTAAGGATTATGTGTTAGAAGATATTACAATTCCTTTAGAAGAAATAAAAGAAACAAAATTGAAAATAAACTTTAAATAAATTTAATGGAAGTAGAAAATCTTATTCAATCGTTCTCTGAATTTAAGGATGTTAAAAATATTGATAGAGAAACAATGATGAACATCTTAGAAGATGTATTTAAATCAGTTCTAGAAAAAAAATATGATGGAGCTGGAAATTTTAATGTCATAATTAATGTTGACAAGGGTGACTTAGAAATTTGGAAAAACAGAGAGGTTGTAGAGGATAAAGATGTTGAAAATCCTATTGCACAAATTTCTCTTACAGATGCCCTAAAGATAGAGGATGACTATGAAGTAGGAGAAGAGCTTTCTGAGCAAGTAAGTTTTGATTCTGAATTTGGACGAAGACAGGTATTATCTATTAGACAGCATCTAATATCTAGAATTCACGAACAACATAGAGATACTCTAATCAAAAGGTATGAAGCTCGTATTGGAGAAATTGTTCACGGTGAGGTTTATCAGATTTGGCGTAATGAGATTTTATTAACTGACGATGAAGGTAATGATATGTCATTACCTAAAACTGAACAAATTCCAAAAGATTTTTTTAAGAAAGGAGAGTCTGTTAGAGCAGTAATTAAGGAAGTTAATATTAAAAACAACAAAGCTAATATTGTTGTTTCTAGAATTGCTACAGAGTTTATTGAGCGTTTATTTGAAATGGAAGTTCCTGAAGTTTTTGATGGTATAATTACAATAAAAAAAGTTGTTAGAAATCCTGGAGAAAGAGCTAAAGTTTGTGTTGAATCATATGATGATAGAATTGATCCAGTTGGTGCTTGTGTTGGCATGAAAGGTTCTAGGATTCATGGTATAGTTAGAGAGTTAAGAAATGAAAATATTGATGTTGTTAATTTCACAGAGAATACACAATTATTAATCACAAGAGCTCTAAGTCCTGCAAAAATAACTTCTGTAAATATTGATGAGGAAAGTGGTAGAGCAAAAGTTATAATGAATGCCGATCAAGTCTCGTTAGCAATTGGTAGAGGTGGTAATAATATAGGTTTGGCAGGTAGATTAACTGGATATGAAATTGATGTTTTTAGAGACGAAGCAAGTTTCGAGGACGATGTTGCTATTGATGAGTTTTCTGATGCAATTGAAGATTGGGTTATTGATGCTTTAAAATCTATTGGTTGTGATAGTGCTAAAAGTGTTTTAGCAATTGAAGCTAAGGAGTTAATGACTAGAACAGACTTAGAAAAAGAAACTGTTGATGAGGTGTTAAATATATTTAGAAAGGAGTTTGAAGATTAAATAATAATAGTTATATATGTCTGAAAAAAATAGTGTGCGTTTAAGTAAATTGGTTAGAGAATTTAATGTTAAGATTGATAGAATATTAGAATTCTTAGATAAAAATGGGGCTAGCGGCTTAAATCCTAACTCCAAAATATCTAATGACTTATATATGAAGCTTCTTGAAGAATTTGATTCTTCAAAAGCAGCTAAAATTTCTGCTCAATTACTTGCAAAAGAACTTGAACTAAAAAAGGCTGAAGAGATAATTAAGCAAGAAGAAGAAGACAAAGCAAAAGAAGAGGCTATAGCAAAAGCAAAAGAAAAGGCAGAGATTTTAAAATCTAATATTGTTAAAATTAAAATTAAAGAAGTTGATAAATCTATTAATAAAGATCAATTAGAAGAAAATAAAGTTTTAGATACTCTAAAAAAAGATATTGCCAAGAAGACTGAAGTTACTGATGATAAAGATCAAATAATTAAAGCAAAATTTCAAAAAATTAAGGGTGTTACAACAACAGGTGAAAAAATTGATTTATCCAAGTTTGATAAACCTAAAGTACAAGCTGTAAATAGTGCAGAAGATAAAAAGAAAAGAAAAAGAATTGTTAAAAAGAAAGTAGATCCTAGACAATTTAATAAATCTAAGAGTCCTAAATCCAAAGTTATTGAAATTTCCCCCGAAGAAGCTCAGAAAAGAGTTAGAGAAACACTTGCAAAACTACAGGGTGGAGGTAGAAAATCTTCGGTTAGAAATAGAAAAGATAAGAGAAATGCTCATAAAGCTGTACTTGACCAAGAATTAGAAGAACAAGTTCAATCAAATAAGGTAATTAAAGTTACAGAATTTGCAACTGCTAACGAATTAGCTTCATTAATGAATATAGGCGTTACAGAGATTATAACTTCTTGTATGAGCCTAGGGATCATGATTAGTATGAATCAGCGACTAGATGCTGAAACTATTGAAATGTTAATTGAAGATTTTGGATTAAATGTAGAGTTTGTTACAGCTGACATTCAAGATGATATAGAGGAGGTTGTCGATACCGAAAAAGATTTAATAGAAAGAGCTCCCATAGTTACAATTATGGGGCATGTCGACCATGGTAAAACATCCTTAATGGATTATATTAGAAAAAGTAATGTTATAGCGGGAGAGTCTGGAGGAATTACTCAACATATTGGAGCTTATGAAGTAACTTTAGATAATGGAAAGCAGATATCATTTTTAGACACTCCTGGTCACGCTGCATTTACTGCAATGAGAGCTAGAGGAGCCAAGGTAACTGATATTGTAATTGTTGTTGTAGCTGCTGATGATAAGGTTATGCCTCAAACAAAGGAAGCAATTAGTCATGCTCAAGCTGCTGGAGTACCTATTATTTTTGCTATTAATAAGATGGATTTACCTGCTTCAGATGCGGAAAAGATAAAAGGAGAATTAGCTGAATTAAATATGTTAGTAGAGGATTGGGGTGGTAAATATCAATCTCAAGATATTTCAGCGATGAAAGGTACAGGTGTTCAAGGATTATTAGAAAAGGTTTTATTAGAGTCTGAGATGTTAGCTTTAAAAGCTAATCCTAATAGAAACGCACAAGGAACGGTAGTAGAGGCTTCTCTTGATAAGGGCAAGGGTTTCTTATCGACAATTTTAGTTCAGAAAGGAACTTTGAAAGTTGGAGATTATGTACTAGCTGGTAGGTGTTCTGGAAAAGTAAAAGCCCTTTTAGATGAAAGAGGTAATAAAAAAGAAATAGCTGGCCCATCTACTCCTGTAGTCTTACTTGGACTTGACGGAGCTCCTACTGCTGGTGATGAGTTTTTTGTAATGGACAAGGAACAGGAAGCTAAAAAGATTGCTGCTAAAAGAATGCAGTTACAAAGAGAACAAAGCGTGCGAACACAAAAACATCTTACTTTAGATGAGATAGGAAGAAGAATTGCTCTTGGTGAATTTCAAGAGGTTAATATAATTGTAAAAGGAGATGTTGATGGTTCAATAGAGGCATTATCTGATTCTCTAGAAGGATTGTCAAATGATGAAATTAAGGTAAATATTATTCAAAAAGCAGTTGGTCAAATTTCTGAATCTGATGTTATGCTTGCAGCAGCATCTGACGCTATCATAATTGGATTTCAAGTTAGACCTTCTTTAAAAGCTAGAAAACTAGCTGAAAGTGAAAATATTGATATTAGACTTTATTCCATTATATATAAGGCTATTGAAGATTTAAAATTAGCTATGGAAGGTATGTTATCTCCTGATTTAGAGGAGAAAATAATTTGTAATATTGAAGTTCGTGATATTTTTAAAATTTCTAAGGTTGGAACAATTGCTGGATGTATGGTTCTTGATGGGAAGTTATCTAGGAAAAGCAAGGTTAGATTAATTAGAGATGGTGTAGTGGTTTATTCTGGAAATCTATCATCGCTTAAGCGATTTAAAGAAGATGTTAATGAGGTTAGAAAAGGGTTCGAATGTGGAATGTCAATTGAAAACTTTAATGATATTAAAGTAGGGGATATTATTGAAGGTTATGATAATATCGAAGTAAAAAGAGAGTTAAATTAAAGCTCTAACAGAGACCTTTTAATAGTTTTTTTAACTGGGTAGGCCTCAATATAATTTCTTCTTATAAAATTCTTAAGCTTTAAAGCTTCTAATTTTGTTCTAAAGTTTCCTACACAAATTCTATAATAAGGAGGGTCATAAGTTAGGTATGATGGAATGTTTGGATATAGTTTTATAAATTCTTTTCTTGTTTTTTTTATTTCCTCTTTTGTGCTTTTAAATGTAAGCTGTATTCTCCATCCTAAAACACCATCTTTATTTTTTTTAATTTTTTCATTTTTATAAATAAGACTGTCCAAACCACTTTCGTATTTTATATTTATATTATTATCTAAATTTTGAGATAACAAACCAAAAGGCATTAAAAAGCAAAGTAATATTTTTAGTTTCATTGCTTCAAATTTAGTAAAATTATTGGTTAAGTATTTTATATTTTTGTATTGTGCGAAACAAGTTTATATATAAAGTTAAAGATTTTGATAAGCTTGTAAATAAGCTACTTGTGTTTAGTAAATCATCTAAATACTCATGTTTACTACATTCTAATGTTTCTAAAAAAAAACTACCAACAAAGTATTCAAATTTCAAAGCTATTTTTGCTTTTGACTCAATATCTAATATTAGTTCAAATCATAATTCATTTAATAAGCTTAAGAAAATTCATCAACAAGAAAAAGACTGGTTGTTTGGCTATCTTTCATATGACTTAAAAAATGAATCATACAATCTAACTTCAAATAAAAAAGATAATATTAAATCAGATAATATTTCATTTTTTATACCAAAGTATGTCTTCTTAATTAAAGATACATTTCTTTATATTGAATCTTTTGAGTCAAAAAAAGATATAGATATTTTATATAATGAAATTATGAATCAATGTTTATTAGTTGATAATAATGAAACAGTTATCTTTAAAAGTAGAGAAAGTAAAGATACGTATTTGGAAAAAATAAAAAAAATTAAACACCATATACAAATAGGAGATATCTATGAAATGAATTATTGTCAGGAGTTTTACAGTAATAATGTTGACGTGTCTCCTGAAGAATTATTTTATAAACTGAATAAAATTACTGAATCTCCATTTGCTTCATTTCTTAATATTGAAAGTACAAGTGTTATTTGCTTAAGTCCTGAGCGCTATCTTTTAAAAGATGGCAATCATATTATTTCTCAACCAATAAAAGGTACTAGTAAAAGATCAACTAATGATAATGAGGATAAAATTTTGATTAAGAATTTACAATCTAGCCAAAAAAATATATCAGAGAATATTATGATTGTAGATTTAGTAAGGAATGATCTTTCCCAAACTGCATTAAATTCATCTGTAAAAGTTGATAAGTTATGTGGAGTATATACTTTTAATAATATCCATCAGATGATATCTACAATATC
>CAYNGO010000058.1:0-6860 GCA_964397025.1 uncultured Weeksellaceae bacterium
AATAAACGTTTCGTTCTTTGAATAAGAAACGGTAAAGTTTTCTATATCATAGATTCTATTTTTCTTTTGCTCTTCACCTTTTTTAATAGTCTTTGTTTTACGAACATTTGTAAAGTTTATACTATTTCTCTTAATATAATCTTGAGCAATAAATTTCAATGAATCTCTATCTTGTTTACTATCTAATGTCTGAAGGGAAGTTGTTAATAATATGTCAGGATCTAAAGGATTATATTGAGGGTTTCTCACAGATTCTGACATCCCAATATACATTGGAACCTTAACCCCATTATCTTCTGGAAAGAATTTACCTAGATCAAATGTTGAAGAAAGATCATATTGAAAAGCATTATATTTCTGTCTTTCATTTACCTTTTTCTCAATACTACCAAAACCTACAGTACTCATATTTCCTGATATTGTAACATTACCAACATCAGCAAGGCGAGCTGTCAACCTTCCATTAGCTGCCCAACCACCATATTCATCAAAGTCAGTAAGTCTTAACTCATTAACCCATATCTGACCGCATTTAGGTAATCCATCATCATCACTAGAAAAAGAAGTCTTTTTTGGATTCCTAACTCCTATCATAATTGTTTTTACTTGTGAAAGGTTAGGGTTTCCTACAACTGTTATTTTACCTCCTGAAGAGTATTTTATAAATGGAGTCGAAACATCAGCATTATTAAAGTTACGCTCTTGTTTAGCAAGTTGAAAAATCTCAAAGGCTATATCAATCTCATTAGAAGAAGGCCATATTTCTTCACTAGATGTGGAAAAGTGAGGTGTTGGCTTTAGTTTTATTTCATATTCATAATAATTAGATGTAAAATCTGTTCCTAAGCGAATAAAACAAGATAAATCACCATCATTTAGATTATCCTCATACCCCTCAGCATGAACAAACATTTTAATTCTTTTGTAGGCACGAACATCTAGGTCGGAAGTTTTATATGCAGCTCTTGAATCTCCATCCTTTAAATCACAGATCTTTAAAACTAAAGATTGCTCGTTTTGTTGTCTAAGTGTTGTAGTGGTATTATCTACTTCTTGCTCTATACCAGGAGGAAGAACATAATTAATCGGAGATCGATTTCCATTTTCTTCAATATTAACAGCAGAAACATCAAATGTTGTTGCCTGTTGATCATCTAAGGGAATATATTCTCCTGGCTCTTTTAGATCAAAATTATATCTTCTCCACTCACCTCTTACTAGATCAAATGTTGCAAATCGACATACTATAGGCTCATTAAAATCAGTGAAATTTACTCTTATAAACCTTATAGATTTAAAATCTTGAATACCTCCGATAACTTTATCTGGCTGATATACAGGAACTCTAAACTGATACCATTTGATATTTCTTTGACTTCCATTTTCTGCTTTGATGGACGTCTCTAAAATATCAGAAATGTAACTATCACCAATACCCATACCAGGAAATAACCTCAGTTTATATTGAAAATAACTTTCTGTCTCACTAAGAGTGTTGTCTCTATTAATATCTTCAGAGTTGGGCTGAGCTGATGCTGAAGTTGGATAACTTTCTACAGACTGCTCTGTCGTTGATGAATTTCCATCAGTATTATTATAGTTCTTATATCGTGTTAAGATATCAGAAGATAAGTTGTCAAAATCTGTTCCTCTAAAATAATGGAAATCATCTCCAGAGGGGTCATCAGATGCATTTTTATAGGCAATTGAATTAATTCCGTATAAAGATTCAATTTGCTGTAGATAGCTGGAGCCAAAAAATAATTTTTCATCATTATTGCTTAAACCATCTAAACCAACATCTTGAAACTCTCTTGAAAGCGGATCATTATCAAAAGCCTCAACAATAGAGAAATTGGTAGGCACTCTTCCCCATTGTGTAGTATCTACATCGATTACATTAGCATTTATAGGCAGACCATTCTCAAAACTCTTATGCCCATCTTTTAAAACATCTTCGGAAACATTACCTAAATTAATATACATATCACCACCACTATGGTTTATTAAACCATCTTCATTATTAAATGGATCCATCATCCAAAATTCAATAAACTCAATATTAGCGGCCTCAAAATCATTAGTCTCTAATTTCCTCATAATACCTCCCCAATTTTCGGAAGGGCTAAATAAAGATCCATCTGTCTTTAGGCCACTGACAGTATAATTATTAGAACCTCTCTCTTGTGGATAGTAGGCCAAATCTAAAACAGCAAGATTTGTAATTTGACTTCCTAAATTAGGATCTCTGTTAGGAAAAACTTCTGTTTCTAGAATCTCTCTCACATAATGATAAGATTGCTGAGCAACTGTATTACCATTTGCTAATGATAATGTTTTATTAATGTTAGGAGGGGTAATTGAAGTGTTTCTAAAAAATAATGGATCAATAGTATACCAAGCTAATTTTGCTCTTTTAAAACCAATCTCAAGATTATCATTTAATGAGGCATTCATAAATATATCATCTTGACCCTGAGGAATACTAGCCATCCTCCATGCTCCCATATTCTTAATATCTATAGATGTCTTACTAGCTTCAAAGTCATCAATATACGACACCCCTTGCTTTCCAACTGCTCGGTGATGACCAGGAATAAGATGGGCAAACTCAGCAGTTGCAATTAATCTAGATTTGGCTTTTGTTTCTATTAAAGGAATAAAATCAATAGCTTTTGTTAACCATGGGGTTACTGTCTGATAAGTTCCATCTAGCCCCCATATTGTATTAGATATTGGTTCATCACCAGTATTAATCTTCTGAGTATAAGGTCTTTCCGTTAAGTTTAAAATAGTTGCCCCTAAAACAAAATCTTTATTCACATCATAATCAGCATGCAAACCAACAAGCGTTTTATTTTGCATTCCATACATTGAATTATTCTCTAAAGAAATTTTAATAGGAGTTCCAGAATTTAATATCCCTTCATTTATTATTGTTACCCTACCCATATTATAATCTACAGTATAATCTTGATTTTCTACAAGTTTTTGAGATCCAGCAGTTACAGTCACAGACCCTTCAGGAACATTCATTGCATTTAATCTTATCTCTGAGCCTGAAGACCCTTGGTAACTACCTTTAATTCGAAATTTATTTAGCTCAGGATACTGCTGAGCAACAGTAATAGTAGAGTCATAAAGAGCTTGATAAACATATTTATCAGCAATTGATTGATCATTAAACTTACTTCTAAGATATTCACCAAAAGGCTGTCTAACAGGAAATATTATTCTTCCATTTGCTGCCTTAACTGTTAAGCCTTCAATAAAATCAAAAACCCCATCTGATTGATTATCCATCTGCTGATTTAGCTGATCTACATTAACAACTTTTATAATTGGAACCCCTTGTAGAATACCCTCTGGTATATAGTTGGTTAATGCTCCGGATTCTTCTGTGTTTTCATAAACTATATCTAGTATAAAACCATTATTACTCATCTGATATGCTCCCAAAGCATATATGTTTTTCATCATTAAATGCCAATTAGGTAGATTAGGAGAAAAATTTGTTCCTTTTAATAATTTAACAATTAGAGATTGAGGAGCTGTTGGTCCTGAAGATGTAAACTCTCCCACTTGATAAGTCTGATTACCAATTGTATATTGGAAAGCAACAGCTAAAACCTCATCATTATTTAATGCCTGATTTAATGAAAGATATCCAAGCTGAGGATGAATTGAATATTCTTGCTCACTTAACTTCCTAGCTCTTTCTAGCTTTTCATAATCTTGACCATTCAAAAAATTAATACCTATTTGAGTAGATAAGATATTATTTACTTCATTAATATCACGAATACCACTAAACTGATTCGTTAAAGATTCAAACATATCATTGGCAGTATTATTATCTGGATAACTACCTCCGTTAGATAATGTAAACTGAGTGTTAAAAATATTACCATTAGTCTCTCCTAAATCAAGAAAAGAAACTATATTTCTAGTATCATTTGTTGTCCCTGTTTTATTTGTTACCCACACCTCGACTCTAGTAATATTAATTGGAGAATTAACAAAAGGAAGACCATTAAGAGCAGCATCATAATTATCCTTAAAATAATGAGCAAGGAAGTAATGTTTATTTGCTTCATACTGATCAGCATAGATATCAAACTCAGAAGTTTGAGCTCCACCACTAACCTCTATCTCAGACATAGAACTTTTCTGCTGTGAAAGAATACCAGTTATTGTTGTTCTTCCAAATTGCATCTGAGTTTTAAAACCAAATAAAGATTGACTACCAGTGATTAATGAACCATTAAGAGGAAGACTAACATTACCAACCTCAATTTTTTTTACAATCTCATCTTCATATCCTGTATATTCAAGCTTCATATTATTTTCAAAATCAAATGTTGCTTCAGTATTAAAATTTGTTGTCAACTTTAATTTATCTCCAATTTTACCAATCACATTCATCTGAATCTTTTCTTGAAAATCAAAAGAAGTAGTTCTTCTTTGTTCTTCAGGCAAAGAAGGATTATCAAGGCGATTTATCTTTAAACCAAAAATTAGTTCAGCAGAACCTTGAGGCCTAATATCTACAGAATTACCACCGAAGACTTTATCAAAAGCCTGTCCTGGAATATATAATTTTGGTATTCCAAAACTAGAGCTAGATTGACGAGATCTATCAGTAGATTTTTGATTCCAATAATTAGAAATTGAGCTTTTAAATTTATACTTCTGAAATTCCTCAAAAGACATAATTTTTGGATACCTCAAATTAAACTTACCCAATCTATTTTGAATTACATATTGATTGTTTTTTAAATCATAATTAGTAATTGTATTAAAATTCGAAGGGTTATTCATAAATAACCCACTTGAAGAATTAGAATTATACGGATAGGGAAGATTATAATTGTTTTCTAGACTATCAATTATAGGAGCTGAAAAACCCTTTACATTAAGGGTTAATGTAAGAGTAATAGTGAAAAGTAGAGAGTATTGATATATCTTCCTCAATTTAAATCGTCTAATTAATCATGGTTACATCTGACTTAAAGCCATCTTAACCAATTGTTCCACACTAGCAATATCAGGATTATCTTTAAGAACCTTATCAATCTTTAGCTCAGCTCCCTTCTTAGCAAATCCTAGCGCTAGTAATGCAGATAACGATTCTGACTTCATTGTATTGTCCAAATCAAAGGAAATATCTGAGGTAGGTAAGCCTTTTGAAACTTTATCTTTTAAATCAATTATTATTCGCTGAGCTGTTTTAGCACCGATTCCCTTGACATGTTGAATTGCAGCAACATCTGCAGTAGTAATATATAAGACTATTTCTGAGGCACTATATGTAGACAAAATTACCTGAGCTGTGCTTGGTCCTACTCCAGAAACACTCACAAGGTTTCTAAATAAATGACGTTCTGTTTGATCATGAAACCCATATAAAGTATGTGAATCTTCCTTTACAGATAGATGCGTAAATAATTTACACACCTCATCTTTTATAGCAGCAAATGTTTGTAAAGAAATATTTATTTTATATCCAATTCCATTACAATCAATAACAACATAAGTTGGAGTCTTTTCTAATAATTTACCTGTGATTTGTGTGATCATAATTTAACTTTTTTAATATTTATATTAAAAGAAAACCTTGTACTAATACAAGGTTTAAAATAATTCTATATTGAGATAGAGTTCTACTAATTAATGATTAATTTTTTTACTGCAACAACTTTGTTATCAATTACTAGATTTCCAAAATAAACTCCCTTACTTAAGTCATTAGTACTAAACTCTAATAAACCTGAATAGTCTAAATCAAAACTCTTTATATTATTTCCTAAAATATCTATTAAATGCATCTGAGCATTGTTATCAGCTACATATCTAATACTTGTTTTGTTATCTGTAGGATTTGGGAAGAATTCGTTTAATCCAATCTCTCTAGTACTTTCAGTAACCTGGGTTGTAGATTCATTATAAGTAACAGTTAAACAGCTAGAATTACTAGGGTTTCCTTGGGGATAAAAACAATATTGTATAATAGCTTGAGCTGGACTTCCAAAAGCATCATAATAAGCAGTAAAATTTGAAGAGTCAGCATATCCTGCTGGAATTGTTCTTACACCAGCTGGAATTGGAGATACATAAATATTGCTAGGCCAACAAGAGGTCCCCCAACAAAATTGATTTTCTGTTCCTGCAGCTGTATCAATGATAATTTTTTCACACATAACATCTATAGAACTAGATGTTATATTCTTAACAATAATATAAGAAGCAATAGGAATTCCAGGGTTTCCATAAACATTAGCATCACCAGTTAAATCTAAACTTTGAGCACTTAAACTGTTAGAAAAAATAGAGATTTGAAAAATTAATGTTAGAATTAAAAATACGTTAATTGATATGTGTTTCATTTTTAAAATTTTTATTATTTAACAAATATAACAAAAATAATAACACTCTACTAGTAGTAATAGTGATATATAATGCCGAAATATGTTTATAGTAGAAAAATAGGATATAAAAAGTTTTAAACTTATATTTGTGGAAACATTTAATATTAAAAACAAATTTATGATGAAAAAACTACTAACAATTGCCTTAGGATTAGTGACGACTATTTCTTTTGCGCAAACTTTTGTGAGTACAACACCTGAAAATAAAAAGGTTGTACTTGAAGAATTTACTGGAATTTATTGTGGATTCTGTCCAGATGGTCACGTTCTTGCTCAAGCATTACATACAGCATATCCAAATGATGTTTTCTTAATAAATATTCATGCTGGAGGATACGCAAACCCTAACGGGCCAAGTGATCCTGATTTTAAAACTATTTATGGAGGAGCTATAGATGCTGCTTCAGGACTAGCTGGATACCCTGCTGGAAC
>CAYNGO010000059.1:0-6545 GCA_964397025.1 uncultured Weeksellaceae bacterium
TTGGGCTAGAAATAAAGAAGCAAATTTTGCTATTAAAAGAGCAATGAAAATGAATAATAAGCTAAAAGTTTTTATTCCTAATGAGGCTAATGATTCATTAATAGATTCATTAGAATTTTAATAACTATCTAATTTCTGCTCCAACTGTATTTATATATTCATGAATAAGTTTATTCATAATAATATCAATATACTTATCCGTTAATGTTTTACTGAAATCTTCAAAAATAAATGATAGTGCATATGACTTTTTATTCTTTGCTAATTTATCTCCAGTATATACATCAAAAAGATCAACAGATTTCAATATGTTATTATCAATTTTTTTAGCAATTTTTTGTAAATCACTAAAATTCACCTCATTATTTATTAGTAAAGACAAATCCCTTCTAACCTTAGGATATTTATTTACTGGAGCATAAGTTGTTTTTTGATTTTTTGCTAGATCTATTATTAAGTCCCAATTAAAATCTGCAGCATATACAGAACCTTTAATATTAAATAGATCTGTTACTTTATTATCTAATAAACCAAAAGTCACTAATGTTTTATTATTTATATTATATTGAAGGCAATCAGAATACAAAGAATTATTCTTAGATTCAATTTTATAATTCTTTAAGCCTAATCTATTAAGAATTAAGTGAACTACTTCTTTTAGGTAGAAAAAATCAGTTTTATTATTTTGAGAATTCCAATTTTCAAGATTTTTATTTCCAGTAACAATTAATGATAAATGTTGATTTTCAATATAAACTTCATCTTTTAGATAAGATTTACCAAATTCATAAAATTTAATATTATTATTTTTTCTATTTAAATTATACTCAACAGTTTCTAATCCAGAAAATAATAGATTTCTTCTTAAAGTATTGAGATCAGCGCTTAAAGGATTTAATATTTTAATATTATTTTTTAAATTAATATCATTATCCAAACCATCATACTTTTCTTTAGTTAATGAATTATTCATAATCTCATTATAGCCATTACTAGAAAGTAAATTAGAAATAACAGTTTTTAATTTAAATGAATTAACTCTATCAATACTAATAATTGAAGAATTTAGTTTATTTGGGATTTTAACTGTATTGAAGCCATAGATTCTAAGAACTTCTTCTATAACATCAACCTCTCTAGTTACATCAACTCTATAAGGAGGAACTGAAAGAGAAAGGATACCATTTTCTTCTTTAATAATTGAAATCTCTAAATCAGAAAGTATATTTTTTACTACTTGTTTATCAATTTTTTCACCAATTAGATTATCCATCGAAGAAAAAGAAAATGAAATAAAATTATCAGAAATTCTATTGGGGTATAAATCTATTATTTCTGAAGATATTGTTCCACCACAAAGCTCCTTAATCAATAAAGCAGCCCTTTTAAGAGCATAAACAGTAATATTAGGATCACAACCTCTTTCGTATCTAAAAGATGCATCTGTGTTAAGATTATGATGTTTTGCTGACTTTCTTATTGAGATAGGGTTAAAATATGCAGATTCTATAAATATATTTTTTGTAGAATTAGTAACTCCAGATTCAAGACCACCAAAAACTCCAGCAATACACATAGGTTTATTAGAGTTACAAATCATTAAATCAAATTCACTAAGTTTTCTTTCTTTTTCATCTAATGAAATAAATAAAGAATCTTTTTTAAGTGTCTTAACTATTATCTTATTATCAGTAATTTTTTCCGTGTCAAATGCATGTAGTGGTTGACCAATTTCATGTAAAACATAATTCGTTACATCAACAACATTATTAATTGGATTTATTCCAATAGCTAAAAGATTATTCTTTAACCATTTGGGAGATTCTTGAACTTTTATATCACTAATTGTAACTCCAGAATATCTAGGACATAATTCAGAAGAGACAATATCTACATCAATATTTAAGTTATTATTATCAACTTTAAAATCATTAACATTAGGAATACACATTTTTAGATTATGTCCATTATGATTTAAAACTGCTTTAAGATCTCTTGCAACTCCAATATGAGACATAGCATCAGAACGATTTGGAGTTAATCCAATTTCAAAAACTGTATCAGATTCAATATTAAAATATTTAGCCCCAAGTAATCCTACTTTTGCATCAGGCTCTAAAACCATTATTCCATCAGTTGATGGGCCTAAGCCTATTTCATCTTGTCCACAAATCATGCCTACAGAAAGTTGACCTCTAATTTTACTTTTCTTAATTTTAAACGACTCATCTCCTTCATATAACCAAGTACCAACTGTAGCAACAGGAACTTTATGGCCTACTTCAACATTTGGAGCTCCACATACAATTTGTAAAGGTTCTTCCTCTCCAATATCAACTGTAGTAAGATTTAATCTATCTGCATCAGGATGTTTTGATTTAGTTAAAATCTCACCTATAACAATTCCTTTTAAGCCACCTTTAACAGTTTCATATTTATGAATACCTTCAACCTCTAAACCAATATCTGTTAATAATTCAGATATTTTTTCAATCGACAGGTCTACCCTTAAGTATTTTTGAAGCCAACTATTTGATATTTTCATAATCTTTTATTCAGTCCCTACAAATTTAATTAATGTATTTAATAAAAAATAAAAACATATAATTATTTAAACAACATCTTATCTACGTACTTAAGATTTAACATATTTATAGGATTACTAGCTAATCCACTAATATTTTTCTGAGTAAAACGTAGTACATTATCATAATAAAGTGGCACAATTTGCGCATTTTCAATTATAATTTGATCCATTAAGTTATAATATTGATAACGAATTGAATCGTTAACCTCAGAAAGACTAATATCATAAAGACTATCAAAATCTGAGTTATTAAAGTGTGTGTAATTAGGTCCATTAGGAGAAAAATTCTTGCTATAAAAAAGAGATAAATAATTTTCAGCATCTGGATAATCAGCAATCCAGCTTCCTCTAAAAAAAGATAGCTTAGATGTTGCTACCATCTGTCTATGAGTAGATGGTGGATTAACATCAATTGAAATTTCTAAGCCTAATTTGGCAAGTTCGTTCTGGATATATTCACAAAGATCTAAATAAGAGGATGTAGTAGAGAGCTTAATTTGGCCTAAATCAGATCCGTATTCGGATTTAACTTCTTTAATTAGCTCTAATGATTTTTCTGGATTATAATTATATCCAATCAACTTACTATTAAATGAAGGCATCCCCTTAGGAACAAATCCATTTTCAGCTGGGGTACCAATATTATTTCTTAAATATCTAAGCATTTTTTTTCTATCAAATCCATAATTTATAGCTTTTCTAATTTTGAGATGTTTAATAGGAGAAATAGTATCAGAAAATAAGAAGCCTAGATATTCAGTATTTAAATAATTTTGAATTTCATAATTAATTGTATTATGATATTTAGGATTTAGAGAACCTTCTTTAGTTAAGATTTCATCTTTATATGAAGCATCAATTCCAGAGAGAAAATCAGTATTACCCATAATAAACTGAAGAAATGCAGCTTGTTTATCTCTTAAAAAAGTAATCGCAACCCCATCTAAGAAAGGAAGAGAATTACCATTAAAAGATTCAAAGTAATTAGAGTTTCTTCTAAAGACAAGTTTTTCACCTTGTTGCCATAATTGAAATTTAAAAGGACCAGTTCCAATAGGGTTAGCATGAAAATCTATTGATGTAGTTATCTCTTTGGGAACAACTGAACAATACTGCATAGTTAGTAAACCTAGAAAGCCTGGGAAAGGTTTTTTCAATTTTATAATAAATGAAGAATCATTTATAGCCTTAAAACTATCGACATTAGTAAATACCCATCTTCCAGGGGAAGCAATATCATTATCAAGAATTCTAGAGAATGAAAATTCAAAATCATAAGCAGTTACTTTTCTACCCTTAGAATCTTTAAAATTTTTATGATCATGAAAAAATACATCATCTCTAAGAACAAATTTATAAACTAAAGAATTAGGTGAAACTATCCAAGACTTTGCTATACAAGGATTTATATTTAAATTATTATCAAGTTGAACAAGACCATTAAAAAGCTGAGAAACAGCCCATACTGATGCTTGATCCTTGGAAAAAGCAGGATCTAGAGAATTAATACCTGCTGATTCATTATACTTAAAAATTGAAAGATCACTAAGATCTTTCTTTTTACTACAAGAAAAAAATATAATTAATAAGACTAAAGAAAGGTGTTTTCTCATAGAACAAAACTACAATATTCTATTAATTAAAAATCAATTTTATATTTTTGTAAGATGTTTACAGAAAACAATGAAGTACTGCTTACTACTAAATGTAAACTAAACTTTCAAGATAGATTTTTATCAATAATAGGCAATCACATAATAATGACTAATCAAATAGAAGCACTATGTATCCAACAATAAGTCACTTAATTGAAGATCTATTTGGTATTAATATTCCATTACCTATTCAAACATTTGGTTTTTGGGTAGCAATAGCATTTTTGGCAGCATCATATGTAATTAAAATTGAACTTCAGAGAAAAGAAAAAGAAGGTAAAATCTCAATTATAAAGATTAAAAAAATAGTTGGTTTAAAATTAAAAAGTATAGATATTGGAATAGCTTTATTTTCAGGCTTCCTTATTGGCTTTAAACTAATAGAAGCTATATTAAACTACGAAGATTTAGTGGCTGATCCGCAATCATTTATACTTTCTATAAGAGGTAATTTATTTGGAGGTATTTTATTTGCTATTCTTTCACTTTACAACAAACAAAAAGAAAATAAAAAACAGGAACTTGAAAAACCTAAAGAAGTAGATCAAGAAATACATCCATATGAACTTGTAGGTAATATCACTATCATAGCTGCAGTTTCTGGAATAATTGGTGCTAAGATTTTTCATAATTTAGAAAACATTCAAGATTTTCTTGCTGATCCAATTGGTCAAATAATGGCTTTTAGTGGCCTTACGTTTTATGGAGGTCTGATATGTGGAGCAATTTCAGTTGTGATGTATTGTAGAAAATATAAGCTTAATGTATTGCATCTAATTGATAGTGCAGCTCCAGCCTTAATGTTAGCTTATGGAGTTGGAAGAATTGGATGTCAAATGTCTGGAGATGGAGACTGGGGTGTAGTTAACCTTAGACCTAAACCTGAATGGCTAAACAGTTTTCCTGATTGGATATGGAGCTATGATTTCCCTAATAACGTTATAAATGCTGGAATTTATATCGATGGCTGTACTGGTAGATTTTGCTCTGTTCTTCCACAACCTGTTTGGCCTACAGCCCTTTATGAGGTTATTATGTGTATTATCTTATTTTCTGTACTATGGTTAATCAGAAAGAAAATTACTATTCCTGGATTATTATTTTGTATTTATTTAATAATGAATGGCATTGAGAGATTCTTTATTGAAAAAATCAGAGTAAACACTGAATATGATATTCTTGGCGGAATCACACAAGCAGAAATTATTTCCTTTTGCTTAATTATCACTGGATTGTTATTCTCTTTGTTTTTATTAAGAAAAAATAATATCTCAAATAGTTAATTCTATTTATTATAAAACAATAGAATTTACTAAATGCTAAAATTCTTTCAAAACCTAACCTATATTATTTTACAGATAATTCTACTACCTATCTCATTAATAGGTGGAATATATACCTTTAATAAAGAAAAAATAGTAAGTAAAAGACTTAATATTTCTTATACAGCAGGACAAGTGATACAAGGTCAATGGCTTATGCATTACTTCAATATTAGAGAAGATAATAATATTATAAAATTCATAAAGAAGTTTCCTGCAGAATCTCATATTGGTTTTTATATGATTTTTTCTGCAGCTATCTTAGCATATAAGGTATCAGGCTTTATTCCTAAAGCAATGACAAAAACAATATTGTATGAAATATCATCATATTCATTTCTATTTTTCAGAACGAATAAATTTGATCAAATCATTAAAAAAAATATCAACTCAGTACAACAGTTTGTTATTTTAGGAGCTGGATTTGATTTACGCTCTTTAAAATTTAAAGACAAAAATCTTCAAATATTTGAATTAGATCTAAAAAATACTCAAGATATTAAACTTGCAACTCTTAAAAGATCCAATATATTAAATGAAACAATTAAATATGTTAGCTGTGACTTGAATAATGAAGACTGGCTAGATAAGCTAATTGTAAATGGATTTCAACAAGATAAAAAAACATTATTTCTCTTTGAAAGTGTTTCTTGCTATCTAGATAAAGAAAAAGTAGAAAAAATTCTCAGTAAAATATCTCAATCATGTGCAAAAGGAAGTTTGATTGCCCAAGATTTCTATTCTACTAATTTCTTGCATGGAAATGAGTTTAGAAGGGTTCAAAAAGGCAAAAAACTAATAGAAAAATTTGGAGAAAGATGGAGGTTTACTTTAGATATGACAGATAACACAAACAAAGAAATAGATAAACTATTAATCAACAACCATCTATCTTCTAAAGAAACATATGTTTGTGGAGAAAGAAAAACAAAATCTAAAAAACCATTCTATGCTATTTCACTTTCAACAGTTTAACAAAAT
>CAYNGO010000060.1:0-6152 GCA_964397025.1 uncultured Weeksellaceae bacterium
CCTTTTTTTGTTTTAACCAACTTTCTTTGATTTGCAACTATACCAACTGCCCACCCATCTATTCTTGCGTAACCAGCTAAAATAGTTTGTCCATAACCTTCTTTATATTCATCAAATTCTGATCTATCTACCAAACGTTTGATGATTTCCAACATATCATATGGAGAATTTCTTTCTTTGGGTAAAATTCCTAAAATATCCTTTTCATTTTCTTTTGGATCTTCACTTTTAGCTTTATTAAAACCGGCTTTTTCAAAATCACCGATCTTATCAACTATCCCTTTTATTTTATCTAATGCATCTTTGTCATTAAGTGCTTTATAATCCGTAACACCAGAAATTTCACAATGTGTTGTGGCACCACCAAGAGTTTCATTATCGATACTTTCACCAATTGCTGCTTTTACCAAATAACTACCTGCTAAGAAAATACTTGCAGTCTTGTCTACAATAATAGATTCATCACTCATAATTGGAAGATAAGCTCCTCCCGCAACACAGCTTCCCATTATAGCAGAAATTTGTGTAATCCCTAAGCTACTCATAATGGCATTGTTTCTAAAAATACGACCAAAATGTTCTTTATCAGCAAAAATTTCATCTTGCATTGGTAAATACACACCTGCAGAGTCTACTAGATAAATTATTGGAATTTTATTTTCCATCGATATTTCTTGTGCTCGTAAATTCTTTTTTCCTGTAATTGGAAACCAAGCTCCTGCTTTTACAGTAGCATCATTAGCTACAACAATACATTGTTTTCCTTTGATATAGCCAATTTTAACAATAACACCTCCTGAGGGACAACCTCCATGTTCATTATACATATCATCTCCGGCAAAAGCACCAATTTCTATAGACTTTGTTTTATTATCTAGTAGATAGTCTACTCTTTCACGTGCTGTCATTTTTCCCTTTTCACGTTGCTTGTCTAAACGCTTCTGACCCCCGCCTAATTTCACTTTAGTAAAACGTTTGCGTAGATCTGAAATTAAAAGTTTATTAAAGATTTCGTTATTATTGAAGTTATTATCCATTGGGTTTCAATTTTTAGCAATTATACGACATTATAAACTTATTTTTACAAAAAATTTTTGATGAAGTATTTTAATGAAGAACATAATTTATTTAGAGAAAGTTTAAGAGATTTTCTTAGTAGGGAGGTAAGTCCAAATATTTCTGCTTGGGAAGCTAAAGGAAAAATACCAAAATCTATCTGGAAAAAAATGGGTGATATGGGTTTTCTAGGATTGTCGTTTCCAGCAAAATATGGAGGAAGTGATTTAGACTTCTTTTTTGAAGTAATTTTTAATGAAGAACTGGGTAGACTAAATTGTGGTGGTTTCATTATTACTCAACAGGTAGTTCAATACATGTCTGCACCTTATATTTATAAATATGGAAGTGATAGCTTAAAAGATAAGTATTTGCCTGGTATAATTTCAGGAGATTTAATTAGTTGTATTGGAATAACTGAGCCAGATGCTGGGTCAGACACAAAAAATATTCAAACTAGAGCAGAGTTAATTGATAATCACTACCTTATTAATGGATCTAAAACATTTATTACAAATGGAATATATGGTGATTTTGTAGTACTGGTAGTAAAAACAGATCCTAAAGCTGGTTCAAAAGGTATTAGTTTGATTTGTGTAGATCTTGATCAAGATGGAATAACTAAAAATAAAATTAAAAAGCTTGGCTGGCACTCATCTGATACTGCTGAGTTAGGTTTTGACAATGTCAAAGTTCCCAAAGAAAATTTAATTGGTGAAGAAGGAAAAGGGTTTTACTATTTAATGAATGGCTTACAACTTGAAAGACTTTGTTTTTTACCTTCTAATGTAGCAACCATGGAATTTGCTTTGTCAGAGTCTCTAAATTACATGTCCCAAAGAAAAGCATTCGGAAGAACAATAGATAAATTTGAAGTTTTAAGATATCGAATATCTCAGCTGTCATCTGATCTTGAAGCAATAAAGGCTTTTAGTTATTATTGCTGTGATTTATTTGATAAAGGAATTTATGATGTTAAATCATGCTCAATGGGTAAACTAATTGTTACTGAGTTACATGAAAAGATTTCTACCCAATGTCTGCAATTTTTTGGAGGCAATGGATATACAGAGGATTATCCAATGGCAAGAATGTTAAGAGATTCAAGAATTGGAACAATAGGAGGGGGTACTTCAGAAATTATGAGAGATATTATTGCTAAAGTTGTTATTGATGATGTGAAATATAAAAAAGCAAAATCAAATGTTAAGCCAAATGAAAGTTTAATAAATACTGAGAGTAATTTTTTAAATCATAATAAGAACTCTTCTTTAGAAAAATCAGATAAACATGATCTTGCAGTAGCAATAAAATCGATAGAAATTGCTGAGAATACTTTAAATATAAGCATTAAGCATATCAATCAATCTGATACTAATGGAGTTAAGAAAAGTAGTTTCCAAGTTATTAGACACCAAATTGCGCAAATGGCTTCTGAAATAGAGTGTTATAAACAGTTTGTTTATTCAATTTATAATAGCATTGAAATAACGGAAAATATAGAAAAAGAAATTGCAATGGCAAAGTTAACTGCAATGCAATTAATGGATAAGGTTGTTTCAGAATGTTTTGAAATGTTTGGAGCTTATGATAGTTTAGAGCATCATCCGTTAGAGAAAATATCTCAAAACTCGAAGATGATTCAAATTTCTAATAACAAAAGAGATTTGCATGATAATATTTCAAAACTTATAATAGAACAAAAATTATAATTATATAGATGAAAGCTAAATTTTGCAGTTATAATTAGTTAAAAAATATCTATTGAAATTTATTAAAAAATTCTAAAGACTGATTATAACACTTCTCAAATAGTAATGGATTAATATTATGAGATATATTCTGATCGTTTAAGTAAGATATTATTTTTTCTGTAGGCAAATTACCAACTAAATGATTACTGGCCATAGGACAGCCTCCAAATCCTTTTATAGCGCCATCAAATCTTCTACAACCAGCTTCGAAAGCGCTTTGTATTTTAATATGCCATGAATTTGGATCTGAATGAAGATGTGCTCCAAATTCAATATTACTATGATTTTTTAAAACTGTATTAAAAATAGATTTTATAGATTCAGAATTAGATGTGCCAATAGTATCACTTAGTGATATGCTTTTCACACCCATCTCTCTTAACTTATATACCCAATGATTAACAATATCTAAATTCCAAGGGTCACCATATGGATTACCAAAACACATTGATAAATACACCACAACCTTTTTGTTGGCTTTTTCAGCAATAGAAAGAATTTCTGCTAATTCATTCTCTGAATCCTCTATAGTTTTATTAGTATTATTTATTTGAAATTTTTCAGATATTGAAAAAGGATAGCCTAAGTAGCTAATTTTTTCAAACTTGGAAGCATTTATTGCACCCTTTTTATTTGCAACAATAACAAGTAGTTCAGAATTAGAATCTGCGAGATCAATCGAGTCAATAATTTCTGAAGTATCAGAAAGCTGAGGTATCGCTTTAGAAGAAACAAAACTTCCAATATCTACAACATCAAAGCCAACATCAACTACACTTTGTAAATAGTTCAACTTTGTATTAGTTGGGATAAAAGTCTTGATACTTTGCATTGCATCTCTTGGACATTCAATGATTTTGACTTTCTCTAACATTAAATAAAAATAAAACTACAGCTTATGCTTACTTAATTATAATTTGAAAAGTAGTAGATCTCGCTTTTGCTCTTTCTTGCTCAGAATTTGCATTTTGTGATTTACTTTCTCCTAAATTAATTGTTTCTATTTGTTTGCTTGCAACACCAAGCTCAAGTAAAAAGTTTTTTGAACTATTTGCACGCTTTGTACTTAGCATCATATTGTATTCTTCAGATCCAGATTTGTCTGTACTACCGAATATTTTCAATATGCTATTAGGATTATCTTTTAAATATTTAGATAATTTTTTAAGGTTATTTTTTTCTGAACTAGAAAGTTCATACATATTCAAAGGATATAGCACCCTGCTGTCATTGCATAGTTTATCAGTATTGATAGTAGGTTTTTTAATTTCTTTTTTAACTATTTTCTTTTGAATTGGTTTTTTAACTGTGCTTTCTAAATTATTACTAATCTTTTTTTCTTCTAATTTTTTTTCTAGAAGTATCTTTTGATCAGTTTTTTGTTGAATAGGTTTTTTGTTTAAACTTTCTAAATTATTATTAGAGTTTTTTTCTTGTGATACTTTTGTATTTTGTTTTTCAACTTGTTTCTTATTAGTGCTCTCTATTTTTTTGCTAGGTGCAGTAGTTTTAAGTTTATCGAAACTAACTTCTTTATTTACTTTGCTAATTTTATCTTTAGATTGAATAATTTTTTCATCTTTCTTTTTATTAAAGAAAATACGATAACTAATTCCTAAAGAAGGTCCCATAGATGTTGAATATCCCGTAGTAATAGTTAATGGCATATAATCAGGATGATATGCGATACTTATTTCTTTTCTTAACCCTTCTTCAGAGTTAAATATATTATAGTTTGTTAGTCCACTTCCGGCCTGTAAAGAAAGACTGTTACTTATTCTATAATTAAGTCCAAAAACATCTTGTACTTCATCTGAATTAACTTCAAGTGTGTACATTAAACCAAGCTTTTTATTAAGGAATATATTTCTACTTGCTAGCTGATATTTGATCATAGTAGGTTTATCTTTAGGGCTAAACAAGGACCCAATACCAAATTCTAAATTAGAATTAGAGTTAGAGTATGTTTTTTTAAAAAAAGTTCTTTCTTGAGCAAAAAGTTGAGTTGTTAAGCATAAGCTTAAAATAAGTACAATGTTTTTTATCATTTCTTAAGTGGTTTAATATTTTGCAAAAATATGTTTATTTATAACTTAAAACTAATCAGTTGGTAATATTTAAAGTTATTTGATTTATAATACTCTTAATTTTTAGTGTATTTCTATAATATTCATGAGTTTGATTTATTTTATTTCTAATTTTCTATTAAATTTTAAAAAACAATAAAAACCTTTGATTTAAAAGTTTAAAATAGATATTTGCAAAAATATAATTCAATATGTATAACCTATGAAATTAAAAAATTGGTTGACAAGTTAATTAAGTCTATACTTAGATTAAATCGTTATTACTATTTAACTAATTTTTATTCTTTTTTATTAGCAGTAGCTATTAGAGGGTTTTTTGCACTTCTATTTCTAATTGCAGTAATATTCTGCATTGATTTCTTTTTAGTTGATATTAATACTCTTATAAATATTTTTTTTGAAAAATATTCTGCAAAGCTTTTATTGTCTGTTTTTTTTATTTCTGAATCTTTTTTAGGGTTACTGCCTCCTGAATTATTTTTAGCATGGGCTTCAAAATCATCACACCCATATTTAAATGTCTTTATTCTTGCTACTCTTTCTTATCTTGGAGGAATAGTTTCATATATTATCGGGGGCTATCTATATTTAATACCTTTTATAAAAAGTTTTATAGAGTTAAAAATTTCTAAGCACATAATTAACATGCGAAAATGGGGAGGTTTTTTTATTGTGTTAGGTGCGTTGACTCCAGTTCCTCATTCATTAGTTAGTTTGTCTTCAGGATTGATTAAATATAATTTTAAAAAATACCTATTATGGTCCCTCTTTAGATATTTGAGGTTTTTATTATATGCTCTGGTTATTTTTAAAATCCTGAAATTTTAGCTCAGAAGATTGTGACTTAAAATCTGGCTTTTATTTTAGTTCTTTAATTATAAAAGTGTAATCTTATAACTAAAGAATAAAATTATTTATAATCATATAAACCGAATGCAATAATTGGAATAGCTACAATTGAAGTTTTTATTAGTGAAAATTTTCTTTTTTTAATGCTGCTAATATCTTCCTTCGGTATTGTTTGGAGTCGCCCATACTGTTTTAAAGATATTGCTTTTTCATTTTTAGAAACTAATTTACCTTGAACATTTGTTCCATCAAGCTTTTTAACTTTAAACTCTGGGTTAGATAATATTGGTAATGGTGAAAAAACTAGAAAGTTCATTAAATCTCTGTTTTTTGTTTCAATTGCTTCTGTTGTAATATTATTATAACTTACTGTTTTGTAACTAAAACAACTTGAAAATAAAAATGA
>CAYNGO010000061.1:0-6125 GCA_964397025.1 uncultured Weeksellaceae bacterium
TTGTTTCATAAATTTGACCAAGATTCATCCTTGAAGGTACACCAAGTGGATTTAAGATAATATCTACTGGAGTACCATCTTCTAAAAATGGCATATCTTCATCTCTAACTACTCTAGATACAATTCCTTTATTCCCATGTCTTCCAGCTAGCTTGTCACCAACTTTCACTTTTCTTTTTTGAGCAATCTGAACTTTAGCAAGTTGAAGTACTCCATTTGGAAGTTCATCACCTACAGTAATTGCAAATCTTTTTCTTCTATACTCACCAAAGATTTCATTATATTTCCGTAAATAATTAGATATAATTTTATTAATTAAAATATTACTATCACTATTAGAAGTCCATTGATTAGGATCAATCATAGTAAAATCAATATTCAAAATTATCTTTTTTGTAAACTTTATGCTTTTAGAAACAACCTCTTCACCTAGAATATTTTTTACGCCTTTTGATGCCTTTCCACCAATAACGTTATATAATTTGGTTGCTAAAATACCTTTCAAGTCTACAGCTTGTTTTAAAAAATCTGCATCCAATTTTTCAAGATCAATTTTATCTTGAGATTTTGCTCTACGATCTTTTACAGTTTTATTAAATAATGATTTTCCAATTACAACACCTTGATTAGAAGGTTTAGTTTTTAAAGAAGCATCTTTAACATCACCAGCTTTTTCGCCAAAAATTGCACGTAATAATTTTTCTTCAGGTGTAGGATCAGATTCTCCTTTTGGAGTAATTTTACCAATTAATATATCACCAGTTTTTGCATATGACCCAATACGAATCATACCATTCTCATCAAGATCAGCAGTAGCAGTCTCACTAATATTAGGAATATCAGCTGTTAATTCTTCTGCTCCTCTTTTAGTCTCCCTAACATTAACAGAAAATTCTGATATATGTAGAGATGTAAATAAATCTTCTCTTACTACCCTTTCAGAAAGTATAATAGCATCTTCAAAATTATATCCTTTCCAAGGCATAAAAGCAACTTTTAAATTCCTACCAATGGCTAGTTCACCATTTTGTGTTGCATATCCCTCACAAAGAACTTGACCTTTCTTAACTTTATCACCAGCCCTAACAATAGGCATATTATTAATACATGTTCTTTGATTTGTTTTTTGAAATTTTGTTAAGTAATAATCTTTAGTGCTTTCGTCAAAACTCACAAGTTGTTCAGTTTGATCTTGAGTATATTCTATAGTAATTTTGTCAGAATCTACATATTTCACAATACCATCACCTTCAGCATTAATCATTGTTCTAGAATCTTTTGCAACATGAGGTTCTAAGCCAGTTCCAACAATTGGAGCGTCAGTTCTTAAAAGAGGAACAGCTTGCCTCATCATATTTGATCCCATCAAAGCCCTATTTGCATCATCATGCTCTAAAAAAGGTATTAGAGAGGCGGCAATTGAAGCAATTTGATTTGGAGCAACATCCATCATTGTTACATTATTAGGTTCGGCAACTAAATAATCATGCTCTCTTCTAGATTTAATTCTATCATTTTCAAATCTACCTTCTTTATTTAAAGGAGCATTAGCTTGCGCAATGATATGACCTTCCTCCTGTTCAGCTGTTAAATAAGTAGCTGATTTTTTAAAATCTATTTTTCCATTTTCTGCTTTTCTATAAGGTGTTTCAATAAATCCTAAAGAATTTACCTTTGCAAAAACACATAATGAAGAAATTAGACCAATATTTGGTCCTTCAGGAGTTTCAATAGGACAAAGTCTCCCATAATGTGTATAATGTACATCTCTAACCTCAAATCCAGCTCTTTCTCTTGTTAAACCACCTGGTCCTAAAGCAGAAACTCTTCTTTTATGAGTTACTTCTGCTAGTGGATTTGTTTGATCCATAAATTGAGAAAGTTGACTTGTTCCAAAAAATGAATTTATTACAGCAGATAGAGTTTTTGCATTAATTAAATCAATTGGAGTAAAAACTTCATTATCTCTAACATTCATTCTTTCTCTAATAGTTCTTGCCATTCGACTTAATCCAACTGAAAATTGATTTGACAATTGCTCACCCACAGTTCTCACTCTACGATTACTTAAATGATCAATATCATCAACATCAACTTTAGAATTAACAAGCTGAATTAAATTACTTATTATAGAAACAATGTCTTCATTAGTTAAGACATGTTTATCTAAATTAACATCTAATCCTAATCTTCTATTTATTCTAAATCTACCAACATGTCCTAAACTATATCTCTGATCAGAAAAGAATAGTTTATCAATAATTCCCCTAGCAGTTTCATCATCAGGAGCTTCAGCACTTCTTAATTGTCTGTAAATATGTCTAACCGCTTCAACCTCTGAGTTAGAAGGATCTTTCTGTAAAGTATTATGTATAATTGAATGATCACCAACTTTCTCACCATCTTTGTGTAATAAAATAGTCTCACTACCTGAATTTACAATTTCTAAAATATGGCTATTCTCAATAACAGTATCTCTTTCAAGAATGACTTCATTTCTTTCAATTGGAACTAACTCTCCAGTATCTTCATCAACAAAATCATCAACCCAAGATTTTAACACTCTTGCAGCTAAACTTCTTCCAACAATTCTCTTAAGACCACTTTTTGTAACTTTAACTTCATCAGCTAAATTAAAAATCTCTAAAATATCCCTGTCACTTTCATAACCAATAGCTCTTAATAGAGTGGTTACTGGTAATTTTTTCTTTCTATCAATGTAAGCATACATAACATTATTGATATCAGTAGTGAATTCAATCCATGAACCTTTAAATGGAATAACTCTTGCAGAATATAATTTTGTTCCATTTGAATGAAAACTTTGACCAAAGAAAACACCAGGAGATCTATGTAATTGGGATACGACAACTCGTTCTGCACCATTAATAACAAAAGTTCCTTTTGGAGTCATAAAAGGGATATTTCCAAAATAAACATCTTGAATAATTGTTTCAAAATCTTCATGTTCTGGATCAGTACAATATAACTTTAATTTAACCTTTAGGGGTACTTTAAAAGTTAAACCTCTTTGAATACATTCTTCTATAGAATAACGAGGAGGATCAACTAAATAATCAATAAATTCTAAAACAAAATTATTTCTTGAATCAGTAATTGGAAATAACTCAGTAAAAGTTTTATATAACCCTTCATTTCTTCTTTCTTCTAAGGTTGTTCCTGTTTGGAAAAAAGATTGAAAACTAATCAATTGAATATCTAAAAAATCAGGATAATCAACACGATTATCAATTGAAGCAAAATTAATTCTTGGAGATAAAGTATTTTTAGTCAAAGCAAATGTATTTTTTAATTACAAAAAAGGGTTATACAACAAAAAACAAAAAAGGGTTTAAATCTTACATTAAATAAGATTTAAACCTGAAAAGAAAAATGCTTATTTTAACTCAACAACAGCACCCGCCTCCTCAAGAGATTTTTTAATCCCTTCAGCTTCATCTTTACTTACTCCTTCTTTAACAGCTTTTGGAGCACTATCAACAATATCTTTTGCATCTTTTAATCCAAGACCAGTTAATTCTTTAACTGCTTTAACAACTTTTAATTTTGAAGCTCCAGCTTCTTTAAGTATTACATCAAATTCTGATTGTTCTTCACCAGCGTCTGCATCTCCAGAAGCTGCTGCTGGTCCAGCCATTGCAACTGCTGCTGCTGCTGGTTCAATTCCATACTCATCTTTTAATATAGTAGCTAATTCAGTTACATCTTTTACTGATAGATTAACTAACTCTTCTGCGAACTTTTTTAAATCTGCCATTTTTTTATTTATTTATTTATTAATTATTTAATGTTGGAAGCATTATTTTTTTATTCTTTTCTTTCAGATAGTGTTTTTACAATACCAGAAAGAATACTACTACTTGATTGTAATGATGATACTACATTCTTTGCAGGAGATTGTAATAGCATAATAATATCTGCAATAAGTTCATTTTTAGTCTTAAGTTTCTCTAAAATTGATAAATTGTTATCACCAATATAAAATTCATCTTCAATATGAGCAGCTTTAAGAATTGGTTTTTCAGATTTTTTTCTAAAATCTGTTATAACTTTTGCTGGTGCTTTTGGGCTATCAGAAAACATTAAAGAAGTATTACCTTTTAAAACATCATCTAACTGATCAAAATTGGTAGCATTTTTATCAAAAGCTTTTTTTAATAATGTATTCTTAACAACCTGAATAGAAACGTTCTGCTTGTAACACATTCTACGTAAACTACTACTTTGCTCTGCTGTTAAGCCTGAAATATCAGCTAGATAGAAATTTTTATTTTCTTCAAGCATCTTATTTAAGACATCTATTAATTGATTTTTTTCTTTCTTATTCATTATTTAAATTCTCTTAGTTTTGTATAATATGGTTAGTATCGACAGATATTCCCACACCCATAGTGCTTGAAAGTGTTATACTTTTTATATAAATACCTTTAGAAGAAACAGGCTTTAATTTATTTATTGTTTGTAGTAATTCATCAGCATTTTCTGAAATTTTCTGAGAATCAAAAGAAACTTTACCAACAGATGCGTGAATAATACCAGTTTTATCTACCTTAAAGTCAATTTTTCCTTTCTTAACATCTGTTACAGCTTTACCAATATCAAGCGTTACAGTACCAGATTTAGGATTAGGCATTAAACCTCTTGGACCTAATACTCTACCTAATGCACCGAGCTTACCCATGACAGATGGCATAGTAATAATAACATCAATGTCAGTCCAACCACCTTTAATTTTCTCAATATACTCGTCTAAACCAACAAAATCAGCTCCTGCTTCTTTTGCTTCTTCTTCTTTATCGGCACTAACTAATGCTAATACCTTAAGAGTTTTTCCAGTTCCGTGAGGAAGAGATGCAACTCCTCTAACCATTTGATTCGCTTGCTTAGGGTCAACACCTAATCTAACAGCAATATCAACAGATTCATCAAATTTAACTTTAGAGCAATCTTTTACTATAGAAGATGCTTCATCTAATGAATATGTTTTTTCTAAATCAACCTTTGAAAGTACATCTTTTCTATTCTTACTAAGCTTAGTCATATAATTTATAAATAAATATTAATTTTCTTTAGGCATACTGCCCTTAACCTTGATACCCATACTTCTTGCTGTTCCAGCAACCATACTCATTGCTGATTCGACTTTAAAAGCATTTAAATCTGTCATCTTATCTTCAGCAATAACTTTAATTTGATCCCAAGTCACAGTAGCAATCTTTTCTCTGTTAGGAGCTCCAGAACCTTTCTTTTTCTTAGATGCTTCTAATAATTGAGATGCAGCAGGAGCAGTTTTTATAACAAATTCAAATGATTTATCTGCATAGACTGTAATCACAACAGGAACTATCTTTCCTTGCTTCTCTTGAGTTCTTGCGTTAAACTGCTTGCAAAACTCCATAATATTAACACCTTTCGCTCCTAATGCAGGACCAACAGGAGGAGCAGGATTTGCACTACCACCTCTAATCTGTAACTTAATAATACCCGTAATTTCTTTTGCCATATTTTTATATTTTTTCTACCTGCATAAAATTCAATTCTAATGGTGTTTTTCTTCCAAAAATCTTTACCATTAATTTTAGTTTTTTCTTTTGTTCATCAATATTCTCAATTTCTGCATGAAAAGAATTAAATGGACCATCAATAACCTTAACACTTTCACCAACAATAAACGGTATACTTACATGTTCATCTGTAAGAGCCATTTCATCAACCCTTCCTAAAATCTTATTAATCTCGCTTTTTCTCATCGGTACTGGAACACCACCTTTTGTTGCCCCAAGAAAACCTAAAACATTAGTAATATTTTTAAGAATGTGTGGTACTTCACCAGATAAATTCGCTTCTACCAACACATAACCAGGAAAAAAATTTCTTTCCTTACTAACTTTTTTTCCATTTCTAATTTGATAAACCTTTTCAGTTGGAACAAGAATTTTAGATACTTTATCTTTCATTTTAAGTCTATCTATTTCTTTTTCAATGAAAGCCACAGTCTTTTTCTCTTTACCTCCCATCACTCTAAGAACGTACCAATCTTTGTCTTTAATTTCTTCTATTGCTTGATCTTTAGTTTCTTCTATTGCTTGATCTTTAGTTTCTTC
>CAYNGO010000062.1:0-5573 GCA_964397025.1 uncultured Weeksellaceae bacterium
TTTTAAATTTATTTGTAAAAAAAATTAATTCATAAGTTTAAAAGAAGTTGTAATGGTGGTGCCGTTATTTTTATTTGAATCAATTTCAAATTCTCCATCGTATAGTAGTACTCTAGCTTTTATTTGTGAAAAGCCAAGTTTTTCTGATCTTTTTATAGGATCAAAGCCTATTCCATTATCAAAAACCGTTATTATTAATTCATCTTTATGTGCAGCAATGTCAATAGTTATTATATCTGCTTCTGCATGCTTAATAACATTGGTTATTAATTCTTTAGTTGTTGACAGAATACTTGTTTGAAGATTTTTGTCAGTGATATTATTAATCTGCTCTTTTGGAAAAATATTTACTGATTTTGATGAAAAACCTTCAGTCATTTTATGAACTGAGATGTCTAATTTTTCATAAAAAGAAGAAGTAAATTTAGGTTCAGAATTTAAGTCGTGAGAAAGATCTCTAACTTGATTATATATTAATTCAAGATTATTGATCTCTGATTTTAAGGACTTGTAATAGTTTGGATCATTTAGTAGTGAGAGTCTCATTTTTAATGCTGCTAAGGAGCCTCCAATATCATCATGTAATTTTTCGCTTATTTTATTTTTTAAATCTATTTCAGTTTCAGTGATTTTCTTAGCGGCAATAATTTTACTTGAACTTTTTTCTCTAGATTTTTTATCTGTATAGTATACTAAATATACAAAACTTACTGAGCTTAATAAAAGAAGTATTAAAGATAATAATTTGCTTTTTGTTTTTTCAATTTCTAGATTAGAATTAAGTGTTTTAGTTTTGGATAATTTTAGGTTTTGTAATTCTTTATACAACTCATTTCCTAAAACTATTTTGTTAAGCTCTTTTAAAGATATTGTTAATGAATCTTGATTGTTAGTATTGATATAATGATTAATAGCGAACTTTAAAGAGTCTATTTTTTGATTTGCTGTATTATTTGTAGGATAGGTGCTGAAAGAAATAAGAAAGCAGCTTACTAAAAAATATCTTTTATATGATTTAAATAAATAAATAATCCTCTATTTTAAAATTTCAAGTTTAGCAAATCTAAGTAAAAGTTGTTTTTGACCAATATTTTCAAAAAATATTGTAGCTTTTTTATTTATATCCTGGCCACTTATTTCAAGTATTTTACCATTTCCAAATTTTGAATGCTTAACTCTCATTCCATTTTGGATATTACTAATATCACTTTGATTTATTTTGTGAGATGTTAGTGATGCTTTTTTAAATCCCTTAGGAGGTATAACGATATTTTTTGGCTTTGTATCTTTTTTATTTGAATAGTATTTTTTTTGGTAGTATTTTTTTTCTTTTTTAGCAAATACTTCAGTCTTTTGAGTATACTCTTCATTTAATTCGCTTAAAAACCTACTAGGCTCACAGTCAATATATTGGCCCCACTTAAACCTATTTGTAGTATGAGATAAGAAAAGCCTTTTTTTAGCTCTAGTTATTGCAACATAAAACAAACGTCTTTCTTCTTCAAGATTTTCTTGACTATCTCCAGACATCATCGATGGAAAGAGATTTTGTTCTAGCCCCACAATAAAGACATATGGGAATTCTAACCCTTTTGAAGCATGAACAGTCATTAAAGTAACTTTATTAAAATCTTCAGTTTTTTCGTTGTCTTGATTTGTTAAGAGTGCAACATCTTGCATGTAGTTTGCAAGTTTATTTTCTTCAGTATTTTCACAGAAATCTTTGAGTCCATTTAAGAGTTCTTGAATATTTTCAAATCTACTAACTCCCTCAGGTGTTTTGTCATTATACAGATCATTAAAAACCCCTGAAGATTTAGCAATATGTTCGGCTAAATAGTAAGAGTCATGTTTATCTTGTTGAGAAATATAGCTTTTAATTAAAGTTGTGAAGTCGTTAAGTTTTAGGCAGCTTCCTTTGTTTATTTTATGATCATACTTGTCAAGTTGATTTAAAACTTCCCAAATGCTAATTTGATTGTCATTTGCAGCAATAATGAGTTTTTGTAGAGTTGTATTTCCAATACCTCTAGATGGGTAGTTGATTACTCTTTTAAGGGCTTCTTCATCATTTGGGTTTACTGTTAATCTGCAATAGGCTAGAACATCTTTAATCTCTTTTCGTTGATAGAAAGACAGGCCTCCGTATATTTTATATGGTATGCTTTGTCTTCTAAGAGATTCCTCTATTGCTCTTGATTGAGCATTTGTTCTATAAAGAACAGCAAAATCTTTTGGAAATGCTTGCTCGCGCATCTTTATTTCAAAAATAGTATTAGCAACTAGCTTTCCTTCGTCATTATCTGATCCACATTTACAAACAATTATCTTTTCTCCTTTTTCGTTTTCTGTCCAAACAGTTTTCTTGATTTGATTTTCATTATACTCTATAAGGCTATTGGCTGTTTCTACAATAGTAGTAGTAGAGCGATAATTTTGTTCCAGTTTATAGCTTTTATGATCTGGATAGTCATTCTTAAAATTAAGAATATTTTCAATTTTAGCCCCTCGAAATGAATATATGCTTTGAGCATCATCCCCAACTACACAGATGTTTTCATTTAATGCAGCTAATTTTTTAATGATTAGATACTGCACGTGATTTGTATCTTGATACTCATCAATTAAAATGTATTGGAATTTATTTTGGTACTTTAGAATTGTTTCAGGAAAATTATTTAAAAGATGATAGGTGTTTAAAAGTAAATCATCAAAATCCATTGCTGATGCTTTTATGCATCTTTGAGAATATTTTTGATAAATTCTTTCAAAATCCGGTCTCTTAGCTATTTTATCGGTTTGAATTAATTCTGTATGATTAGAATATGAATCTGAGGTTATAAAGTTGTTTTTTAAAGAAGATATTCTATTCATGATAACCGATACTTTGTAAATATCTTTATCTAAATTCATTTCCTTAATTATGCTCCTAATAAGGCTTTTTGAATCATCGCTGTCATAAATAGTGAAATTCTGAGGGTAGTTAAGCTTTTCAGCTTCTATTCTTAGAATTCTAGAAAAAACAGAGTGAAAAGTTCCCATCCATATATTCCTTGATATATTTTGACCTACAATAGATTCAATTCTTTCTCTCATCTCTTTAGCTGCTTTATTTGTAAAGGTTAATGACAGAATATTAAATGGGGGAATCTTGTTTTCTAAAAGATGAACAATTCGATATGTAAGTACTCTGGTTTTACCAGAACCTGCACCAGCAATTACCATTAATGGCCCTTTTATGTGCTTTACAGCTTCTTTTTGCTCTGGATTAAGTTGTTCTAAATAATTTTCCATGATAAATTTTGCTTGACAAATCTAATGTTTTTATATAAGAAATATCATCTATTTATATCTAAGATAATTGTTTTTAAATCAAGGAATTAAAGCTGAGTTCATTTTATATATTTATTTTTTGACTTTCATTTGCAATCACAAATCACAAATTAATGACTTATTAAGAGAGTAATGTATATAAGATTTCAGCTTTAGAAAGGCAAATCCAGGCTAATATTTTGTAAATTTGGAAAAAATTTTTATTCATATGAAAAAACTTCTGATTCTTTTACTAGTTATTTGTAGTATTCCTCAGTTGCATGCGACCCATTTAATGGGAGGCGAGATTACTTGGGTATGCTTAAAAGATGGTCCTGATGTTGGAAAGTATATTTTTAAGCTAAAATTATACAGAGATTGCGATGGTACTACTTTAAGCACATTTGCTCAAACAATTTTTGTTTGGGATCATCCAACAGTTACTCAAATGTCTGTAGATTTTATTTTAAATCAAGATATTTCTCCTGACTGTGATGTTACAAATAGTGGTAATCCTCAACTAGATTGTAATAACAATCCAGTAGGGGCTGTAGAAGAATATTTATATGAATCACAACCTATCAGTTTACCAGGGTCTCCTCCTGCTACAGGATGGCATTTTACATGGGATTCTTGTTGTAGAAATGGAGCAATAACAAATCTAGTTCTTTCTAGCCCTACTTCACCTTCTGAGGGGTTTACTTTAAGAGCCTCTATGTTTCCTTTTTTAGATAATTTTGGAAATGTTGTTCCAGCTGACCCATGTTTTGATTCTTCGCCTAAGTTTAATGAGAGTCCAAAAACAATTATATGCACAGGATATCCATTTGCGTATTCACATAATGCTTCTGATGAAGAGCTTGATGTTGTATATTATGCTTGGGATGAGCCTTTAGATGATTTTGGTGGGGCGTTTAATCCTCCATTAAATCCAGCTCCGCTTCCTTGGCTAGCTCCATACACATATGATAATCCTCTACCAGGTGGTGTGACTTTAGATTCTGTTACCGGAGAAATTGCATACAACTCTACTCAAGCAGGAAATTTTGTTACTGTTGTAAGAATTGATGCATACAAATGTGATCAGTTGGTAGCTCAAATTTATCGAGAGATTCAGGCAGTATTACTTACTTGTCCTACTTTATCTTCTGGAACGAATAATGTACCTCCTACAGTTCCAGCTCCATTTACAGACCCTATAACTGGACTACCTTCTTACTCTACATCTGTAGCTGCTGGAAGTGTTATTAATTTTGCTATTTCTTCAGATGATTTTGATATTTATGCTAATGGCCAGCCTCAAGATGTAAGTCTAGAGATCACTGGTGGTCAGATGGCTGGAGATTTTATTACCAATACTGATTGTATTAATGCGCCATGTGCGACTTTTGCAAATAGTGCTGGTTTGCCACCACCTTTTTCTAGCCCTACAACTGTTGATGGGTATTTTAATTGGGAGACAGCTTGTAGTCATGTATCAACAAGTGCTGGCTGTGGTAGCATCTCTAACCTATATACTTTTGCAATTAAGGCATATGACGATTTCTGTCCTGCTCCTGCAATTACTTTAGCTACTATAACTGTTGAGGTTACAGCAGCTAACTCTCTGCCAGAACCTGATCTACAATGTGCTTTTCTTGATGGAGATGGAGACTTAACTCTTAATTGGAACGAAACTTTTGGAGCGAATTCTTCTACTATCTATCACGTTATGGGTGCTGATAATATTGGTGGTCCTTATACACTTTTAGCAGATGTTTTTCATCCAGATACTGTTTACACAATTGATGCATTAAGTATTCCAAATGGTTATCAATTCTTTTACATGACTCAGGAATCTGCATGTGCAAATAATTCTATTGAATCCGATACTATAACTCCAATTGAATTTGCTATAAGCCATACTGATGTTAGTTGTTGGGATGATTCTGATGGACGAATTAGCATTGAAGTTTTAAGTACTATGCTATCACCATTTAGCTATTTTATTGATGGAATAATAAATCCTAATCCAATTCCTTATGATACTGTATTTGATAATCTATCTACTGGTGTATATGCTATAACAGTAAGTGATAATGGTAGTTGTCAGATTACTCAAGATATATCCATTACTGCACCTGGATCTCCTTTACAATCAATTGTTACTGATAGTATGAATATTTGTAGTAACAGTTCTGATGGTATTGCTATAGGTTCTGGCGCTGGCGGCACACCACCATATTCTTATGAGTGGTTTGATAATAACTTTATTAGTTTCA
>CAYNGO010000063.1:0-5432 GCA_964397025.1 uncultured Weeksellaceae bacterium
GTTGGAGAGAATCTTAATTTAGTTGAAGGTATTGCTTCTGAGCAATTTAGTAGGTATCCTGCTAGATATACTGAGGCTAGTTTGGTGAAAAAAATGGAAGAACTAGGCATTGGTAGACCTTCTACATATGCCGCTACTATTACTACAGTACAAAAAAGAGGATATGTTGAAAAAGAAACTAGAGATGGAGTAGATAGGGTCTCTCAAACAATTGAACTTAAAAATGGTCTATTAGAAAGCAAAGAGGTGACTAATGTTTTTGGAGCAGAAAAAAATAAATTATTTCCAACTGATGTTGGCATTGTCGTTACAGATTTTTTATTAGAGAATTTTAATGACATCATGCAGTATAGTTTTACTGCTAGTGTTGAGGATGAGTTTGATGAAATTGCTGAAGGTAAAAAAGTATGGAATGAAATGATAGCTTCTTTTTATACAAAATTTCACAAACAAGTTGAAACTGTATCAGAAACTGAAGGGAAGTCACTGGGGCAAAGAAATTTAGGAGTTGATCCAAAGACAGGGCATACTTTGTATGCAAGAATTGGTCCTTTTGGTCCTATGATTCAACTTGGAGAGAAATCTGAAGATGAGGATGCTCCAAAGCCCAAATATGCTTCTTTAATCAAAGGTCAGACCTTACAGTCAATTACTTTTGAGGAAGCTATGAAGTTATTTGATTTACCAAGAAATGTAGGAAGCTATAAGGATGAAGATATTATTGCGGCAATTGGTAGATTTGGACCCTATTTAAGGTATAATGGGAAGTTTACATCTATAAAGAAAACTGATAATGAAAATCCTTTAACAATTACTCTAGATAGAGCTATTGAGCTTATTGAAATTAAGATTCAAGCTGATAAAGATAGGCTTGTTGCAAATTTTGATGGCGACCCTCTAGTTCAGGTTTTAAACGGTAGATATGGTGTTTTTATTCAAGTTTCTCCTACTAAAGGAAAAAAAATTAATGTTAAAATTCCTAAAGATATTGATCCAAAAAATTTATCTCGCGAAGAATGTTTAAATTTGATGGAGATTCAAATAAAAAATAAAAAATAGATTGTGATTGATTTAAAATCATATTTTTTGCCACTAGAAGAAGAGATTTATCAAAAAGATTACGAATGGGAGTCTACCCAGTTTGGTTCACTTGTTAGTTCATTTAATCTAAATGAATTTCCAGAATATAAATTTTGTGAAATAGCAATTTTCTCAGTTTTTGAGTATGATGGTACTGAGAATGTTTTATCTGGTAATAATTGCAAAATAAGAAAAAACCTATATCACTTGCACTCGGACAAAGTTCCAAGGATTTGTGATCTAGGTTTTTTAAAATTATCTGACAACAGAAAAGATTCATTTAAAAATTTAGAAAATGTATGTAAAGAGCTCTTGCATAATGGAATATTTCCATTAGTTATAGGAGGTGGTCATGATCTAACTTATGCTATTTATAAGTCATTTTCAAGTTTAAATAAAAATATTACTTTAACAACAGTTGATAGTAAATTTGATATTGGTATGAAAAATGAGAATATTTCTAATCAATCATTTTTTGGTAAGATTCTTGAGGCAAAGCCAAATAATTTATTTCATTACTCTAATATTGGTTACCAATCATTTCTTGTTTCTCCTTTAGCTCTTGAAATGCTTGAAGAATTGAGTTTTGATACTATGCGACTTGGGGATATAATTGCAGATATTAAAAATATAGAGCCAGTTATGCGGAATACTGATTTTCTTAGCTTTGATATATCTTCAATTAAACATTCAGATGCTTCTGCTAATTTTTACAGTAGCCCAAACGGCCTAACTGGTTTAGAGGCATGTCAAATTATGAGATATGCAGGTCTGAGTGATAAATTAAGCTCGTTGGTGCTATGTGAGTATAATCAGCTCTTAGATAAAAATGGTCAATCCGCACAACTTATTTCTCAAATGATTTGGTATTTTATTATGGGTTATAAATCTAGAAAAAATGAATTAAATCCTAATATAAAAAATTGTATAAAGTATACTGTTTCTTTTGAGGATGGTAAAAATGAGATTGTGTTTTATAAAAGCAATCTTAGCTCTAGATGGTGGATGGGGGTACCATACAAAAACTCAGAAAAATCACAATTAGATTGTTACTTTGTTGCGTGTTCATATGCTGATTATGAGCAGGCAAATACAGGAGAGATTCCATCTAGGTGGATAAATACATATAATAAACTAACTTAAGATTGTTGGATTTTAGGCTTGAAAAATGCAACAAAAACACCAGTTTGTATGTGTAGAGTTTTATTTTTTGGTAAAAATTGTTTAATTTAGCGGAAAAATTTTAGCTAGTTAACATTTTAAAAAAATATGAAACAAACAATTCTTTTAATATCTTTTGCTTTATTATTTTCTGATTTATCTGCTCAGCAAGATGCTCAGTTTAGTCAAAATATGTTTAATAAACTTGCTAATAATCCTGGTTTTGCAGGAAGTAGTCAGGCAATTAATGCTATTGGTTTGTTTCGTTCTCAGTGGACTGGCTTTGAAGGAGCACCACAAACTACTAACATAAGTATTCATGCTCCAGTTGAAAGAATAGGAGGTGGTTTAGGTTTGAATATAATATCTGAAGAAATCGCATCATTTAGCAATACTTCATTTCAGCTTTCTTATGCTTATCAAACACAACTTGGTGCTGGTCAATTGGGTATTGGATTATCTTTGGGTATGTATCAAAGTGGTTTAGATGGTAATTCTTTGAATCCAGCAGAAACTGGTGATAATGCTATTCCAACAGGTGAAGCTGTTGGTAGTGCTTTTGATATTGGAGCTGGATTATATTACAATACCCAAGATGTTTATTTCGGTCTTTCTACTGCTCATATTACTGAGCCTGCTATTGACTGGTCAGATGGTAAAACTCAGCAATTAAAGCAACATTATTTTTTAATTGCTGGTTCTTATCATGAATTAACATCAAAGCTTTCTTTGAATCCTTCAATTTATTTGAAATCTGATGGATCTAGCTCTCAGTTAGATATTAATACAAATGTTATTTATAATGATAAGCTATGGGGAGGTCTTAGCTATAGATTAGATGACGGTTTAGTGATTTTAGCTGGACTAGAGCTTATGGAAGATTTAAAGTTGGGCTTAGCTTATGACTTAGTTTTAAGTGAGGTTGCTAGTAATAGCTTTGAGGTTATGTTAGGATATAACTTTAAAATTAAGGTAGATACTCAAGTGAAAACATACAAGAATCCTAGATTCTTATAATAAAAAACAGTTTAACCACTATCAATTTGATAGTTATAAATATTAAAATTATGAAAAAAATAATATTACTTAGTTCAATCGTTGCCATATTAAGTTCATGTGGTAGTTCTGGAAATGGAGAATTAGTTGGGGTTCAGGAAAGACAGTTTTGGAATCCTACAGACCCTTATGGAATGGTTTTTATTCCTCAAGGAAGTTTTGTAATGGGACCTTCAGATCAAGATGTTCCTTTTGCTAATGTTTCAGCTGCCAAAAGAGTTTCTGTTGGAGCTTTTTATATGGATGAAACAGAAATTACTAATAACGAATACAGACAATTTACAAATTATGTAAGAGATTCTATAGCTCATATTATCTTAGGTGAAGCAGGTCTTGAAGGTCACTTAATTGAAGAAGATCAGTATGGTAATTTTTTAGATCCAGCTAGAATCAATTGGAAAATGAAAATTAGATGGAATGAACAAGAGGTCAGAGAAATTTTAGAGGAAGAAATGTATCTATCATCTAATGAAAGATATAATGGAGGTAGAGAGTTTGATACTAGAAAATATATTTTTGAATATCAAGTGCTTGATTTACAAGATGCCTCAAGTAAATCTAACAGAGAAGGTAATGCTTCTGGTAAAAGAGATAGAAGTGAGTTTTTATCAACTGTATCTATACCAATTTATCCTGATACCTTGTCTTGGATGCATGACTATGCATATTCTTTTAACGAACCATATACTAATGATTATTACTCTCACACTGCATATGATGATTATCCTGTTGTTGGAGTAAGCTGGAAACAAGCAATTGCTTTTACAAAGTGGAGAACTCAAGAAATGAATAAGTTTTTATTAGCAAATAATCAACAGGCTTTACCTGATTTTAGATTACCTACTGAATCTGAATGGGAATATGCTGCCAGAGGTGGTCAAGCGCTTTCACCATACCCTTGGGGTGGGCCTTATACTAGAAACAACAAAGGTTGTTTTCTTGCTAACTTTAAGCCTTTAAGAGGTAACTATGTTGCTGATGGCGGCCTAAAGACTGTTAAAGTAGCTTCATATAATCCTAACGGATATGGGCTTTATGATATGTCAGGTAACATTGCTGAATGGACTTCTAATGCATTTGATGAATCTGCATTTAGTTATTCTCATGACATGAATTCAGACTATCACTATAATGCAAGTGAAGATGATCATTCGGTATTAAAAAGAAAAGTTATTCGTGGAGGTTCATGGAAAGATATAGCTTATTTTATTCAAAACAGTACAAGATCTTATGAATATCAAGATACTTCAAAGTGTTATATCGGATTTAGATGTGCTGTTGATTTCTTAGGTCGTGATAAAAAAGACTTCCAATAAACAAACAGTGATTTCAAGATAGCGAAATCATATTTTATAAATAATTATACAAAAAAAAGAAATGAGTTTTATAGATAAATTAGAAAAAGTTACTGAAGCAAAGTGGTATCAAGTAATGATGCCAAAGTTATATGGATGGGGAGCATCTTTAGTTATTATTGGTGCTTTATTTAAAATTGAACATTGGCCTTTTGCTGGATTATTTTTAACTATTGGTTTAGGTACCGAGGCTGTTATCTTTTTCTTTTCTGCATTTGAGAAAACTCATGAAGAGCCAGATTGGTCATTAGTTTATCCTGAGCTTGCACACATGAATGATGAAAACAAAAGACCTGCTCAACAACTTGATGAGGCTTTAGAAAGAGCTAAGATAGATAATGAACTTGTTGAGAGTTTAAATGAAGGGTTAAGATCTTTTGGTGATTCAGCGAAACAATTAAATGAGACTATTACGGCTGCTTCTGGAATTGCTGATTACAATAATCAAATTCAAGAAGGAGTGAAAAATATGAATGCATTAAATTCGCTTTATGAGCTTCAGCTTCAAACATCAAATCAGCAGATGGAAGCAACTAACTTGTTTTTACAAAATTTACAAGCTTCAGTAGAAGATTCCAAAAAATTCCAACAGCAGGTTGCAAATTTAGCTGAGAATTTAGAATCATTAAATGGAGTTTATTCAAATATGTTGAATGCAATGAATCCAAATAAATAATCGTTCATTTAATAAAAAATAGAAAAATAGATGGCAGGAGGTAACTTATCACCAAGGCAGAAGATGATTAATATGATGTATTTAGTGCTTACAGCATTACTTGC
>CAYNGO010000064.1:0-5192 GCA_964397025.1 uncultured Weeksellaceae bacterium
ACAAATAAAAATAAAGCCAGTGGAATTTACTTCTTGAAAATTGAAGAAGGTGAAAAACTGTTTAATTTTAAAATAATTATAGAGTAATATTTTAGCTTTTTTCTATACTTTCTCTTTGTCTTAATAATAGACTGATTATAAGCTTTTTGAGTCTTTTTTCTAAAAAAAAATCATACTACTTATAAATTGAATTTTTATAGGAGGTAAAAAAAAAGCATTTCTATTTCATATTAATGTAATAAATTATTACTTTTGCCGACCATTTTAGTAAAGATATAATATGCCAACAATACAACAATTAGTAAGAAAAGGTCGAGTAACTATTAAGAAAAAGAGTAAATCTTTAGCTTTAAAAAACTGTCCTCAAAGAAGGGGAGTATGCACTCGAGTGTATACTACTACACCAAAAAAACCAAACTCAGCACTTAGAAAAGTAGCTAGGGTAAGATTAACAAATGGAAATGAAGTAAATGCCTATATTGGAGGAGAAGGTCATAATCTTCAAGAATATTCTGTTGTATTAGTTAGAGGTGGTAGGGTGAAAGATTTACCTGGAGTTAGATATCATATTGTAAGAGGTGCATTAGATACATCTGGAGTTAATGAAAGAACTCAGAGAAGATCAAAGTATGGTGCTAAAAAACCAAAGAAATAAATAAAGATAAATGAGAAAGAAAAAAGCTAAAAAAAGAATACTTATTCCAGATCCAAAATTTGGAAGTACATTAGTAACACGTTTTGTGAATAATCTAATGTTAGATGGTAGAAAAAATACAGCATTCAAAGTTTTTTATGATGCCATGGATAGTATTGCTGAAAAAGAAACTGAAGAAACTTCTCTTAAGGTTTTTGAGAAATCATTAGAGAATATAATGCCTCATGTAGAAGTTAGGAGTAGAAGAATTGGGGGAGCAACTTTTCAGATTCCTCACCCAGTAAGAGAAGATAGAAGAGTTTCATTAGGTATGAAGTGGATGATAGGTGCAGCAAGAAAACGTAATGAAAAAACAATGGAACAGAAGCTAGCTGGAGAAATATTGGCTGGATACAAAGAAGAAGGTGCTTCGTATAAGAAAAAACAAGATACACACAGAATGGCCGAAGCCAATAAAGCTTTTTCACATTTTAGATTTTAAATAAGAATAATGGCAAGAGACTTAAACTTTACAAGAAATATTGGTATTGCAGCTCATATTGATGCTGGTAAAACTACTACTACAGAACGTATACTATATTATGGTGGAGTGAATCATAAGATTGGTGAGGTTCACGATGGTGCAGCAACAATGGATTGGATGGAGCAGGAGCAGGAAAGAGGAATTACAATTACCTCGGCCGCTACTACATTAGGATGGGACTACAGAGGTACTAATTACCATGTTAATATTATTGACACTCCAGGGCACGTTGATTTTACTGTTGAAGTAAATAGATCATTAAGAGTTTTAGATGGTTTAGTATTTTTGTTTAGTGCTGTTGACGGTGTTGAGCCTCAATCTGAAACTAATTGGAGATTAGCAAATAACTATAATGTCCCTAGAATAGGTTTTGTAAATAAAATGGATCGTCAAGGAGCAAATTTTTTAAAAGTCTCTGCACAGGTTAAAGAAATGTTAGGAAGTCATGCACTTCCTCTTCAAATACCTATTGGAGCTGAAGATGATTTTAAAGGTGTTGTTGATTTAATAAATTTCAAAGGAATTATTTGGAATGAAGAAGATCAAGGAATGACATATAAGGAAGTTGAAATACCTGCTGATATTATTGATGAAGCAAGAGAATATAGAGGTCAATTATTAGAAGCTGTAGCTGAATTTGATGAATCTCTAATGGAAAAATATTTTGAAGATGAAAATTCATTAACAGAAAGAGAAATATTAAATGCACTTCGTGCAGCGACTATTTCAGGAAAAGTTGTTCCTATGATGTGTGGTTCTGCTTTTAAAAATAAAGGTGTTCAAGCTATGCTTGATATGGTAATGGAGATTCTACCTTCACCATTAGATGTTGATGCGATAACAGGTACTAATCCTGATACTGATGCAGAAGAAAGTAGACAACCTGATGCAAGTGAGCCATTCGCTGCTTTAGCATTTAAAATTGCTACTGACCCTTATGTTGGTCGTTTATGTTTTACAAGAGCATATTCTGGAACATTAAATCAGGGTACATTTGTTCATAATTCAAGAACTGGTAAAAAAGAAAGAATTTCAAGAATCTATCAAATGCATTCTAATAAGCAAAATCAAATTGATTCTTTACAGGCTGGTGATATAGCTGCTTTAGTAGGATTTAAAGATATTAGAACAGGAGATACTCTTTGTGACTTGAAAAATAGAATAGTTTTAGAATCAATGGATTTTCCAGATCCTGTAATTGGTATTGCTATTGAGCCAAAAACTCAAATGGATCTTGATAAGTTAGGTGTTGCTTTAGGTAAGTTAGCTGAAGAGGATCCTACTTTTACTGTAAAGACAGATGAAGATTCTGGACAAACAATTATTTCTGGTATGGGAGAATTACATTTAGAAATTATTGTTGATCGATTAAAAAGAGAATTTGATGTGAATGTTAATGAAGGAGCTCCTCAGGTAGCATATAAAGAGGCTATTACTTCATCTGTTGATCATAAAGAAGTGTATAAAAAACAATCAGGGGGTCGTGGTAAATTTGCTGATATTAGATTTGAATTATCTCCTGCAGATGATGATTTTGAAGGAGAAGGTTTACAATTTATTAATGTGATTAAAGGTGGTAATATTCCTAAAGAATTTATTCCTTCTGTAGAAAAAGGTTTTAAGATGGCTATGAATAATGGTGTTTTAGCTGGTTTTCCAATTAACACAATGAAAGTAAGACTTTATGATGGTTCTTATCATGATGTTGATTCTGATGCATTATCATTTGAATTATGTGCTCAGATAGCTTTTAAAGTTGCGGCTAAACAAGCTACGCCTGTCTTATTAGAGCCAATAATGAAATTATCTGTAATTACACCTGAGCAAAACATGGGAGATGTAATTGGAGATTTAAATAGAAGAAGAGGACAAGTAGAGGGAATGGATGATAAAGGTGGTGCTAAAGTTGTTAGTGCAAAAGTTCCTTTATCAGAAATGTTCGGATATATTACAGATTTAAGAACTATAACTTCAGGAAGAGCAACTTCAACGATGGAGTTTTTTGCTTTTGAAAACGCACCTAAACATGTTTCAGAAGAAGTAATAGCAAATATTAAAGGAGATAAATAAAAATAATTATGGCACAAAAAGTTAGAATAAAGCTTAAATCATTTGATCATACACTGGTTGATCAATCAGCTGAGAAAATAGTAAAGACGGTAAAAAATTCTGGTGCTATAATTAGTGGGCCAATTCCACTTCCTACGCATAAAAGAATATATACTGTTTTGCGTTCTCCTCATGTAAATAAGCAAGCAAGAGAGCAATTTCAACTTGCTAACCATAGAAGGTTAATGGATATTTATTCTTCATCATCAAAAACTATTGATGCTTTGATGAAATTAGAATTGCCAAGTGGAGTTAAAGTTGAAATTAAAGTAATTTAAAAATTAGAAAGATGCCAGGATTAATAGGTAAAAAAATAGGTATGACATCGATGTTCTCAGATGAGGGTAAGAATATACCATGCACAATAATTGAGGCTGGTCCGTGTACTGTTACTCAGATTAAAACAAAAAGTACTGATGGTTATGATGCTGTTCAACTTGGTTTTGATGATCAAAAAGATTCTCGTTTATCAAAAGCTTTATTAGGTCATTTAAAGAAAGCCGGTGCTACAGCATATAAAAAGTTGATTGAAGTTTCTTCTTTTGATAATGAAGTTTCTCTTGGAGATTCATTAAATGTTGAAGTTTTTGAAGAAGGTGACTTTGTAACTGTAACAGGAACATCAAAAGGAAAGGGTTTTCAAGGTGTTGTGAAAAGACATGGTTTTGCAGGAGTAGGTGATGCAACGCATGGTCAGCATAATAGATTAAGAGCTCCAGGATCAATTGGAGCTGCATCTTATCCAGCAAGAGTTTTTAAAGGAATGAGAATGGCTGGTCAGATGGGTAATGCTAAAGTAAAAGTTGAAAATTTACAGGTTTTAAAAATTATGAATGATAAAAATATATTAGTTGTTAAGGGAGCTGTTCCTGGAGCTAAAAATTCATATATAATAATAGAGAAATAATGAAGATAGCTGTACATAATATTAAAGGAAAGGAAACGACTAAGAAAGTTGATCTTAGTAAAGATGTGTTTGGTATTGAACCAAATGATCATGCAATTTATTTAGATGTTAAACAACATCTTGCTAGCAAAAGGTCAGGTACTCATAGTGCTAAAGAAAGAGGAGCTATAACTGGAAGTCGTAGAAAACTTAGAAAACAAAAAGGTAGTGGAGCTGCAAGGGTAGGAGATATTAAAAATCCATTATTTAGAGGGGGTGGTCGTATATTTGGTCCTAGACCTAGAAAATATGACTTTAAAGTAAATAAAAAAGTTAAGCGTTTAGCAAGAAAATCTGCCTTAACATATAAGCTTAATGAGAAGAATATTATTATTCTAGAAGATTTTAATTTTGAGACGCCATCTACAAAGTCTTACTCTAGTACATTGGCTAACTTTGATCTATTAAATAATAAAACTGTTTTAGTGCTTGATAAACCGAATAAAAATATATTTTTGTCTTCCCGAAATTTAAGTAAGGCAAAGGTTGTATTAGCTTCAGAATTAAACACTTACGACATTATGAACGCTAATAAAATGTTATTTATTGAATCTTCTATTAAGGAGATTGAACAAAATTTTTAATTATAACGACAATGAGTATTATAAAAAAGCCAGTAATTACAGAGAAAATGACACTTGAAAGTGAAAAATTCAATCGTTATGCCTTTGTAGTAGATAGAAAAGCAAATAAAATTCAAATCAGAAAAGCTGTTGAGCAACAATATGATGTTGTTGTTGATTCTGTTAGAACGATGGTTTGTATTGGTAAGAAAAGAGTAAGAGGATCAAAATCAGGGATGATAGTAGGTAAGACAAGTACTTATAAGAAAGCTATTGTTCAGTTATCTGAAGGGGATTCTATTGATTTTTATAGTAATATATAACAAAGAAAATGGCAGTAAGAAAATTTAAACCAACAACACCAGGACAAAGACATAAGGTAGCAATATCTTTTGA
>CAYNGO010000065.1:0-4357 GCA_964397025.1 uncultured Weeksellaceae bacterium
TCCCATTTACAAATCCCACAGTCCCAATTAGCTTTATACTTGCAGCCTTATTATTAATGACAGGACTCGGAACATTAATTGGTTTTATTCCAGCAGAAAAAGCAATTAGTGTTAAACCAATAGAAGCATTAAGAGAAGAATAATAGAATAAAAATTAAACAAATGAAAAATTTAAAAAAAATAGGAATTGGATTATTAGCTTTAGGAATAATATTAGCAACATCTTTTTTTATAAAGTCTAATAAAAAAGATGTTACAAAGTATGAAACAACTCAATTAAAGAAAGAAACTATTCAGACTAAAATTGTAGCTACTGGTAAGGTGATTCCCGAAGATGAGGTAGAAATCAAACCTCAGATTGCTGGAATTATTGATAAAATATTAGTAAAAGAGGGAGATCAAGTAAAGGCCGGTGATTTATTAGTAAAAATCAAAGTAGTTCCTAACGAACAAACATTAAATAGTGCTGAAGGAAGGGTAAAAAGTGCTAAAATTGTTTTGGCAAACTCTGAAACAGAATTTACTAGAAATAAAAACCTTTTTGTTAAAGGTATTATTTCAGAACAAGAATATAATAGTATTGAACTTCAATATAATCAATCTCAGCAAAATTTAAAAAATGCAGAAAGTGATTTGCAAATTATAAAACTAGGATCTTCAGATGGATCTAGTGTAACGAATACTAATGTTAGAGCTACAGTTACTGGAACAGTTTTAGAGATTCCTGTAAAAAAAGGAGATCAAGTTATTCAAGCAAATACATTTAACCCCGGAACTACTATTGCTACAATTGCTGATTTAAATGTAATGATCTTTGAAGGTAAGGTTGATGAAGGAGAAGTAAGTAAACTAAAAAAAGATATGGATCTTGAAGTAAATTTAGCTGCCATTGAGAATAAAATATATCCAGCAAAACTAAAATTTATTGCTCCAAAAGGTGTAGAAGAAGGTGGTGCAGTACAATTTAAAATTGAAGCTGAAGTATTGATAGATAATGAGTTTTTTGTAAGAGCAGGTTACAGTGCAAATGCATCTATTATAACAGCCAGTAGAGAAAATGTAAATGCACTAAGTGAGGCTGTAATTCAATATGATAAAGACACAAAAAAACCATTTGTGGAAATAGAAACTGGGGATCAAGAATTTGAGAAAAGAGAATTAAAACTTGGTTTAGCCGACGGAATAAATATAGAAGTTATTTCTGGAGTTGCTGAAGAAGAAAAAGTGAAGATATGGAGTATAACAAAACCAAATAAAATCAACAAATGGGAAAAATAACATCAAAAATATTTATTTCGTTTTTACTATTAACTATCACATCAAACGTAATAGCCCAAGAAACTCTGACACTCAAAGAATGTATTGAAAGAGCAATAGAAAAAAATATTTCTATTAAAAATTCAACCTTAGATCTTCTTAATTCCTCAGAAAATAAAAAGATAGCTATTGGAAACTTTATTCCAAACTTTAACATTAGTGGTAATCATAGTTGGAATACTGGATTGACACAAAACATAACAACTGGACTTTTAGAAAACCAAACTACTGAAAACTCATCCGTTAATATGAGTGTGGGTGTTAATTTATTTAATGGGCTTGCAAATATCAGAAGATTGCATAGAGCTAATCTTGATCTTTTAGCCAAGAAATATCAATTAAACGATATGAAAGAAGACATATCATTACTAATTGCCAATTCATATCTACAGATTCTATTTAATAAAGAACAATTAGAAGTACAAATGTCTCAACTTGATATTGCAAAAAAAGAGCTGAAAATAGCTCAAACTAAATTTACTAATGGTGTAATACCAAAAGGAGATCTGTTTGAAATCGAAGCAAATTTGGCAAAATCAGAACAAAGTTTAGTAATTGCCGAAAACAATTATTTTATTTCTAAGATCTCATTAGCACAACTATTGATGATTGATGATTATTCTAATTTTGAGATTGCTGATGAAAACTATGACATCCCTGAAACTAATATTTTAGGCAAAAGTGCAATTGAAATTATTAATGAGTCTGTAAAGCACAGAAATGACATCAAACTTGCAGAAACTAATCTTAGAATAGCTATAAAGGATGAAAAAATATCTAGATCTTCACTCATTCCATCTATATCTGCATACTACTCATATAATTCAAGAGTAATTATTGATGCTCCAACATCATTAAAAAATCAATTTGACCTAAATGCTGGGGAAAGCATTGGCTTACAAATAAATATTCCTGTTATTAATGGCTTTACTACAAGATCAAATATTAAAAAATCACAACTTAATGTTTTAAGAAGTAGAAACTTCCTTGACCAAGCAAGATTAGATTTAGAAAATACAATCAATCAATCTTTAAATGATGCAAAAGGAGCAATGAAGGCTTATGAGGCAGCTAAAAAAACTGAATTAGCGAGAAAAACTGCATATAATTATGCTAAAGAAAGATTTGAAAATGGAGCAATGAACGGTATTAATTTCTTTCAAGCTCAGCAATTATTTGAATCTTCTCAATCAGATTTAATTAAAGCAAAATATGATTATATTTTTAAAATAAAAGTTTTAGAATTTTATTTTGGAATGGATGATTTTTCATTATAAATATGATTGTTCAACAAGTCAATGCTGAAGCAATACGACCGCTTAGAAACCTAGTTTTAAGACCAAGCCTTCCAATTGAAACAACATACTATGATGAAGATAGTCATTTAAAAACTATACATTTAGCATCTATAGTAAATAAAGAAATTGTTTCTATAGGAACTTTTTACCCTGAAAATGATTCAATTTTAAAATCAAAAAATGGATATAGATTAAGAGGAATGGCAACACATCCAAAATTTAGAAGAAATTCTGCTGCATCTAAATTAATGAAAGAAGCTTTTATAATACTTAAAAATAAAAACTGTGACATACTTTGGTGCAATGCGAGGTTAATTGCTTTAGATTTTTATAAATCTTTAGGCTTTAATATCGACGGTAAAGAGTTTAACATAAAAGAAATCGGACCTCATTTTAAAATGTGGAAATCATTAGTTTAAAATAATTACTCATCTAGTTTAATATGCGAAGCAACATTTTTGGCTTTTTTAACTAATATATCTACAGAATCCTTTCCATAAGCTAAAGCAACAGCCATTCTTCTATAAGGCCTTGATGATGGTTTACTGAAGATTTTAAAATCAGTATTCTCTATACTAGCAGCCTTATCTAAGCCTGTAAAAACAGGGAAATTATTTCTATCTTCTTTTGCTAAAACAACAGCAGAAGCTCCATTTTTCAATAGACATATTTTCTCTACAGGTATGCCAAGAATTGCTCTGGCATGTAGTTCAAATTCATTAAAATTTTGAGTATTTGCTAAAGTAACCATGCCTGTATCATGAGGGCGTGGAGATAGCTCTGAAAAATACACGCCATCATTTGCAATAAAAAATTCAACTCCCCATATACCAGCCCCCCCGAGGGCATGAGTTACTTTTAATGCCATTTCTTCAGCTTCTTTTAAAAAAGAATCTTGCATAGGCATTGGCTGCCAACTTTCTTGATAATCTCCTCTTTCTTGCCTATGCCCAATTGGTGGGCAAAATAAAGTATTCCCATTATTTTGCGTTAATGTTAAAAGAGTAATTTCATATTCAAAAGAAATAAACTCTTCTACTATAACTTCCATTAAATCTCCTCTAGAACCTTCTAAAGCATAACTCCATGCTTTTTCAATGTCTTCTGCTGATCTAATAACAGACTGACCTTTGCCAGAGCTTGACATTAATGGCTTGACAACGCATGGAAAACTGCAGTATTCAACTCCTAATTTAAGATCACTTAAAGAACTTGCATACTTATATCTTGCAGTTTTTATTGATAGATCAATTGCTGCTAAATCACGAATTGCTTTTCTATTCATTGTATAGTTTGCTGCCATAGCGGATGGAACAACGTGATAACCCTGTTCCTCGTATTTGTAAAAATGCTCTGTCCTTATACTTTCAACCTCAGGTACAATAATATCAGGCTTATGTTTACTAACAATTTTATCCAGAGCCTCTCCATCAAGCATATTAATAACTTCAAAATCATGAGCCACTTGCATTGCAGGTGCATTCTTGTATGAATCAACAGCAATAACATACTGCCCTAGTCTTTGAAAAGCAATAACCAATTCCTTACCTAACTCTCCAGAACCTAGCAATAAAATTTTTTTTCTCATTATATATATATATGTATTTATCTCAACTTCAAATATAAATACATATCTTTATAAAATGAAAAATAAACATCTACTTTTATCCGTATTTCTAATTTTTTCTTTAAGCTCCTACACTTTAAAAGATACTATTATAAAAGACTCATTTAAGGTTTCT
>CAYNGO010000066.1:0-3929 GCA_964397025.1 uncultured Weeksellaceae bacterium
ACTACTTTTGTGCCAGTTTTACTAATTCTCTTGTATATTGAAAATATTGTTCCAACTGAAACATTTACATCAATGTTAGATGATCCATCTAGTGGATCAATTAAAACAACATATTTGTTATTATTAGATTTATCTAAACTATTAATAGAAATAAAATCTTCTTCCTCTTCACTTGCAATCCCACATACAATATTTCTATTTCTTAATGCATTAATAAAGATATCATTTGCATAAAAATCTAATTTTTGCTGGTCTTCTCCTTGTGTATTAATTTTGTTACTATCACCAATTATATCAACTAAGCCAGCTTTATTTACTTGAAAATTTACAACTTTTGCAGCAAGTCTTATCGAATTAATTAATGAAGATAGTTCACCCGAAGAATATTGATGAGATTTTTGATTTTCAATAATAAACTCACCAAGGGTCTGATTCTTATTTGTCAAAATACTATCTAAAAGTTTTTTAAATTTAGCTATAATTTTTTTATTATATAGCTATATTTGGTCATAATATTTAGATTATGAAGATCATAGCTAGAGAGGCTCAAGAAAAAGACATGACTGATGTAATCAATCTAATTAAGGAGTTGGCTGAATTTGAAAAAGAACCAAACGAGGTTGAGATTGACTCTACAACACTAGTCAATGATGGGTTTGGAGAAAAATCATATTTTAAGTGTTTTGTTGCAGAAAATAAAAACAGTATAATTGGTGCAGCTATAATTTATAATAGATATTCAACTTGGAAAGGAAGAACAATTCACTTAGAGGATTTAATTGTTACTGAAAATATGAGAACAAATGGGGTTGGAACTTTATTACTCGATAAAGTAGTTAATTATGCAAAGAACTTAAAGGTTAAAAGAGTCTCTTGGGAAGTTATTAATTGGAATGAAAAGGCTATTAAATTTTATTTAAATAAAGGAGCTCTGATAAAACAAGATTGGAGTATTGTTCACCTAGATAGTAAAGCATTAAAAAATTATAAATAAGCTATGCAAATTTTGAAATTTGGAGGTGCTTCAATTAAAGATGCAACTAATATTAAAAAAGTTGCAACTATAGTAGATAGCATGGATTACAGTAATACAATCATAATTGTTTCTGCAATTGGAAAGACAACTAACGCATTAGAAAATATTGTTGATCTCTACTTAAAAAATAGCAATAACTTATTAAACTCGATAAATGAATTACACGACTTCCACATAAAAATAATGGATAGTCTATTTATAGAAAGTCACCAGATTTATAAAATTGTTAGGAATGATTTTCAGAAAATCCAGGACTTTTTAAATAATAACAAATCTCCAAACTATAACTTTATTTACGATCAAATAATTCCCTATGGAGAGCTAATGGCTTCTAAAATTATAAACGAATATTTTAACATTGTTAATATAAAAAGTAGTTTTAAAGACGTTCGAGAGTTAATAAAAACTGATTCTTACTACAGAAATGCAAACATTAATTGGAAGTTAACTCAAGAAAATATTCTAAAAACAAAATTTAACTCCAATATAAGTCTAACCCAAGGCTTTATTTCTAGTAATGAAGATAACTTCACTACGACTATGGGAAGAGAAGCTAGTGATTATACTGCTTCGATATTTGCATATTGTCTAAATGCAAACTCAGTAACTATTTGGAAAGATGTAGACGGAATATTTAATGCTGACCCGAATAAATTTAAAAACACTACTTTATTAGAAAAAATATCATACACAGAGGCAATTGAACTAGCATTTTATGGCGCCTCAGTTATTCATCCAAAAACAATACAGCCTTTACAGAAAAAGGAAATTCCTTTATATGTTAAATCCTATATTAATCCAACATCTTTAGGTACTTGTGTCAGTAAATCTAAAGATATATTTCCTAAGGTACCTTGCTATATTTTAAAAGAAAATCAAATACTTCTAAGTATTTCTTCATTGGATTTTTCATTTACAATTAATGATAAAACAAAAGCAATTTTAACTTTATTATCTCAAAATAAAGTTAAAATAAATTTAACTCAGAATTCTGCAATTAGTCTAATCTTATGTGTAGAAGATGACTATAATAATATAGATAAATTAACGACTGAGTTAAAATCTAATTTTAAAATTACAATTAAAAAAGATTTAAAATTATATACTGTAAGAAACTTAGAAATAAAATCGTTTGCTGCATTTAAAAAGAATAAAACTGTATTAATTGAGCAGACTTACAATAATATATCACAATTGATTTGTGTTTAAGATTTAACTATTTCATCTATAAAATCCTTGCAATACTTTTTTATATCATTTCTTACAATTCTAAAGTTTTCTAAAAATAATTTTGATTTGTGATCTGATTTTGAAGGGTCAAAGAAATTCTTATGGATTTTAATAGCATCTTTTACATCAAACAAAGGGCAGCTTTCCTTAGCGTGATCGCAGACAGTTATTATATAATCAAAATCTATATGTAAATATTCGTCAACAAGGTTAGAAGAATAATTTGAAATATCAATATTGTCTTCCTTCATAATCTTAATTGCTGTCTGATTAACTCCATGAACCTCAATACCTGCACTAAATATTTTTAATCTTGATTTAGCAAAAAATTCCAAGTAGCCGTGAGCCATTTGACTCCTACATGAATTACCAGTACATAATACTAAAACTTTTTTCATTTTATTTAATGTAAGATTCAATTTTATCTATAATAATTTGAGATAATTTAACATTGCTTTCGAATGTCCATCCAGCAATATGAGGGGTAATAATTACATTTTTTAAATTAATTAGTTCATAAAAGTATGGATTTAATTCTTTCTCAATGTTATTAAAGGATGAACTTTCAATATCAATCACATCTAAGCCAGCTCCTAGTATTTTTTTTTCATTTAAAGCATCGACAAGATCAGAAGTATTAACTATTTTACCTCTACTAGTATTGATTAACCAAAAAGGTTTATTGAATTTTTGAATAGTTTCTTTGTTAAATAAATCAATGGTTTCTAAAGTAAAAGGTAAATGTAAACTAACAATATCAGCGTTTTTATATAAAAAATCTAAAGAAGTTTTTTTTGCATATTTACTTTCAATTTTATCATCTGTATCAAAGAAAAAAAGCTTACAATTAAATCCTGAAATTTTTTTTGCAAAATTTTTTCCTGTATTGCCCATTCCAAGTATTGCTACTGTTTTGCCTTCAATTTCGAACCCTCTATTTTTTTCTCTATACCAGAGCCCCTTTTTAACTTGATTTGAAGATGTATTAATATTGTTTAATAATGACAATAATAATCCCATAGCATGATCACCAACTGCATTACTATTTCCTTCAGGCGAAGATATCACTTCAATATTTTTACTTTTTGCATAATTACAATCTATATTTTCCAGGCCTGAACCTACTCTAGCTATAAATTTTAAATTTATAGCCTTATCAATAAAATCTTTATCAATTTCAAATCTACTTCTTAAAATTAAACCATCATAGTTTTCAATAACCTTACCTATATCATGTTTGGATGAAGAAATATCAAGATCATTGATATATCCTTTTTTTTTAAGATTAGAAATTAATATTGGGTGATTAGAATCAAGATGAAGAATCTTCATTAAATAGGTAAAATTAATTTAGCAATATAAAAATAAATTAAAATCCCAAATATATCATTACTTGTAGTAATAAATGGACCAGTAGCAATGGCTGGATCAACACCTCTTTTTTCTAAAAATAGAGGTATGAAGGTTCCAATTATGCCAGCAACGATTATCACAATTACTAATGAAATTGAAATTGCTAGAGCAACCAAATATTCTTCACCAGAAATCATAATAAATAAAAACAAGATTACAGATAAAATAACTCCATTAAGAATTGATAAAAAAGTTTCTTTAATTAATCTATTATTTACACTTCCTCTTATATCGTCATTAGCAAGACCTT
>CAYNGO010000067.1:0-1516 GCA_964397025.1 uncultured Weeksellaceae bacterium
GATTGATATCTTTTGATAGATTCATTAAATACATAGCTGGTAGAAAAAGTAATAAAATATAAAATGATCTCCATAATAAATTAATATATACATTTTCACCTACAGGTATATAAAGACTGAAATAATAAATTACAGTTAATAGGGCAATAGTAAAAAGAGTTCTTATGGTAAAAGGTTGAATACCTACCTTCCAATACAGAAATATCATTTTAATAATGTTAAAAAAGAATACTGATAATGCTGTTGCAAAAGCAGCTCCATTAATACCTACAATATCATATGCAGCTAAAGGACTGGAAGAAGGAATAAAAATAAAATTTGTAAATAAAGTAATACATAGAAGCATGAAATTTGAATATAAATCAAATCTAAAATATTTAGAGTTTGCAATAATTAACCCATTAACTCCTGTAGCAACATTGAATAATTGAGAAAAAGCAATAAAAAAAACTACTAATCTCCCACCTTGAAATTTCTCAGGCAGTAAGCTTAATGCATCATCAACATTCAACCAAATTCCTAAAAAAATTAGTCCACCAAAGATTAATTGATTTATTGCGGATTTTACATAAATATCTTTAATAGCTGCTAAATCATCTTTACCCCATGCACTAGCAACTAAAGGCATGCAAATAGAGCCTATAGCTCTTGCAGGCACTCTAACAACATTTCCAATAAAGAAAGCAACTGTATAAAAAGCTACTTCTTTATATCCAATTAATTTACCAATCATTACCATATCTACTTTAGAAACTAAAATCGCAGAAGCACCACCAGTAAGAACATATAATCCATAAACAAGAAGTTCTTTGCTTTGGATTTCATTAAAATTGAATGTTAATCTATAAGTGTATTTTCTAAAAATACTTACTGAAATAAAAATTATCATTACTAAGTATAATGCAATATATAAGTTAAGAAATGTAGTAAAATCAAGATAATTAAACCAATGTAAAAACAAAAGCATAACATTCATCCCTTTAAGAAAAACCTCTTTTAAAAATATTGGAAAAGTTGTATCTAGTATAGAATAAGAAAGAGAAGAAAGAACCTCAAAAAATGAAATAAATACTACTAAAAAAAATACTAGATGAAAATTCATCTTCAACAAAGCAAACGTTTTTAATTCATCAAGCTCAACAGTATTGGGTTTAATAAATTCTAGAAAACTCTCTTTAAACAAAAAATAGAGAAGTAAAACAAATAAGAATCCAATTATTGGAATCAGAAAAGAAAGTGATATTAATTGATTTTTATTTTTAACTCTTGGGAAGAAACGTATTAATGTTTTTGGAGTCCCTAGCAATGAAAATGCAGAAATCATAGTAGAATATGCAACAATAATCTGTAATAAGCCTAGATGCTCAGGGTGTACATTAAAGGCATTAGGATATAATATAATGGTGGAAAAAGCTCCAAAAGTTATACCTATGTAAAAAAACAAAGAGTTTTTAATGCTCTGATTTTTAACTATACCCATTATTTAATTGAAGTTACTGATTTTAAAAATTATCTA
>CAYNGO010000067.1:1616-3876 GCA_964397025.1 uncultured Weeksellaceae bacterium
TAAAATATGTTTTTCATATCTGTTATGTTTTTGTCAAATATAATGCAATTATATTTCTTAACTTTAACATCAAATAATTTTACAAAATCAAATGAACAAAAATGTTTTTGGCGAACCATTAATTATATGCAGTAAAAGCCCATTAACAGGTTTTTTCAGAAACGGTTGTTGTGATACTGATGACTCTGATTTAGGCATGCATACAGTATGTGTTATAGTTGATGAAGCTTTTCTACTCTTCTCAAAAGCTCATGGAAATGATCTAAGTACATCTTTGCCTCAATTTGGATTTACAGGCCTAAAACATGGTGACAAATGGTGTCTCTGTGCATTAAGATGGAAAGAAGCCTTAATCAATAATGCTGCACCAAAAGTAATATTAGAAGCTACCAATGAAAAAACACTTGATATTATAAATATGCAAGATTTAATTAAAAACTCTTATAAGGAAGTCAAAAAATAGATAAAGAATAAAATATTAGGTAGGTAGAATAATATGCTTAGTAGTTTTTTCATAATCTACCTTCTTGAACTAAGTTTGGCAAGCAACCTTAATATTTCAAGATATAACCATATTAGTGTTACCATTAATCCAAATGCACCATACCATTCCATATACTTTGGAGCCCCATTAGCAGCTCCGTTTTCAATAAAATCAAAATCCATAACTAAATTTAAAGATGCAATAATTACAACAAAAAGAGAAAAACCTACACTTAACATAGATGAGTTTGCTGGATTCATAACTGGTAATCCGCCACTACCAAACATACTCATCAAGAAACTAATTAGATACACAATTCCAATACCAGCAGTTGCGGCAAAAAGACCTAACTTAAAATTTTCTGTTGCCTTTATAATTTTTGATTTATAAGCAAATAAAAGAGCAAATAAAATTCCTAAAGTGAGCATAATTGCCTGAGGCACAATTCCAGGCTCAAATGCATCAGCATAAATTTTTGAAATACCTCCAAGTGCTAATCCTTCAAGTAATGCGTATATAGGAACAGTTGTAGCAGACCACTCTTTTTTAAAGATAGTAATCAAAGCCACAATAAATCCACCTACAAAACCAATTATAACATAATCAATAATAGCATTACTGTATGTATAATAAGCCGCAAGTAATAAGATACCCATACTAATGGCTGTTTTATTAATAGCTCCATCAAGAGTCATAACTCCATTAGCAGAAGATATTAAATTTTCAAAAGTTTTTTTGCTTAGTGCAGGATTTCCTGATCGTATCATTTTATATTAATTTTTTAATTATCCGAAATTACAGATTATATATTAATAATAACAAAGCTGATTTTAATATTAAAATTAAATCTTTTATTTTTATTTATTCTAAATATAAATTGCTTAAAATCATACAGTTATGCTTTTTTTATAACTTTAGGTTGATTAATTTTGATAAAAATAAAAAAACTATGAATTTCATAACTGAATCAATTTTAAAGAATCGTAAAGCCTTAATTAATAAAAATATTTCGAGTAAAAAGAATAAATGTCAATGTGGTAAGACTAAAGATTCAAATGGGAATTGCGATGGTTCACATGCAAATAAGTAAGAAATAGTTTATTTAAAATTTATAAGTAGTTACTCTATTTACATTAGATAATAGCGACTCATCAATCATTTTCTTTGCTAAATCCTTCACTAATAATGGTTTTAAAGTTTTAAGCAAACCAAGTTTGTTTATTCCATTTAATAATTTTATACTAATTTTTTCTACTGATCTCATTAGCTCTGGCTGTCTGATTAAAGATGGTGGTTGAAAAATTTGAATTTTTTTAAAGTTAAAAATCCTTACTGATTCTTCTAAAGCTCCCTTGATTTTTGGATAGAAAAAAATAGAATCTTTGTTTGCACCAACAGAAGAAACTAAAGAATAATGACTAATACCATTTTCAAAAGCCATTTTAGCAAATTCATATTGATATGTATAATCTACTAAAAATTGTGCTTTTTTACCTCCAGCTTGCTTTTTAGTTGTTCCTAATGCAGAAAAAAGAATATCTCCATTTATTAAACTTTTGTATTGTCTTAATTTGGAAAAATTAATTTCATGTATTATTAATTTTTCATGATTAATATTAATTGCTCTTCTTACAAATACAGAAACTTTACTAAAATTAGAATCTTCCAATAATAATTTAACTAATTCTTGGCCTGTTGCTCCAGTCGCTCCTAATACTAATGCTTGCATTTTTTTTAATTATTTAAATAATCAATTTCAAAAGTAAAAAATTATTT
>CAYNGO010000068.1:0-3848 GCA_964397025.1 uncultured Weeksellaceae bacterium
ATTGACTTATTATTTACAAATATAATGAAGTGAATTTATTATTAGTTATGCTTTATATTTTAGTTGTATTGATCAAAATATTTCTTTTTAATCTAAATAATATTATATTTCTTTTTAGCCCATTCCCAATACTTGTCCATTTCATCAAAAGACATATCGGAAAGTTCATAACCATCTGTTTTAATTTTATCTTCCATTAGCTTAAACCTTTTTATAAACCTTTTGTTTGTCCTCTCTAATGCATCTTCTGGGTTAACATCTATAAACCTTGAATAATTTACTAATGCAAAAAGAACATCACCAAATTCTGATTCAATTCTATCATGATTATTTTCAGTCTCTTCATGTTTAAGTTCCTCAATTTCTTCTTGAACCTTTTGCCATACCTGAGTCTTATTATCCCAATCAAAACCCACACCTCTAACTTTTTCTTGAATCCTAAAAGCCTTAACAATTGCAGGAAGTGATTTTGGAACTCCCTCTAAAACAGATTTTTTACCTTCTTTTAATTTTAGTTTTTCCCAATTTTTCTTAACCTCTTTCTCATCCTTAACTTTTACATCGCCATATATATGAGGATGGCGATATATTAATTTATCTGAAATACCATTTAAAACATCAGCTATATCAAAATCATTATTTTCAGAAGCTATTCTTGAGTAAAAAACAATATGTAACAATAAATCACCTAATTCTTTTTTAATTTCACCCATATCTTTTTCTAATATGGCATCAGATAACTCATACATTTCTTCAATAGTTAAATAACGCAAACTATCCATTGTTTGTTTTTTATCCCATGGACATTCTTCTCTTAAACGATCCATGATTTCAACCAATCTAATGAATGCTTCAGCTTTCTTTTTCATAATTTAACATTTTTAACAAACATATATAAATTATAATACTGAATAAATGATTAAACTAAATAAAAGAAACTTACTTTTCTTTTCTATATTTGTTAGATGAAAATCTTTATAATTACAATAGTAATGATGGCATTTGTTTTTGCTGCAATAGGCATTAAGATTATATTAAAAAAAGATGGTCAATTCTCTGGAACATGTGCTAGTCAAAATCCATTTTTAAACAAAGAGGGAGAAGCATGTGGATACTGCGGCAAAACTGCAGAAGAAATATGTCCAAATGAATCTTAGTTAAGAATCCTTTTCTGAAGATCCTCTGATATAAAAGTATTTAATTCTCCATCAGTATCTCTATAAACAATATAGGCTTTTAAATCAGTATTATTATCTAAATACAGTTTAGATTTTTTCAAACCCATTACCATAAAAGCAGTAGCATACGCATCAGCCTTCATACAGCTTTCATGTATAACTGTAACACTAAGAAGCTTATTTAATGATGGAAAGCCTGTCTTAGGATTAATTACATGTGAATACTTAACACCATTTTCTTGGTAAAATTTTCTATAATTTCCTGAAGTAGCTAAAGAGGTATTAAATAAATTTAAAATAAACTGGAATCGATCTTTAGGATTAATAATTTCATTAGGCCTATCAACACCAATTGTCCAAAAATTATTATCTGGATTCTTTCCCTTAGATTTTATTTCTCCTCCAACTTCAATTAAGTAATTATCTAAGCCTATACCATCAAACATCTGAGCAATTAAATCTACTGTATAACCTTGAGCAAGTGAATTAAAATCTAACATCATATTTTCATTCATTAAAATAGTATCATTACTTAATTTAATTTTCTTAAAATCTACTAAATTTAATAACTCAATTACTCTTGCAGTATCCATTTTCTCTTTATTTGAAAATCCAAAACCCCAAGCATTAACAATAGGAGTTATAGAGCAATCAAAAGCGCCATTGGTATTTTCATAAACTTCATTTGCAGCTCTAAAAACAGTCCTTAACATTGAATCTGTAGCTATTATTTCTCCATTATTGATTCTAGAAATTAAAGAGTTTGGATTGTAAGTTGATAAACTATTATCAATAACAATTAAAAGACTATCAATATTTTTTTTTAAGCTTTCACCATCTTCAATCATATACTTTATATGATAATATGTTCCTTGAGTTTGACCAGAGTCAGAAACTAAAATTGAATTTGATTTTTCAGATTCACATGAAATTAATAAAAAAATAAAAATTACAAAACTCCAAACTTTAAAGAGCCTTAATACCATCGTATAATTAAAAAGAAAATGCATCAACGAATTAAATGTATTGTTCCGGTCTGACCATGCTTCCAGCCTTCAAAATCTTGAAAATATATTTCATAAACATATGTGCCAAATGGAAGCTTATTACCAGTTTGATAATGTAGACCATCCCAACCATTATCATTTGACATACATTTTAAATCGTTAATATCAGTTGTCGTATAAACTAAGTCAGAGCTTCTATTATAGATATTAAAATAAAAAGTTTCAATTATAATACCATTATAGTAAAGACAGAAATAATCATTAACACCATTTTCATCAGGGGTAAAACTATTTGGAAGATAAATCCAAAATTCATTTTCTAGCCATAATTGCTTGAAAGTTGAGTCTTTACAACCAATATTATCAACAACCAATAAACTAACTTCAATTATTCCAATAGAATCTTCATAATTATGAATAGGGTTTTGCTCATTACTAAAAAATGTGTTATCTCCAAAGTCCCATTCCCAACTAGAAATATCGCCACTTGATTCATCAATAAAACGAACATTAGTATACAATATACTAATTGTATCTGAAGATGTTGAAAAGATAGCTTCAGGAGCTTCTTGTATTGTTACATAAGCAGACCCAGAGCACCACCCTGTACTAATTGCATCATTAAAACTTGAAAGTGTATAAAGACCCTCTTTTTTAGTTGTTATAGTATAAGGGTTATCTGAAGTTGTAACTAAAGGTTGATCAACACCATCTATTTTATAAACAAAACTATATGGTGGGATAGCTTCACTAAAGTAAATATTTACTTGAGCATTTTTTTGTGTATTTGAACAGATTGTATCATTACCATTAATAAAAGCTGTTAAAGGAGGTTTAGGTTTTGTTTTTAATACACATGAATCTCCATTAATAGCTATAAAACTTGTAGTTAGCACATTAAGCACTACATTATTATTAATTACATACCAATTATCAAATAACCAATTAGGATCAATTTGTGCCGAAATATTTATAACATCGCCAGATAAATATTCTTTTTCTATGGGTAAATTTTGAGTTTGCCCATTAATTGAAACTATAGCAGATCCAATATTATTAATGTCAAATATAACTTTCACTCCTAATTTTCTCTCAATAATTGAATCAGTAAATAAAGTGTCACACCCATCAACCATAAAAGAAGATTGAATAAAAACTCCAGTATCTAATGGATTATACACTACTTCACTATAGAAAACCGTGTCTACTGAGTTGTTATAACTAAAACTTCCTGGAGTCATACTCATTTTCCAAACAAAAATATCTTTTTTACGAGCTGTAGCATCTAAAAGTATACCATCAAAATTAGCAACATCTTCAAAGAAACCAACTGCATATACATTCCCAAATCTATCAGTGCATATATCATTTGCTCTATCATCATCATCAGTATTAGAGCCTGCTAATTTAGCCCAAAGCCAATCTCCAGTATTTGTTGAACCATCAATTTGCGCAACCCATGATGACATTGTAGTATCATTAGAAATTTGAGGCGGAACAATTAAATTATCAGAAAACTTAGTTGAATCTCCTGCAGTACCACCAGTTGTTCCGCAAACAAAAACTTGTTTATTAATATCAACAGACATTTGATAAGATTTATCAGTGCCTGAACTTCTTGCTCTTTTTGCCCATTTCCACTGACCTTGATTATTCATTTTTG
>CAYNGO010000069.1:0-3720 GCA_964397025.1 uncultured Weeksellaceae bacterium
TGTAGCAGATCGACCTATTTCTGATGTAATTATAAAAAAATTGAATATAATTAGACAAGGGACTGAAGCAAATAATTTTGATGCTGTAAATGTATGGAATGTTGAATTAACTAAATTAGTTGAGAAAAACAGATTGCTAGAGGAAGAGAAAAGAAAAAGCAAATTAGAAAATCAGATTAAGAGTAAAGAAAAAGCGAAAAGTTTTTTACCAACTTTAAATAACTATAAAGCCAAATCTAAAACATCAAAATCTGGACTAAAAACACTTTATTTAGAAAAAGGAAGTGGAATCAAGCCAAATCAAGGAGATAGGGTAACTCTTTTTTATGAGCTTTATGATACGGAGGCAAATTTAATAGATTCAAATTCTAAAGAAATAGAAGAAAGCTATGGGAAATACAGCAATGATAAAGAAATCAAAGGGAGATACAATGCTATGCCAATGCAATTATCACCAGATGCTCAAATGATTACTGGTTTTAAAGAAGCTGTAGGAATGATGAGAGTTGGGGATAAGATATTTGCATTTTTGCCCTGGAGTTTAGGTTACGGAGTCCAAGGTGGAGGAATAATAAAACCTAAACAAGATTTAATCTTTATAATTAGTATGGTAAGTGTAAATTAACTATGACCTATAAATCAATAAAAAAACAGTCTATATTTTAAAATATAGACTGTTTTTTTATTTAAAGGGGATATTTAAAAGAACTTCTTTTAAAAATTTCCAAAACTTAAGTGTTGATTTAATTGATGCTCTTTCATCTGGTGAGTGAGCTCCTCTAATAGTTGGTCCAAAGCTTATCATATCTAAATCAGGGTAATGAGACCCTATTATTCCGCATTCTAATCCAGCATGGCAAGCTGCAACATTTGGTTCTGTATTATTTAAATCTTTATAAACCTCTACTAGCTTAGTAAGTATCTCGGAGTGCATATTTGGTTGCCATCCTGGATAATCACCAGAAAAATCTACTTTATATTTTTTATTAGCAAAAAGAGATTTAATGATATTTTTTAACTCTTCTTTTGAAGATTCGTCTGATGATCTTGTTAAACACTTAATATTTAAGTTTCCATCATTAAGACTGATATTAGCAAGATTGTTAGATGTCTCTACCAAACCTGGAATATTATCACTCATTTTATAAACACCATTAGGACAAGCTTCAATTAAATTTATTAACTCTGTTTGACTATCCGAATTTATAACCTTAAAGTTTTCTTCTAGAGCAACAATAGTTAATTTTATCAATGGATCAGTATTTAAAAATTGGTCTTTGATAATATTAAATGATTTTAGAGATTGAGTTTTAATACTTTCGAAATCTGAATGATTAATACCTAATATAAAAGAACTCTCTCTAGGTATTGCATTTCTTAAACCACCACCATTAATTTGGGAAATACAAATCAAAAAATTTTGATTTAAATCATTAATAATACTACTAAGTAACTTATTAGAATTACCTAAGTTTTTATGGATTTCCATTCCAGAATGACCTCCAGACAATCCGTTGAGAGTGATTTTAATAAATGAAAGATTAGAATTAGTAGTTGTATTAAAACTATTACTAATTGTAATATCTACCCCACCTGCACATCCAATCCCAATTTCATCATCCTCCTCAGTATCTAAATTTAATAATATATCACCCTTGAGAATATTTTCATCTAATTTTAAAGCTCCAGTCATACCAGTCTCTTCGTCAATTGTAAATAATGCTTCTATACTTGGGTGATTAATATCATTACTTTCTAGTATGCTCATTATTGTAGCTACTCCCAAACCATTATCAGCTCCCAATGTAGTGCCCTTTGCTCTAACCCAATCATTGTCTACATACATTTGAATTCCAGATTTTTCAAAGTCAAAATCAACATCATTGTTTTTTTCATGAACCATATCTAAGTGAGATTGTAAAATGACTGTCTTTCTGTTTTCCATTCCTTCAGTAGAAGGCTTAAATATTACCACATTACCAACTTTATCAATTTGAGTTACCAGACCTAAACTAACACCAAAATCATGTATAAATTTAATTACTTTTTCTTCTTTTTTTGAAGGTCTTGGAACAGCATTAAGCTTACTAAAGTTGTTCCAAATAATATTGGGCTCTAGGTTTCGGATTTCATTACTCATAATGATGTGTTTTATTTAGATCCCAAATTTAATTAATACTAACAATAAACTAATAGTATTTTACTATTTTTAAATAATGATTTTTAAAAAAAAATATATTGGACTATTAATTATACCTCAACTTGTATTTGTTCAATACATTTCTAATTACCCAGAGATAATTGAAAAATATTATAGCCTTGGAATTTATCAATTTATTTCAAATATATTAAGATTTATCTCCTCAGTCTTTCCTTTTTCCTTTGGTGATATTTTGTATATAATCATATCGTTATACATTTGCAGGTCATTAATAAAGAAAATAAGTAAAAAGAAATTTAATTTGCAAAAAAGTATTAAATCCATATTTTTTTATGTTTCTATATTACACTTCTTATTTTATTTTCAATGGGGTTTTAATTATCACAGAACTTCTTTAAATGAAAAGTTAAAAATTGATTCAACATATACAATTAAAGATTTAAAAGAAATATCAAAACAATTAATAATAAAATCAAATAAATTACATAGACAAATTGCACAAGCAGACTCGTCTTCGACAGAAATTCCTTATGATATTGCAAGAATTAACAAAAAAGCTTCTATTAGTTATAATAATCTAAGTCTCCTAAAGAAATATTACCCTGAGGTTAAAACAAATAATTTGATTGTAAAAAAATCTTTAATTAGTTTACCATTATCATATCTTGGATTTAGTGGATATATTAACCCTTTTACTAATGAATCTCAAATAAATAGCCTAATTCCTAAAAATAGTATACCACATACTGCTTCGCATGAAATTGCTCATCAATTAGGTTTTGCACAAGAATTAGAATGTAATTTTATTGCCTTTGTCAACTTAATAAATAATGAAGACTTATATTTTAAATACAATGGTTATACATTTGCATTAAGACAATGCCTAAATGAACTCTACAAATATGATAAACCATCATATAATTCATTATTAAAACTAATAAATACTGGAATTTTAAAAGATTTTAAAAATAATTCTGAATTTTGGAAAAAATACTCAAACCCAATAGAATCAATTACAAAGTCTGGTTATGATAAGTTTTTGAAGTTTAATAATATTAGTCAGGGTATTAAAAGTTATAATCAAAGTGTCTCCTTAATTATAAATTATCAAAAGAAGAAAACATAGCTGTAAGCTAAAAATAGTATAATTAATTATACGTATAATCTAAAAATTATATATTTAAGTTTTCAGAAAAATATAAGCTATTAAAAAAATAAATGAATAAAAAACTTACAAGTATTAACAACAAAGAAGTAAAGGCCTTTTATCAACTAACCTTAAAAGCAAAACATAGAAAAATATCAAATACTTTTCTAATTGAAGGTTTAAGAGAAATTAAACTTGCTATGAAGAATGATTGGCAAATTAAACAACTCCTTTTTTGTCCAAAAATAATTAGTGAAGAAGATTTAGATAAATCATTTAAAAATGAGATTGAAAAAATTGAAGTTTCTCTTGAAGTATATCAAAAAATTGCGTACAGAAGTTCAACTGAAGGAGTATTTGCAATTACAAATTGTAAAAATCATGATTTAAAAAACATAAAATTTAAATCAAA
>CAYNGO010000070.1:0-3672 GCA_964397025.1 uncultured Weeksellaceae bacterium
TAATATTATTATAACTTACTGTTTTGTAACTAAAACAACTTGAAAATAAAAATGAAATTGATAATATTAGAAGTAGTTTTTTCATAATCTTTTTTATCTATTAATCTATTTGTTCCTAATTAATGGAGCACTAATTATTTCCATTTTATTTTCTAGTGGATTAACTAAGTTTTTGATTGTATTTAGCTCTAAGTTCAATTCATTAAAAATTGTATTAGCAATTGTTAGACTTTTTTTATGAGATTTTGTTGGTCCATAAGTTGAATTTGCAGACCCACTAGCTGCCCATAGGTATGTCCAAATTGTAGGATATTCATTTTTCTCACCAATTTCAGATCTGCTATTACTACCATTAATTTTTTGTTGTAAGTCTAAGCATTTAGCTCTTGCATCAAGTAAGTCAGATTGTAATTTTCCATCAAGACCTTTTCCTCTTTCATAAGCTTTTAACAACAAGTTTATTTTGTTTTTAATGTCTTTAATATTGCTTGACAAATCATTTGTTCTTGATCTTGTGTTGTAAAGATTATCCCAGAATTCAAGAACTGAATTAGAAGTTATACTTTCTAAATTAATGCTATTTAGAGGATTAACTTTAAATTCAATTTTATCTGTAAGAGCTGTAAATTTACCTTCAATTTGTTTGAATAATTGTGCAGAATAAGTATCTGGATTTACAATTGGCCCATATTCTTTTTTATTTATATCCTTTATAGAAATAGTATTAATGGATTCAGAAGTTAAGTTCCAATTAATCCTATTAAAACCTTTTTTATTTTTTGCTTTTATTTTTCTAACAATCTCATTTTTATTTGAATAAATAAACATCCATAAAGTAGGTTTTAGTTCCTTTTTTTCTTCTTCAAGGTTCTCCCATTTCGGAACAGAAATAATTCTATTTTCTTTTTCTGCTTTTCTTTCATTTTTTAAACGTTTATCTTCTTTTGATAGATATTTTTGATTAAGATAATAGGTAAATTCAACTCCAAATGGAGGGTTTTCTGCAACAAAAAAGTTATCTCCTTGAGAAGCTTTCTTGCCACGTCCAAGTATTCTTTTTTGCATGTACCAATATCCATCTCGTGGAACAAATAATTGAGCTTCATTATTGGAATTAGAATTATTAAAATTTCTTAATGATGAGTAATCATCTAAAACATATATTCCTCTTCCAAAAGTACCTAGAACTAGATCGTTTTCTCTTTTTTGTATTGCTAAATCTCTTACTGAGATATTTGGCATTCCCCCTTTTAGTTTTGTCCAGTTCTTACCTGTGTCATTTGTAAAGTAAACACCAAACTCTGTTCCTAAAAACATTAAATTACTGTTTTTATGATCTTGAACTAAACGCCATAAAATTGTATTTTTAGGTAAGTTGTTCGCAATGCTTTCCCATGTTTTTCCTCTATTGGAGCTTTTATAGATATATGGATTATAATCTCCGTATTTATGATTATCAAATACAGCATAAACAACATCTTTATTGTATAGATCGGCCTTTATATCGTTTACAAATGCAGAACTTGGTAAGCCGTTCATCTTGTTAAACTTAATTTTATTCCAGCTTAATCCACCATCTTCTGTTATCTGAATTATTCCATCATCTGTTCCCACATATATTAATCCTTCTTCAACTGGAGATTCTGATAAAGAGGTTATAGTACTGTAATTTGACATTGCACGTACATCCCAAGGGTTATTCCATTTTTGTTGTTTTCCAAAAAATGGTGTAGATACTCGTTCAATATTTCTTGTTAGATCTGATGATATAGCTTGCCATGAGTCTCCACGATCATCTGATTTCCAAACTCTTTGAGAAGCAAAATATAATCTTTGTGGATTGTGGGGGCTAACTAATATTGGAGCATCCCAGTTAAATCGTTCATTTTTTTCTCCTAACTCAGGTTGGGGTTTAATATTAATATTTTCTCCTGTTAATCGGTCATGACGATTTAAATTTCCTTGTTGCCATTGTGCATATACTATATTTGGGTTACCTGGTTCTGTAGCAGGTTGGTGCCCATCACCACCTAGAACAACAAACCAATCTGAATTTCTTATTCCATGAATATTATCTGTTCTTGAAGGAGATCCTTGAGTATTATTATCTTGTGTTCCACCATAAATATTATAAAAGGGTTTAGCATCATCTACTGCTATTTTATAAAACTGTGTTATTGGTAGGTTGTCAATAAATTTCCAATTTTTTGTATTATCAAAACTCTCATATAATCCTCCATCACATCCAACAAGAATATAATTAGCATCATTCTTTTTAAAGGCAACAGCATGATTATCAACATGCTTTTCTGTTTCATTCATGCGTTTAAATGTTTTACCACCATTCTTTGAAACCTGCATGTAATTATCAGCTAGATATATTTCATCAAAATTATGTGGTGAAGCATAAAGTTCTTGATAGTAATGAGGACCAGTTCCTCCAGCTACAGCATCACTCATCTTCTGCCAGTTAGCTCCTTGATTTTCACTTTTATATACTCCACCTTTTCTTCTATCTAATTCAATTGCAGCATATATTACATCTGGTTTTTGTGGTGACATGGCTAAGCCAATCTTACCTAAATTACTTTTTGGTAACCCACTACTTAATTTCTTCCAATTCTCCCCACTATCATTTGATTTATAGATAGCTGTTCCTGGACCTCCACCCATATATCCAGCAACTGTTCTATGTCTTTGCCAAGTGGCAGCATATAATACCTTAGGGCTTCTAGGATCAATTAATAAATCAGTAGCACCAACCCATTCTCCATCTCCTAAGGTTTGCTTCCAGGTTTCTCCTCCATTTATTGATTTGTAAATACCCCTTTCTCCACCTTTACTCCATAATGGTCCTTGAGAAGCTACCCATATTATATTTGAATTGTTTGGATGAATAATAATTTTAGAAAGGTGTTCAGATTTCTTAAGTCCCATGTTTTTCCAAGTATTTCCAGCATCTTCACTTTTATATATTCCATCTCCATAACCTACATGTCTTCCACCAACATTTTCTCCAGTACCTACCCAAATAATATTTGGATTTTGTGGATCTAATGAAATACAACCAATTGAATAGCTTTTTTGACCATCAAAAATTGAATTCCATGTTGTGCCTGAGTTTTCTGTTTTCCAAACCCCTCCAGAGCCTGCGGTGATATACCAAATATTTTCATTTTCTGGATGTATAATAATATCTGAAATTCTTCCAGACATAAGAGCTGGCCCTATACTTCTAAATTTTAGGCCTGAGTATATAGAGCTTGTGTCTTTTTTATTTTCTAAATCAGATTTTTTTTTGTTTTGTGCAATTAAGCTTGTCGATACTAAAACAATTGATAACACATATAAAGTAATATATTTTGAAAATTTCATATAATAATATTTTTAGAATACGAAAGTAAAGAATTTGATTAAATTTGGTGATATTAATAATTCAATAAAGTATTATCATGAATAAATTACTACTAACATTTGCAATATTATGTTCTTTCTCATTTAATAATTTTGCACAATCAATTACCCACTATATAAATTCTGGGAATTTTTATTATACACCAAGCTCATTAACAATAGATGTAGGTGATACTGTTGTATGGATTAACGATGGTGGATTACATAATGTAAATGCTGATATTAATACATTAACTGGATCAAGTTTTAGCAATCCAG
>CAYNGO010000071.1:0-3566 GCA_964397025.1 uncultured Weeksellaceae bacterium
TTATAATCATACATTATCAATTAGCGTATGTTTTATCTTATTTTTCATATTTTTGCATAGTATGATTTATAGTGCTTTAAAATTAGCAGAATATTTAGATGGTAAACTTGAGGGTGACCCTAATATTTCAGTCACTAATATTTCTAAAATTCAAGAAGCAAATAAAGATTCTGTCACATTTCTTTCAAACAAAAAATACACTCAGTTTGTTAATAGCACTAAAGCCTCAATACTAGTAGTAGATAGTGATTTCTCTACTGATAATGATGTTGAACCTGTTATTATTAGGGTAGACAATGCATATATTGGATTTGTAAAGATGTTGCATCTATTTAACAAAACTAAAGAAATTCAAGCTGGCATTAGTAAACTGTCAAATATTTCAGAGACCTCAGAGATTTCAAATGGTGTCTATGTTGCTTCTTTTTCTACAATTTGCTCAAACACCACAATTCATGAAAATGTAAAGATTCATGAAAATGTTTTTATTGGAAAAAATGTAATTATTGGTAGTAATACGATAGTATACTCAGGAGTAAAAATCTTAAGCGATTCTATAATTGGAAGCAACTGTATAATAAGTTCAAATTCTATTATTGGCTCTGATGGTTTTGGTTTTGCTCCAGACAAAACTGGAACTTATATAAAAATACCCCAAATTGGAAATGTAATTATTAAAGATAATGTTAGCGTAGGTGCTTTAACTACAATAGATAGAGCTACCTTAGGCTCTACAGTTATACATAAGGGAGTTAAATTAGATAACCAAGTTCAAATTGCACACAATGTTGTTGTTGGAGAAAATACTGTAATTGCAGCTCAATCTGGGATTGCTGGTTCATCTATTATCGGAAAAAACTGTCAGTTAGGTGGTCAATCTGGAGTTAGTGGACATCTAAATATAGGAGATAACGTTAAAATAATGGGTAAATCTGCTGTCACCAATAATGTTAAAAGTAATACCACTGTTAAAGGTTCTCCAGCTTTTAATTCTACTGATTTTAATAGATCTTATGTGCATTTTAAAAATTTAAATAATAAATAATGATTACTACTGACATTAAACAAACTACAATATCTAAACCTGTCTCGTTAAGTGGAGTTGGTTTGCATACTGGGCAAGATGTTAAATTAACGTTTAACCCTGCTAAAGCGGATAATGGATATACTTTTACCAGAGTTGATTTAGAGAGTAATCCAATTATTGAAGCTAATATTAATTTTGTCACAAGTACTCAAAGAGGAACAGTTCTTGAAAAAAATGGTGTAACAATACAGACCTGTGAACATGTTTTAGCAGCACTTGTTGGTTTGGAAATAGATAACGTTAATATTGAGTTAAATGCTTCTGAGCCACCAATAATGGATGGGTCTTCAAAATATTTTGTAGAAGCACTTGAGTCAGCTGGTAAAGTAGATTTAGAGTTATTTAGAAAAGAGTATGTAGTTAAAAATGTTATTTCTTATAAAGATGAAAAGTCAGGAAGTGAAATCACTATCATCCCTAGTGATAGATACGAAGTTACCACAATGGTAGATTTTGGAACAAAAATATTGGGCACGCAAAATGCAACTTTAAACAATTTAGTTGATTTTAAAAATGAAATTTCAAATTCTAGAACTTTTAGTTTTCTTCATGAAATTGAAATGTTATTAAATGAAGGGTTGATTAAGGGGGGTGATTTAAATAATGCAATTGTATATGTAGATAAAGAATTATCAAAAGCTACAATGGAAAAGTTAAAAATCGCTTTTAACAAAAATGACATTAAAGTTAAGTCAAATGGAATACTAGACAATTTAACTTTACATTATCCAAATGAAGCTGCTCGACATAAATTACTCGATGTTATTGGTGATTTAGCTCTAGCAGGAGTAAGGCTAAGAGGTAAGGTTATAGCAAACAAGCCTGGCCATTATGTAAACACTAAATTTGCTAAAAAATTAAGTGATATCATCAAGATTGAGAAGAAAAACAATGTGCCAATAGTTGATTTAAATAGTGACCCTATAATGGATACTAATAGAATTATGGAAGTCTTACCGCATAGACCACCATTTTTATTTGTAGACAAAATTTTTGAATTAACAAGTTCTAAAGTTGTGGGAGTGAAAAATGTAACTATTAATGAAACATTTTTTCAAGGTCACTTTCCTGGTTTTCCTGTGATGCCTGGTGTTTTGATCGTTGAAGCAATGGCACAAATTGGTGGAATACTAGTTTTAAACACATTTGAGAATCCAGAAGATTATTTAACTTTCTTTGCTAAAATCGATAAAGTTAAATTTAAAAATAAAGTTTTTCCTGGTGATACAATAATTTTTAAATGCGCATTAATCTCCCCTATTAGAAGAGGTATATGTCATATGCAAGGTTATGCTTATGCAAATGGTAAATTGTGTGCTGAAGCAGAATTAATTGCCCAAATTACTAAAGTTAAATAAATGAAACAACCATTATCATATATACACCCAAGTGCAAAAATTGCCAAAAATGTAGTAATTGAACCATTTACAACGATAGATGGTAACGTTATTATTGGCGAAGGAACTTGGATAGGACCAAACGTAACTATCATGGATGGTGCAAGAATAGGAAAAAACTGTAGTGTTTTTCCAGGATCAGTTATTTCCGCAACTCCTCAAGACTTAAAATATAATAACGAAGAGACTACTGTTGAAATTGGCGATAATGTTACCATTAGAGAATGTGTAACTATAAATAAAGGAACTTCTGACAGAATGAAGACTGTAATTGGTAATAATTGTCTTATTATGGCTTACTGTCATGTAGCTCATGATTGTATAGTTGGAGATAATTGTATTTTTTCAAACAACTCTACCCTTGCAGGTCACGTAACAGTAGGAAACTATGTTATTATTTCAGGAATGGCTGCGATACATCAGTTCTGTTCTATAGGAGATCATGCTTTTGTTACAGGAGGATCTCTTGTAAGAAAAGATGTGCCCCCTTATGTTAAAGCAGCAAGAGAACCTTTGTCATATGTTGGAATTAATTCTGTTGGGTTAAGAAGAAGAGGCTTTGATTCTAAAAAAATATCTGAAATTCAGAATATATATAGATATTTATATCAAAAGAATTATAATAATTCTCAGGCAAGTCAAATTATAGAAGCGGAAATGGAAGCATCTCCGGAAAGAGACAAGATTTTATTGTTTATAAGAAACTCACATAGAGGTATAATGAAAGGATATTTCAAATCAAATTAATATGGCAAATACTAGTGATATAAGAAACGGATTGTGCATAAGATATAATCATGATATTTTTAAAATAATAGAATTTCTACATGTTAAACCTGGAAAAGGACCTGCATTTGTTAGAACTAAATTAAAAAGTGTAACTAACGGTAAAGTAATAGATAATACTTTTTCCTCTGGTCATAAGATAGATGAGGTCAGGGTAGAGACACATAAGTTTCAATTTTTATACAACGATGGTGATGATTTTCATTTTATGAATACCCAGGATTATAATCAAATTTCCTTAAGTAAAGATTTAATTGATAATTCTAACTTATTAAAAGAAGGAGTATTAGTAACAG
>CAYNGO010000072.1:0-3345 GCA_964397025.1 uncultured Weeksellaceae bacterium
AGAACATCTTAAAAGGTTTCTTAAGAGTCTGTAAGTACTTCTCTAAGGTTGTCATTATTCTATAGTTCTGTTTAGCTTTAACATCATACCTGTATGTTAATGTAGAAAATATATCCCAATTAGTTTTACCTAAAACCCAATTTTTCGCCAATTAGTATCTGGTTCATATGTACCTTCAAGATATTTCCATATATCAGTATCAAAAACAACAGTTTCCCAATGATCTATATTTTGTGAAAAGGTCAGTAAAGGAAAAAACAATATTAACAATATGTTGTTTTTCATTCAATTATTACTCGCTTCTCTACACTACCATCATTATAAATATAAAATAAGAGTGTATTTTGAATAGGCTCTATAGTTTCACCTAGAACATTACTAATTCTCTCTAAAATTCTATTATTATATGACCAAGTATCAGAAATATTATTTACTAAACAAGCTGCTTGACAGTCAGATAATGAAAAGTATTGACCATTTCCAGTACCTGGGTCTTGACAATTCCCCGCACTTATACAGTCCCAAGAAGGTAAAGTTAAAATATCAAAAGGAATAATACATTGCGTCATTAGATTACTGCCAGCGAAGAACCCTTCAATTAAATGTAGTTCTCCATAAAAAGGGATAGTAAAAATTTGTATTATATCTAAAGATCTACTTTCTGTTGTTCCAGCACTAATACCAAATACATTTCCAGCAGTATTGATATTTTCATATGCAATAGTATCTCCGTTATTATCTAATAATACAAAACCACAATATCCGAAAGAATACAAACTATTATATAATACATTAAGGTCAAAATTAACTAGAGCTGGAGTGGTATTTACATCTAGACTCGTAAAATTAATATCAATAGAATCACATAAATCTTGCATAATAAAATTAGTACAATTAGAATTTGGTTGCCAATAGGTTCCTGCATTCAAAGTTCCAATTAAAGATGGGCTTGCAGGACTATAGTAATCCAAAATAGTAGAGCCTGTTCCTTCATCTAATTTCCAATACGCTAGTAAATTAGTAAAATAAGGGTGATTAAAATTAACTGTCATACACATCCAATTAGTTATATCAGATGCGGATAAAGCAATATTCCATAGTCTAAGCTCATCAAGCTTACCATTCATATAGAAACCTGAACCTTGCCAATCTAATGTTCCAAACTTTAAAGCTTGAGATGTATTAACGATAGTTCCATTTGCAGCAGTGCTATCAAACAAGATACCATCTTTATATAAACGAATATAGCTACCATCATACGTAAATGTTAAATGCTGCCATTGATTAAAATCTAACACATTAATTGCAATGATATCAAAATTTACACCATTACTATTCCTAAATCTTGCTTCAATATTATTTGTATTTTGCAATTGTAGTAAGTAGAAATCAGCATCTATATTATTTCTAAATCCCATTAAGCCTCCATGCGTAGTATTACTTTCAGGATATACCCAACCACTTATTGTAAATGATGTTTCATTTGCTATAAGTGAAGAAGCATTAGTTATCTCAACATAATCTTGTGTAAGACTGTTAAATTGTAATTCAAAACCTGAAAGTTGTGAAAACCCAATAATAGGTAAGCAAAGTAATATAATTAGTAGTTTTTTCATAATCGTAGTTCTTTGTTTTTCTATTGTTTTAACCTTTTAGCAATCGTCATTATCTTCACTATTATTAGCTGAAATATATTTTATTAATTCATTTAAAAATAGTTAATTATATCTATGTTGGAAAAGGTTTTTCTAAAATTCAATAATGTTCAGCTTTAGATGTTTTATTCAGCTAAAATAAGTTTTTTAATAATAAAATCTTTAGTCTGGATTTTCAATGAGTAGATTCCATTATTTAAAAAAAAATATTAATTTTTTATTTTTTCGTATCTAACAATTAATTTCAATTTATTTATTCTTCCAAAAAGATTTAAAAAACAAGCTCTTAAGACTGAACCATAAAGCCAAAATTGCCAGCATATTAGTTTTAGGAGATTTCCCATTTCCAATACGTTGAATTTGAAGCTCATACCAGGGTAATTTTACACCACCAAGTTTATCCAAAAACTTTATACCAATTTGAGGTATTGGAGTTTCAAATCTTATTACAGAGCCATTAAAAATTTGATTAGCTAAATTAGGATACAAGCAAAATGGTCGTGCCATACCAACAATATCTAAATGTCCATCACCTAAAGCTTTTTCCATTACTGAAACAGAACGAAAACCGCCAGTAAGCATTAAAGGTGTTTTAATCAATTTTCGAGCTTTTTTAATATAATCTAGAAAGTATGCTTCACGTGATATGGTACTTTTCTTACGATCTCCCATCATCATAACTGGTCTCTCATAAGTTCCTCCAGAAATTTCAATCAAATCGATTCCTTCATTTTCTAGAAGAAGAATTACTTCCATTGATTCTTCTTCTGAAAATCCACCTCGCTGAAAATCTGCAGAATTAATCTTAATTCCTATAGGATAATCTGAGCCTACTTGTGAGCGAATTTCACGATAAATCTCTAAAACAAAACGAGCCCTATTAAAGAGGGAGCCGCCCCATTGATCAGTTCGAACATTACTATTAGGAGATAAAAATTGACTTACTAAATACCCATGAGCTCCATGAATTTGACAGCCTGTAAAACCCGCTTCTTTCATGATTCTTGCGGTATTGCCAAAGCGTTTTATAATATGCCAAATTTCTTCTTCAGTCAATGCTTTTGGTATTTTAAACATCTTGGAAGCACTAGCAATATTTAGCGGTATAGCAGATGGTCCTACTATTTCTCTGTTAATTGCGGAAAAAGCCTGCCTACCTGGATGGTTTATTTGTGGCCAAAGATGCACACCAGTTCCTTCAACTGATTTAGCCCATTTTTTTAAGAGCTCAAAATGCTTGTAGTCTTCTACTACTACATTACGGGCTTCCCCTAATGCCATTGAGTCTACCATAACATTTCCTGTTATCAGTAGTCCTGGATTCCCTTTTGCCCAAATATGATATGTATTTATTAAACCCTTACTTGGCGCGTGGTCTCGGGTTCCAAAATTTTCACTCATAGCAGATTTTGCAATTCTATTTTTTAAAATAGATCCATTAGGTAAAGTAAAAGAAGAGGCAATATTCTTCATTATTTTTTTTTCATAAATTTAATAATTATTACAGCACAATGTCTCTCTCATATTTAGATTCATTAAACATTTAAAATAAAGTGTTATGCAATACTTTAACAAAGTTCGAAATAAGGACCATAAAGTACACCAAAAAGAAACCCACTCATTTGAGTGGGTTTTATTATTTTAGGATTTATGAAGAATAATTTATTTTTATTCTTTTAGTTTATTTAAT
>CAYNGO010000073.1:0-3168 GCA_964397025.1 uncultured Weeksellaceae bacterium
TGTAATTGTAGATTATGATCCTTGGTCTACAAATTACTGGAATGTTTCTAAACCTTTAAATGATGAGCAGCTAAATTTAGTTTTAAAAAATGAACTTAATATCACTCTTTGGAATTCTAAAACTAGTGAATGCAATGATATTTATGATCACTCAGAAAAATTTCCAGAAATAATGAAATATAATCTATGGGATGAGTTTAATTTTAAAGGTGATGCTATACCTTATGATAAATACCCATATATTTTATATTATCAAGAAATAAATAGAGGAGATGTTGCAAAGTTTATTATTGTCAGTGATACAATTCCTAATCCTTCTGATTTTTCTATCGTTTTTGGAACTATTGAGACCGAAGAATTTGAATGGGAATACATTGAAAAAGTATATTATAAAGGACAATTACTAGAATTTGAAAAAAACGATAGTGAACTCAAAGAAATATCTAGAGATTTTAAAGTTTATCATTAATTATAAAAAAGCACTATGAACAACAAAGAGCTAGCAATAAAATACAAAAGACAAACAGCATCTCGATATCTTCCTGTTGCTGCTAGTGAGATTACTTCTAAAATAATGGAAGCAGACTTTTATAGTGTTTCTACAAAATTAGACGGTCACCTTTATTTACTTTCCTATAATGGTAAAGATTTAGAACTCATTAATCATGGTGGGAATAGTATTGCTAATTTACCTTTATTAAATGAAGCCTTAACTATTTTAAAAGCTAACTGTAAAGAAGTTCTTTTAGCTGGAGAATTGTATCTTCATTCAGAAGGTAAACGTACACGTAATTTTGATTTAGTTGCTGCTTTAACAGAAAAATCACCTGATATTAGATTTGCTGCTTTTGACATTATTTCATTTGATGGAAAAGATGTTAATTTTGATATAAAAGTATTAAATGAAAAGCTAAGCTCACTTTTGGATGGAGGTATTTCTATTCATCCAGTAAGTAGTAGTCTTGTTGAAAGCAGAACTGACATACTAGATTTATATGAAAATATTGTTGTTAAATCTAATAATGAAGGACTTGTAATACGTTCAAATAATGGCCCTATTTATAAATTAAAACCACTCATTACATTAGATGCTGTGATTTTAGGATATGCTGAAGGAGAGGGGGTAAGGTCGGGAATGTTAAAAGAAGTGCTTGTAGGGCTTAATACAGGCCCTAATAAGTATCTGCTATTAACTAAGGTTGGTAATGGGTATTCTGTTGATGAGCGCAAGCAATTGCTCAAAGAACTATCACTTAAGAAAGTAGAATCTTCTTATTTTGAATCATCAGGATCTAATGTAGCTTTTTCTATGATAGAGCCAACTCAAGTAATAGAATTTACGTGTCTAGATATTTTTGCAGAAAACTCAAAAGGGCTTATTCGTAAGATGGAGGTTTCATTTGTTGATGGATCTTATAAATCGTTGGGAAAACTAAATATGGCAAGCGTAATATCACCAGTATATGTGAAAATAAGAACTGATAAAAAAGCATGTACTGAAGATACTGGTTTAACTCAAATTACTAAAATAATAACACTTGATACAGAAAGTTCAGAAAAAGAAATTTTAAATTCTAGTAAAGTGATTTCAAGAGAAGTATATGTAAAAGAAAGTAAAGGAATGAAAATGGTGCGTAAGTTTATTATTTGGAAAACAAACAAAGAAAATTTTGATGCATTCCCTGCATATGTATATCACTATACTGATTTTAGTCCAGGCAGAAAAGAGATGCTTAAAAAAGAAATCAAGGTATCAAATTCAAAAAAACAAATAGAGGAAGTTTTTTCTTCTGAAATTTTAGATAATGTTAAAAAAGGTTGGGAAAAGGTTTAATTTAAAAAAATATAATTATGAGTAAAGAAGATTTAGTTGAGGCAATTGTTTCTAGACTAGACACAATAGAAGAATTGGTTGATAATTTAGAGGATAAACAAGTGAATGTTGAATCATTTAGGGATGCATTAGGTAAAGTTTGGGATGAAATTGATAAATTATCTAAGTAAATGATTAACAAGAAATAAAATGAAAATTATATACATAGATTTAGATGGTGTAGTTGCTGATTTTGAGAAAGGAAGATTACAACATCCATTATCTACAATAACACCTTATATCGGTAGACCAGACAAATTGCCTGGAGTTTATGAAAACCTTGATCCTATTGCAGATTCAATTGAATCTGTCACAGAACTATTTAACAATCCAGATTTTGACGTTTATTTTTTATCTTCTGCACCATGGGATAATCCAGAAGCATGGACTCATAAAAGATTATGGGTTGCTAAATACTTTGATGTAAAAAATATTAGAAAAAGATTAATTCTTTCTCATCACAAACAATTGTTAATTGGAGATTACCTAATTGATGATAATGAATGGAATGGAGCTTCAGAGTTTCAAGGAAAATGGATTCATTTTGGCAGTAATGAATTTCCTGATTGGAAAACAGTTTTAAACTATTTCAAAAATTAATTTACAATGAAAGAGATTTATAACGTTATTGAATTAAGTGATAATATTATTGAAGTTATTAATGATTACACACTATTGCTTAATAAAAAAGAATGGAAATTTAAATCAGATTTATACTCAGGAAATAATTCTTTAAAAATTGTTAGGTTTTAAAAATCTACTAAACTTATTCATCTTTAGTTTAAAATTATCTTCAATTTCTCTACTATTTCAAGAGGTGATAAGTCATTAGTTTCAGTATATATAGTATAGAAGTATCCTCCTACAGATTCAAGTTCAATATTACTGTCTTCAGGATCTTGTGGATTAGAAAATTTAATATTTATTGATTGAATTTCAGAAACCCACCCCTTATCAAATTTATTATTAAAATTTTCAACGAACTCAAGATGTTCACTAGACTCATCTCCATTAACTATCTCGATAGTCTGGTGAATAGAAAATCCACTATCAAGTAAGATGTTTAACATTTCCATTATAGGTTCAAATGGTTCCTCTGGATCTTCTAGACCTAAGTTAGTTTGTTCTGATGTTAAAAAAATGGGTATACTAATTTCATTTCTTTCAATTTCAATAAGAAACATTGAGAAAACACCAAATTCATGATCTCCTTCAATTCTTAAATTTATCTGATTCATAATTGTTTAATCTTCAACTCTAAAAATATAATAATTTTAGAATTGAAACAAATCGAT
>CAYNGO010000074.1:0-2949 GCA_964397025.1 uncultured Weeksellaceae bacterium
CGCTGTCAAGAAATGAGGATGTTGATTTTGAAAAGTTCCTTGATGGAATGCTTCCAGAGGTAGAGCACTTTGACCTAGAAAATTGGTATTACCATGGATTCAAAGTAATAGATGGAGCAAATTGGAAGATAGCATTCGATGGCTATCTCGAAGGCTATCATTTTACTACTGCGCACAAAGATACAATAGCCACTATGACAATGAATGATATAATGGACTTTACTTCATTTGGACCTCATTTAAGAATTGCTTTTGCATCTACAAATATATTAGAAATTCATGATTTGCCTAAAGATGAGTGGTGGAAAAAAGAAGGTTGTGGGGTGGATTTTGTAAGAACTATCTTTCCAAATATCTCAATATCGCTAGGCTTGGGAATAGGGCAAATAGCTCAAATTCTTCCCGGGAAAGACCCTTACACAAATACAACAGTTCTTCATTACCTTGCTCCAAAAAAACCAAAGAATAAAAAAGAGGTTGATGAACTTGATAATAATATGAATTTCTTAAGAGATGTTGTTAATGATGAGGACTATCTTTTAGGAATAGAGATACAAAAAGGCCTCAACTCAAACTCCAAAAATAGCGTTCTTTTTGGGAGGAATGAGAGAGGAAATCAATTCTTCCATAAGTATGTTGATTATTATATTGATGATAACATCAAAAAACCTCCAAAGCTTTAAAGTAAATTTTTCTGGCATTAATCATAAAATTACATATATTTAAATTCTAAATTTTGGGAAAAAAATGTCACTAATTGATAATACGCAATCAACAAATTCAATCAGAAACTACGCATTAGGAATACTAGTTGTAGTTTATACATTTAACTTCATCGATAGACAAATTTTATCGATTTTGCTGGAATCAATAAAAACAGATCTAGGTCTTTCGGATACATCATTAGGTTTTTTAACTGGATTTGCTTTTGCATTATTTTATGCAACCCTAGGTATTCCAATTGCTAAATATGCTGATAAAGGAAATAGAAGAAATCTTATTGCACTTTCAATAGGTGTTTGGAGCTTTATGACGGCCTTATCAGGGTTAGCTCAGAATTTCTTTCACCTTCTTTTTGCTAGAATTGGTGTTGGTATTGGGGAGGCTGGCTGTAGTCCACCAGCTCACTCGATGATAGCTGATTATTTTCCAGCTAACAAAAGATCAACTGCTTTAGGAATTTATTCTTTAGGTATACCTTTTGGTATAATGTTTGGATTGTTTGCTGGAGGATGGATTAATGAAGTCTTTGGGTGGCGATTAGCTTTTTTTGTTGTCGGCATCCCAGGTATACTACTTGCTTTTATATTCAGATTTACAGTTAAAGAACCAATTCGAGGGCAAGCAGAAGGAAAAGTTGCCTCAAAAAAGCAACCAAGTATCTATGAAACAGTCTCTTATCTAATAAAGAAAAGATCTTTTAGGCATTTAGTATTTGCGGCAGCATTAGCTGCCTTTGTGGGCTATGGAGCAATAACATGGTTACCTTCCTTTTTTCAAAGGTCTTACGGAATGCAAACAAGTGATGTCGGATGGTATTTAGGCCTAATCCTTGGAATACCAGGAGGATTAGGGATATTTTTAGGTGGTTATCTATCAGACTACTTTGGAGCAAAAGATGTCAGATGGTCTCTTTGGATTGCCGCAATAGCAATGGCCTTAACCGTACCATTTAATGTTTATGTCTATCTCAGCCCAACAGCAACAATGTCATTGTTATGGTTAATCATACCTGTTGGTTTAGGTAACTTTTATCAAGCCGCAACATTTAGTCAAACACAAGGCATAGTAGAGCTAAGAATGAGATCTGTTGCTGCAGCAATATTATTGTTTATTATAAATATTATCGGCCTTGGTTTTGGTCCACAATCTGTTGGAATTGTTAGTGATTTATTGAATGCAGAATATGGAAAAGAATCTTTAAGATATAGCCTTCTAATTTTTGCATTCTTAAAATTATGGTGTGCCTTTCATTACTATATGGCTGGAAAATATTTAAAAGATGATCTAATTAAGGAGTAGGTTTTTTAAAAAATAATATAGGTGTATTTTTTTTGTACTCTATATAATCAGGATCATCACCCCATTTTTTATCGGAACTTTTTTCAAGCATTGGTATGCCGCTAATTTTTGTTAGTAAAATATAAACAAATATTGGAGAAATTAGGACAATATACTTAAAACCAATCATTGTAGGTAGAGCAATAATAGCAATACCCGTCCAAAGGACTATTTCTCCAAAATAATTTGGATGTCTAGACCAAGACCACAATCCATTTTTTATAAAATTTCCACTATTTCCTATATTTTGTCGAAAAACTTTTTTTTGATGATCAGATATAGCTTCGATAATAAATCCTATAATCCAAAAAGAAGAACCTATTATTAAACAAAAATATTGATAGTAACTAAATGTAGATTCTGAATTAATAGAAGTCATGGCGAGTAAACCTGCGGCATAAGTTAAAAAGACCCAAAGCCCAGACAATGTCCATGTCATAAAAAACCAAAAAAAATCTTTTTTCATTTCGAGAAATCTTACATCTTTTCCAACCTCTTTAACCCTTTTAAACAAAAAAGATCCAAGTCTAAAAGCCCAAATGATAACCATAGTACCAATTATAAAGGAATAGGGATTAAGCCCAGAATCGTTAATACTTAAAAAAGAGGTGATAATTAAAATTAATGAGAGACTAATATAGGTAAAGCTTCCTGTAGCATCAAAATAATGTTCAGTTTGGTAAAAATAACCATGAATAAAAAAGATCCAATGAATACTAAAAGAATAAATAGCACAAAAAATTAAAGATGGAATACCTAAGATAGTAAGACTATTTCCGCTTGAAAGAAATGCTATTAGTCCAGCTAAAATAACACTAACAAGTGATCCAAAGATTGATATTTTTAATGGCATTTAATAATCCTTTAACTGCTTTGTTCTTTAATAAA
>CAYNGO010000075.1:0-2823 GCA_964397025.1 uncultured Weeksellaceae bacterium
ATGGAGAATGGCAAAAAATATGGGATGCATTATATTGGAGATTTATTAATCTCAACAGAGAAATATTCGTAAAAAACATACGAATGAAGTTTATGGTTAGTATGTTAGATAAAATGTCTGAAGATAAAAAAACAAATCATTTTAAAGTTGCAAATGAATATTTGGAATCATTAGATAAATAAAATACAATCTATCCGAATCTTTGAAAATATGTAGGGTAAGATAGATTTTTAGGAGAAGTGATTTCGAATAATTTGATATGACTATCAGACTTGATTTTTAATATCTCTTCATCTTCAATTACAATAAAGTCTCCTTTTTTAATTTTTTGATTATTAAATTGGCCTTCTCCATCGATAACAAATATTGAACTCATTAAGTCCATATTTAAATTATGTTTAAAAGTTCCTGAATTATAAAATAATTCATTAATAGTTATATTCTCTGAAATCAATTTAACTGGTGAGCTATCTCCTTTTATGATTTTTTTTGTGTAATTATCTGATTCTATTATTTCAAAGTCTTTTGACTTGTAATCATCGTAAGTTGCGTCATTAAGAAGTGTTTTTGAAATATCAGGATCAAACCAAATTTGAAATATTTCAGACTTTTCACCTATTTCTTCAGAATGAGAAATACCATTACCAGATCTTATAACTTGTACATCTCCTTCTTCCAGGCGAATCCAAGAATTTAGTTGGGTATCAAAATGATTGATATATCCTTTGAGAACAAAACTACATATCTCAAATCCTTGATGTGGATGTAAACCAATTGTGCTGGATTTATTAGTTGTCCAGGCGTGAGCCCAATAAAAAAGATTTGAATATGGCTTAGTTTGGCCACCATCTTGAGGAAAACCAATTGGCTTACTCTCTAATATTTCCGCGTTATTAAAAGCTCCATTTGCTTGATCTTCTTTTACTATTACTTGAATCATAAAAAAATTATAAAATATACTGTAATTTATAAAAAAAACCCCAACTATGAAGTTGAGGTTAATAATGTGGGCGCGGAGGGATTCGAACCCCCGACCCCCTGGGTGTAAACCAGGTGCTCTGAACCAACTGAGCTACGCGCCCTTAATTAATGTATTAAGGTGGGCAAATATAAAATTTTTTAGTCTAAAAATAAACTATCTACTAAAGAAATTAATTTTTTATTATCTGAATACTTTAATTCATAAAAATTGGTTTTAGTAATCCATTTCATAAATGCATTAGCATTAACCTCTTGATTAGAAATCCAAGCCTCGGGCAAGAATTTCTGCAAAGCATTTTCAGTAGATATTTTTTCTAAATTATTATCTAGATCTTTTCCATATTTAACCCAGACTACGGAGTTGCAACTGGCCTTAATTTTATTTGTAATTGGAGGAAGATATTTCACATTCCCTTTTAATTCGTTGATATAGTACTCTTTCAAGTCTGTAATTACGGGATGCATAGACTCAATCATCTCGAATGATTTTTCTTTTATAGATATAGCAGTTGGAAAACAGTAGGTTTTTAAATCAGATCTTAAAATTGGGGTAAAATCATCGGCGACAATATTATAGCCTTTAGCCATTAATATAGAGACTAAAGTGCTTTTTCCATTCCCTGAATCTCCTGTAAACATTATAGATTGATTATTTTTAGAAATGGTAGATGCATGAAAAACTCCCATCCAATCATGTTCATTTTTGTTATATAATGAACATAAAAATTCAATAGAAAATTTACCTTGAAATTCATGCATTTCATTTTCATGCCATGAACCAACCAATTGTTTTTCATTGAAAATAAAAGCTTTCTTGTCTTTTATGAAAACATTATAATGAATATTATATTTATTTTCATTAAAAACCTCAAGATGTTGATATTTTTGATGAATTAAAAATTTAGAATTCAAACAACCAAAAGAGACTTTAATAATTACGTTATTAAAACAATAATAATGATCAATTTCACAATTTATTAAAGGATGTGAAGATACAGATGGAATTTCTAATTTAGGACTATTAAAATCTATAAAAAGATCTGAAATATCATTATTTATTTTTTCTGCAGAAACAGAATCAACTTTTAGAACATTCATTATCTCAAACAAAAAATCAGAATTAGAAAAATCATTTTTCTTAACAATTAAATTTAATATGTTGGAGTCTAAAACAATATATTTATTTGACTCACTTAACCACACTAGGAAATTGTTACTAGAGATTTGTTCTATTAAAGAAAATGGCAATTTTTTTATATTATACAGCATCTTACTATTTAACCAGGGTAAATATTATCATTATTGCAAATTAAATTATTTTTTTAATAAATAAAAAAAGCCAGTAGCATAAAAGTTACTGACTTTATTATTATCTAAAAGCTTGAGAAATTTAGATTCGTATTTATGTTAAAATGAATACTAAATTAATACTACCAACCTCCTGGGTTTGGAGCAACTGATTGTGCTTGAGCTTTCTTTGGGTTAAGTATCATAAAAGTACCAACTGCTGTAAGTGCCGCATACTTCCCCATTTTCTTTATCGCCTCATTTCTAGTAATACCAGAGTTAGTCGTTTCCTTAGAGTTTTTGTTTTCTTTTTTCATAGTTAGTCTTATTTTATGATAAGTTTCTTCGTTAATAAATTATTACCTGATTCTAATTTAATCACATAAATACCTGCAGATAATCCCTCTGTAGAGATTGTCTGAGTGTTTGTGTTATTTAATAAAGATGTAGATAACACTTCTTTACCAAGAAGATTATATAATTTTAAGTTAGTTTGATTAGACTCTGTAGCTAAACCTTCAACTGTAATAAAGTTATTTCTATCTAACTTAAATA
>CAYNGO010000076.1:0-2767 GCA_964397025.1 uncultured Weeksellaceae bacterium
ACATACATAATAATATTTTTATGACTGCGTGCATGCCTTTTTCATTGGGGGGGGGTGCAGGGGCCAGGGGCCAGGACAAATACTGTGCCATGAAGGCTACCCCGGTGTACTATTCAGACAACAACAATGCCAGAAGTATTGTATATCAATTATATACAAGCTTTATATAAAGTAATTTATGGTTATTTTTAGAGTTAATGTTGGATAATAAATATTTATTTAATATATATTTAGTATAATTGATTTTACAAATGTTAATATTAGAATAATGGAAAGAAGATTTAAAAAATGGCTAGATTCAGAAGACATAAGTGCAACTCAACTATCAACTAATATCAATGTTAGTAGAGCAACAATCTCTCACATATTATCTGGTAGAAATAAGCCTAGTATTGATATCTTAAATAAAATTCTTAATAAATATCCTAATATTAATCTAAATTGGCTTGTTTCTGGAATTGGTAATATGTCAATTACCGTAAAGGATACTTCAGTTAACAAGAAAAATGTTAAAAAAGTCATTGTTTTTTATGATGACACATCTTTTGATGAACTTGTCAATTAATTAAATTCAATCTTGTACTTTTGAATAAAAACTCACAATGACAATATTAGAGACAGGATCTTCAAATGATATTCTATTAATATTATCGTTTTTCTCTCTAGTAATTCTTTTTTTTTATTTGTTTAGTTACAAGTTTATTAGATCTATACTTTTTTTATTTAAGCCTGAATTTGTTCATCATTTATCATTTAAGTTCTTAAGGATTCTATTTCTTATTCCTTTTAATTTATCAATATGGAAATATTTTTTTATTGTAAAGAATACTAGACTAAAAAGAAATGTATTTGGTATCGATTTTGATAATCCTGTAGGATTAGCTGCAGGTTTTGATAAAGATGCTAAAATATTTGATGGTTTAAATACTTTTGGATTTGGTTTTGTAGAAATTGGTACAGTAACTCCAATTTCACAAGAAGGAAACCCTCAACCTAGATTGTTTAGATTAAAACAAGATAAAGCTATTATTAACAGAATGGGTTTCAATAATGATGGTGTTGAAGCAATTGTTTCTAGATTAAGAAGAAAAAAGTCAAATATAATAGTTGGTGGGAATATTGGTAAGAATAAAATAACTACTAATGATAACGCTTTTAATGATTATGAAATATGTTTTGAAAAGCTCTTTGATTACGTAGATTATTTTGTTGTTAATGTAAGTTCTCCTAATACTCCTGGACTTAGAGAACTACAGGATAAAGAACCTCTTACAAAATTATTAAATCGTCTTCAAGAATTAAATAATTTAAAACCTTTACCTAAACCTATATTGCTAAAAATTGCCCCTGACCTTACAAATTCTCAATTAGATGACATTATAGAGATTATTGCTGAAACTAGCTTAGAAGGAGTGGTAGCCACTAATACAACCGTAAATCGAGATAACTTATTAACTAATAACGATATTATTGAAGAGATTGGATATGGAGGATTAAGCGGTAAACCACTTAAAGATCGATCTAATGAAGTTATAAGATATTTGTCAGAAAAATCAAATAAATCATTTGCAATTATTGGAGTTGGTGGAATTAATTCTGCTAATGATGCTATAGAAAAGCTTGAAGCTGGAGCTGATTTAATTCAAATTTATTCAGGTTTTATTTATGAAGGACCTTCTCTAATCAAAAAAATTAATAAAGAATTAATAAATTTATAAAATGAAAAAAATATTTTTTTTATCTTTTATATTACCACTATTCCTTTTTTCTCAAAATAGTAACTGGGTTGATCTTATGCAAGATCCAAATTCCAACTTTTATGAAACACAAACCGCTTTTAATAATTTTTGGGAAGGCAAGACTATTGAAAAGGGAAAAGGCTGGAAGCAATTCAAGAGATGGGAAAATTTTATAGAACCAAGAGTTTATCCTCAAGGAATAATTCAATCTGGACAACTTTATAATGAATATTTAAGACTTGAGTTAAGTAATAATAACTTTAGAATGCTACCACCAAACGAATGGACACAAGTTGGTCCTGACAGTGTTCCATTAGAGGGTAGTGGAAGAAAAAGAGGTATTGGTAGATTGAATGCAATTGTCTTTCATCCTAGTGACCCCAATACTTTATATGTAGGCGCACCTGCAGGGGGTTTTTGGAAATCAACAGATAGTGGGCAAAATTGGAATTCAAGCACAGATTTTTTAACAAATATTGGAGTTTCAGATATTGCTGTTCACCCAACTAATCCTGATACTTTATTTATTATTACTGGAGATAGAGATGGAGGAGACACCTATTCATATGGGGTAATGAAATCATATGATGGTGGTAATTCTTGGCAATCAACAGGTCTTTCTTTTGATATTTCATCTACATATTATAAAGGTAATAGAATTCTTATGGACCCAATAAATCCAAATGTAATTATTGTATCAACAAGTAATGGTGTATATAGGTCAATTGATGGTGGTGATAATTTTACTCATACATTTACTGGAATAAATATTGTTAGTATGGAATTTCATACAACAAATTCTAATATTATTTACGCTGGATCTAAAGGATCTACTTCAGTATATAAATCTGTTGATAACGGAGTAACATGGGTACAATCAGGATCGGGATTACCTCTAACAACTGATGTAAGAAGAGCCTGTATTTCTGTAACTAGTGCAAATCCTAATGTTGTTTATGCATTATTTGGTAATAATGATAATGGTTTTTATGGTCTTTATAAATCCTCTGATCAAGGAGATAATTGGA
>CAYNGO010000077.1:0-2742 GCA_964397025.1 uncultured Weeksellaceae bacterium
GTAGACTAATCGCTGAAGCAGTAGATGTAAGTTTTATAAAATTTCTTCTTTTCATTTCATTTACATTAATTGATTCTCTGGAGCATTAAACATCGCTGTAATTAAGTTTTCAAGTCTGATTTTAACAATTGTACTGTCATTTGTGGATAAGTATTGTTGCCAAGTATCATGCCAATAGTAAGATGGATAACCATCTAAGATTAATTGAGCAAAATAACTAATTCTTTCGTCGTCTATATGAAAAGGATATATTAATTCTGCAATTTCACTAACTAAGGAATATATTTCAGAAGGGTTTGATGATATTAACTCAATAAAATCAACACAATTGAGTTCTGTTCCGATTAATCCATTAGTAGCTAGTTTATTTCTTCCTGAAATAAAACATTCTATCAAGCGATACCTTGCAAGAAGTGTATTAGATGAAAACCATTGTCTGTCAAAATTAGGGCTCTGATAATTTGCTGGATAGCCAGCTACAGTGTCAGGAGCATAAACTTCCATACCAGCCATTGATAAAAAATTATTATGATTAAAATAATGCCAAAAGCGAAGGAAACCTTCAATATCTGAATTTGGATTTGGCACAGGAATATTTAAAATACTCACCATTTCACTCATAAGTTGAAGAGGACTTTTTATAATACTACCAATAATTTCATCATTTGAATTCTCATCATTTAAATCATAAAAATGTGTAGAACTTAATAAGGTTTTGATTATGGGATAAATTTGAAAATTATTTAAAATTAATTGTTCTGCTAGATCATTTATTATTGTGTCTTCTGTTTCTTGACTCCATTCACTTTTAACGAAAAACCTATAAATCTTCTTAACATAATTTACTGCGGTTACTTGTTGACTAAAAATCATATCTACAAGCTGATCAATTTCTTCAAACATACCGTCAGACGTATTAGTTCCAGAAATTATGTATTGACCAAATGCACTACTAAACTGCTTATCTCCACTGTCGTGTTGATTAGTGTTGGTTCTACCCATTGGAATATTGGTTTCAGAGTCAATAATTGATCTATCTAACTGTGTTTTAAAACCCGAAAATACTCTTGCTGTTTGTTGTACGTCAACTTCAGTATAATTTGTGTAATTACCTTCTTCAATCTGTTCTCCCTTTCCAATTGTAAATAACTCTAAAAATTCACGAGCATAGTTTTCATTAGGATTATCTGCATTATTAGTGGTATTATCAAGGTATAATAACATTGCGTTATCTAATGTTATTTTTTTTGAAAGGACTTTCAAACTACCTGATGAATAATACTCTAGTAGTTTTAAATGATCATAATAATAAGTCGATGCGCCAGATCCATCATCTTTTGAAGCGGTGAAAGTTGTATGTAGAAAAAATGTTATTTTATCTCTTATACTATTTCTATTTATCATATTATACCACCACCATCCAGCAACTAAAGATCTTTTTCTTGCTTGGTTTGGAAAGGTATTGGGAAGATCATCAGAACTTATCCAATATCCATGAGGATCATCAGCTGGTAAAGGGTCATACGGCTCAGTCCATGTATTTGGTTGGTAATTCTCTAAAAAACTTAAGGCTTCTAGAGGAGTCATTATAGAAATACTATCTAAAACCTCTTTAGAGTAATGGAAACAGGCCCTTCTTAAAAGATGCTTTGCATTTTTTTTACCTAAAATAGAATTAGAAGTAATTAAAGACATATCATTTTTAAAATTACAAAAAACTATAAAAGTGTAATGTAATTTATTGCTTTATAAATATAACAAATTATAATTTCCCAATAAAAAATATGATTTTATAAAAAAACCCTTACTAATTTATATTAGCAAGGGTTTTGGCGGAGAAAGAGGGATTCGAACCCCCGGAGGTGTGACCCTCAACAGTTTTCAAGACTGCCGCATTCGACCACTCTGCCATTTCTCCAATAGCGAGGCAAATATAATATCCTTTTTTTATTCATTCAAGATTATTTATATTTATTTCAATTAATTTTATAAGTTGTTAAACCCTTTTGTTAATTTTGTAAAATATATAAGAAGAAAATGGATATAATAGAGAGTTTAAATTGGAGGTATGCAACTAAAAAATTTGATTCAAATAGAAAGCTATCAGAAAATCAAATTAATACATTAAAAAATGCTTTTAATTTAACCGCATCATCTTATGGACTTCAACCAATTAAACTGCTTGTAATATCAAGTCAAGAGATTAAAAACAGTCTTTTAGAATCTTCAATGAATCAAGAGCAGATTGTACAATGCTCTCATTTACTGGTAATTTGTATTGAGTCCAGTATAAATGAGGCTTATATTGAATCTTATTTCAAAAGAGTTACAGATATTAGACAAACACCAGCAAAAATTTTAAATTCATTCAAAAAGTCCATTACAAACGAATTTAATGATATGACAAATAATTCAATTATTAATTGGTCTATAAATCAAGCTTACTTGGCTTTAGGTAACCTTATGACAGTTTGTTCAGTGGAGGGAATAGACTCGTGTCCAATGGAAGGATTTTTGCCAGAAAAATATGATGAAATATTAGATCTTAAGTCTAAAAATTTAAAATCAGTTTTAGTAATGCCTACAGGCTTTAGATCAGAAGATGATATTTTTTCTACTTTAAAAAAAGTAAGAAAAGATATTAACGATAATATTATTGAAATAGATTAAATCTTATTTTTCTAATTAGTTATTTTTTCAAACCTTTTAATAGTGAAGGTTTTGACATAGATGGCCTCGACA
>CAYNGO010000078.1:0-2672 GCA_964397025.1 uncultured Weeksellaceae bacterium
TAAAGCATAACTAATAATAAATTCACTTCATTATATTTGTAAATAATAAGTCAATTAAACCTAAACTATAATATGAATCGATTTTTTATTTTTTTAGTTATTACATTTTTTTTCACTTCTTGTGAAAAAGAACCTGGTGAGGGAGGGACTTCATCTGTTATTGGTTCCGTATATAAGCTTTCTACATACACTAATGCATTAACTCAAGAGATTGATACTATTTTTTATCAACTAGATTCAGGTGAAGATATTTATATTATTTACTCAGATAATGAATCTGATTTTTATGACGATAAGATTGAAAGTAATTGGAATGGTCAGTATAGATTTGATTTTTTAAGAAAAGGAGATTATACACTTTTTGTTTATGCTGATAGTGTTGATGCTTTAAATATAAGTTACGACTATCCAATCTTTAAGCATATTTCAATTGAAGCAAATAATGCATCATATACATTGTCAGATTTTGTAATTAATAAATGAATACTGTAACAAAATATACATCTAGTTTCTCTCCAATCTCATTGAAAAATATGGATGGAGTCAAGTTAATGAATAGGACTGACACTAAATTTGCCTTTAGTGTAAATAGATTACAAGAGATTTTTGAAAAAATATTGTCTTATTATGATGTTTTAGAGATTGATGATAAAAGAATTCATTCTTACAAATCATTATATTTTGACACCATTGATAGAAAATTCTATAATGATCATCATAATCAAAGAGTAAATAGACATAAAATTAGATTTAGAGAATATGTAGATTCTGGATTAATATATCTTGAGGTTAAATGCAAAACTAATAAAGGTAAAACTGTTAAAAAACGCTTGAAAGTAGATAAGATATCTAAAAGTTTAACACTTGAGCAGCAGCAGTATGTAAATAATGTAATTGGATATCCTTTAGAAGTTCTGCCAATTCAATGGATTAATTTTAGTAGGATAACACTTGTTCACAAAGTACAAAAAGAGAGATTAACCCTAGATGTTAACTTAGATTACTCTAATACTACATCCACTGGAGATTTAAGAAAAATTATTATTGCTGAGGTTAAACAAGAAAGAATGAGTAGAGCTTCAGATTTTATTAGAACAGCAAAAGAGATGGGTATTTTTCCAATGAGAATAAGTAAATATTGTTTTTCCTCTATGTCTCTTGATAAAACACTAAAAAAAAATAGATTTAAAGAAAAACAAATTTTTATTAATAAAATAATACAAGAATAAATGTCACTATTACTAATTTTAATGGATAGCCTAGAATTTCTAGGAACACCGCTTTTTGATTCTAAAGATTTCTTCAAATTACTTGTTAAAACAGCATTTAACCTATCAATTATCTTAATCATAGTTCGATATATATACTATCCAGTTACTAAAAATAAGGATTATCTTTTCACTTATTTCTTAATAAGTTTAACGGTTTTTTTACTTTGTGTATTATTAGATAGTGTAAAACTTGAATTAGGTTTTGCATTAGGTCTTTTTGCAATTTTTGGAATAATAAGATATCGAACTGATCCGATTCCAATTAAAGAGATGACTTATTTGTTTTTAGTTATTGGTATATCTGTTGTTAATGCACTAGCAAATAAAAAAATTAGCTATTCAGAATTAGTTTTTGCAAATTTTATGATTGTTGGAGTCACTCTGGGACTTGAAAGAGTATGGCTTTTAAAGCATGAAAGTCGTAAGAATATTATTTATGAAAAAATTAATCTTATTAAACCTGAAAATCATTCAGAACTTATTTTAGATTTAAAAGATAGAACTGGTATTAATGTTGTTAGAGTAGAGATTCGGAAGATAGATTTCTTAAAAGACATTGCGTATTTGCGTATTTTCTATTATGAAAATGATAAAAAATAGCCTAATATTTTTTGTATTATTATTTAGTTTTTCATCATTTGCTCAAGAGAATGATTTTCAATTATGGAACTCGGTATCAGTAAAGAAAAAAATTAATAAGAAGCATAGTCTAGATTTAAAATATGGTCTTCGATTTAGAGAAAATGGATCTATAGTTGCTAAAAACTTTGTTGATGTAAGAACAAGATATAAGCTTCATAAAAAATGGAGTGTAGCTTTAGGATATCGTAATATTAATGAATGGTCTAAGTATTCACAACTAGTTAAAAAGAATAGGTTTTATTTTGATTCTTATTATTCAAAGAAGATCAAAAGATATTATTTTGATCTTAGGAGTAGAGTTGTATTTCAAGGAAAAGTCTCATATAACGAGATTATTAGACAAAGGATTCGGCTATCATATAATCTTCGTAAGACAAAATTAGAACCTTCTCTTTCAGTAGAGTCCTTTTCTAGTTTTGATAATTTTATCGATAAGTTAAGATACTCATTGCTCTTATCTTATCCTATTAATAAAAAAACAGATTTTAACTTAGGTTATAAAATACAACAAGAATTTAATGTAGTTGATCCAGTAACTCTTTTAATTTTTGAAATTAAATTAATTTATAAGATATAAAATGATTGAAAAGAAAATAAATACTACTTTCTTGATTGCTGATTTTGATGAAATGTCTGAAGAAGAAAAAATCTTAATTAATAATGCTAAGAAAAGTTTAAAATCTGCTTATTCTCCATATTCTGGTTTTTCAGTTGGAGCAAGTATTTTGTTAAATAATGGTAAAACAGTTGAGGGTAGTA
>CAYNGO010000079.1:0-2630 GCA_964397025.1 uncultured Weeksellaceae bacterium
TATAATTCAACTTTATTACTTTTGATTGATTAAAATTTACTAACATGAAATTGTATACAATAGATACTGGGTATTTTAAATTAGACGGTGGTGCAATGTTTGGTGTTGTTCCTAAAGTATTATGGTCTAGAACTAATCCTGCTGATGATAAGAATTTATGTCCATGGGCAATGCGATCATTGTTAATTGAAGATGGTAATAGATTAGTTCTCATTGATAATGGTATAGGTGATAAACAAGATGATAAATTTTTAAAACATTATTATTTGCATGGTGATTCTAGTCTTCATATTTCACTTAAGAAATATGGTTTTTCTTCAGATGATATTACAGATGTTTTTTTAACTCATTTACATTTTGATCATTGTGGTGGTAGTGTTAAGTGGAATGTTGATAAGACTGGTTTTGAAATGGTATTTAAAAACGCAAAATATTGGAGCAATGAAAAACATTGGAATCATGCTTTAGAATCTAATTATAGAGAGAAAGCTTCGTTTTTAAAAGATAATATTATTCCAATACAAGAAAGTGGTCACCTTAATTTTATAAATAGAGAAGATAAATTTTTAGATTTATTTAGTGTTCTTTTTGTTGATGGTCATACTGAATCTCAAATGATACCAAAAATTAAATATAAGGATAAGAATATATTTTTTGCTGCAGATTTACTACCAAGTACAGGTCATATTCCACTAGCATATGTTATGGGTTATGATACTCAGCCTTTAAAGACTTTAGATGAGAAAGGGCGATTTTTAAAAGAAGCAGCAGATAATAAAGATATTATATTTTTACAACATGATAATTATAATGAATGCTGTACTGTCAAGCATTCTGATAAAGGGGTAATTTTAGATGAGACCTTTACGTTATCAGATGTTTTATAAATTCTAAAGAAGTTTAAATCTTATTTTAGGTGATCTATTTTAAGTCTCTATATAGTTTTTCTGCACCAATCCAAATTAAAATTATAGGCCAGTATGTAGTAATGAGCTGTCTAATGGAAATAAATATAAAACCAAGATTATCTAACAAGAATAATACTCCGATAATAATTAATAATACAGATAGTCCTATATTTTTTTTCATATTTAAATTTTAAGTAAAACTAATATTTATTTTTGTATTAAAATAAATAAAACATATGTCAGAAGATAAGAAGGTGATTTTTTCAATGGTTGGGGTTTCTAAATCCTTTAATAATAATAATAAGCAGGTTTTAAAGGATATATATTTATCTTTTTTTTATGGGGCTAAAATTGGGATTATTGGTCTTAATGGTTCTGGAAAATCAACTTTATTAAAGATTATAGCTGGTCTCGACAAATCTTTTCAAGGTGATGTGCATTTTTCTGAGGGTTATAATATTGAATACCTTGAGCAAGAACCAAAATTAGATGAGTCAAAAACAGTCATTGAAATTGTAAAGGAAGGGATGCAGGAATCTGTAGATGTTTTAGCTGAATACAATTCAATCAACGATAAATTCGGTCTTCCAGAATATTATGAAGATAATGATAAAATGGAAGAGTTAATGAAAAAGCAAGGTGAGTTACAGGATAAAATTGAAGCTCTAGGTGCTTGGGACTTGGAGACTAAGTTAAATATTGCTATGGATGCTTTAAGATGTCCTGAACCTGATACAAGTGTTTCTGTATTATCTGGTGGTGAAAGAAGGAGAGTAGCTTTATGTAGATTGCTTTTAAAAGAGCCAGAGATATTACTTCTTGATGAACCTACAAATCATTTAGATGCTGAGTCTGTTATGTGGTTAGAGCAACATCTTTCTAAATATTCAGGAACGGTAATTGCAATTACTCATGATAGATATTTTTTGGATAATGTTGCAGGTTGGATACTTGAGCTTGATAGAGGAGAGGGTATTCCTTGGAAAGGAAATTACTCGTCATGGTTAGAGCAAAAAACAAAAAGATTAGCTAAAGAAGAGAAAACTGAGAGTAAAAGGAGAAAAACCCTTGAAAGAGAACTTGACTGGGTAAGAATGTCTCCAAAGGGTAGAAGAAGTAAATCTAAAGCAAGGCTAAATAATTATGAGCAATTACTGCAAGATACTTCTAAGGAGAAAGAAGAAAAAATTGAACTGTATATACCTCCAGGTCCTAGATTAGGTAATAATGTTATTGATGCGATTAATGTTTCTAAGAGCTTTGATGAAAAGTTATTATATGATAATCTTGAATTTAAACTTCCGCCTGCTGGTATTGTCGGTATAGTTGGTCCTAATGGTGCAGGTAAAACTACATTGTTTAGAATGATCATGGATCAAGAAAAGGTTGATAGTGGTTCATTTACTGTGGGTGAGACTGTTAAGATTGCATATGTTGATCAGCAGCACTCGGATATAGATTTAAATAAAACTATTTGGGAGCAAATAACTGATGGTCAAGAACAGATTAATGTTGGTGGTAAACTAATGAATTCTAGAGCTTATGTTGCTAAGTTTAATTTCAATGGTTCTGATCAAAATAAAAAAGTGGGTGTACTTTCTGGGGGTGAAAGGAATCGTTTGCATCTTGCTTTAACACTAAGAAAAGAAGCTAATGTTTTACTTCTTGATGAGCCTACTAATGATCTGGATGTTAATACTTTAAGAGCATTGGAAGAAGGTC
>CAYNGO010000080.1:0-2602 GCA_964397025.1 uncultured Weeksellaceae bacterium
GAAGTTAAAGTCAGTCCATAGTAGTCCAAGGTAGTCTAAAACATCCTATAAAATCTCATAACTTTAAATTAGCTTTTAATTAAGATTAGATAATAAGGGTTAATTAATTTGCTCAAACAAGAGCAAGACAAGAGCATAGAGAGATAGATTAAACGATTATATATGTTAGAAATTATAAGATGAAAAAACTTTTAGGGAACGTGGTTCTGGTTTTTTTTTAATTACTAGGACTATTTATTATGGCTAAAGTAACAATATTTATTATAAATGTTTTTTTATTATCTAAAATTTTATGCGCAAATGTTTTTGCTGGACCTACATTTGTTGATGAATACAGTGTAGCAAGCGACGAAGCATCTGCCACAGGTTTAGCTTTTAATAATGACGGTACAAAAATGTATGTTACTGGAATTGGTAGTGATGAAATACTACAATACACTTTAAGTGTAGCTTATGATGTTACTTCGACGGTCACTTTAGAAACCTCAAGGGATATTACAAATGTGGATAACGCACCACAGGATATAAAATTTAATTCAGATGGAACTGTAATTTTTGTTTTAGGAACTGAAGACAATGCGATCCACAGATGGTCTTTAAGTACTGCATATGATATCAGCTCGATCACTCAAGCAACAATTGTAGCAGATAGCACATCTACTTCTGTAGGAGGCGATCCAAGAGGGCTTGATTTTAATAAAGACGGAACCAAAATGTTTATTTTGGATGGCCAAGATCAACGAGTAGAAGAATATAATCTTTCAACACCATATAATCCTGATACTGCAACTTTAAGCAAAACACTTTCTAATTCAAGAAGTAACGATTTTCATCAAGGACTAGGTTTTAGTCCCGATGGATATAAATTGTATGTAGTAAAATCACGACCAAACAGTGGAAGTAACGCAAATAACAATATTCAAGAATATGATTTAACCAATGCATTTGATATATCAACTGCAACATTAAATGATACCACATTCACACCAACTCATTCTAATAAGGAATTTTTAGCTGGCTTAGCTTTTAATAATGACGGCTCAAAAATGTATCATATAAATTGGGGGGCTGATGACGAAATTCGAGAGTATACGTTAACTTGTGCTTATGGAATTGTATCTTGTATAGACCAAACTGATGATAATGATACTGTTGGTAACGTTGAAGCTCAAGCAGAAATATCAAAACAATTTATGCAGAGTAGTTCTATTCCGATATTTAACAGAATGGAATGGTTAAGGAGAAATAAGAATATTATCAATTTATCTAATCAAAACATTAAATTTCAATTTTCTAATGAGATTCTTAATTCATTAAGAGAATTAGGAGGAGAAAAATTTACTAGAACTAAAGCTTATTGTGTTTCTGAAAATGTAAACAATTCTTGTTATGATGTTGAAGAAGAAATGAGTATATCATTAAACGATCTTAATTTTACTCCCACTTCATTAAATAAAAACATATTTATGGATTTTATGCCTGAGGGATGGTCGTCTTGGAGCGAAGGTAACATAAGTATTGGTAGAACAGGAGATAAACACAATTCATCTACAAAAAAAGTTAATACAACAGGAATTACAATTGGAGCAGATAAAAAAGTTAGTGAAAAAAAACTATATGGTGTTGCATTGAGATTGGGTAATGATGATGTGGATATAGGTAAATTAGGAAATATTCTAGATATGAATGCATATAGCTTAACTTTTTATGGAACACTTCCACAAGGAGAAAGCAACTTTATAGATAGCCTAATAGGCGTAAGTGCTTTTAAAACGGATATTGTAAATGTGAATGGTGATAACAAATCAAATACTGATAGAGATGGTGATCAAATATTTGGATCGTTGAAAATTCGAAAAACAATTAAAAAAAAACAAATGAATTTTACACCAACTGCAAAAATAGATCTAGGTTATACACTTTTATCTGAATATACCGAAGTAGGATCTGATGCTTTAAAACTAAAGTTTGATGAACAAGAAATCAAAACAGCAATTTCTTCTATAGGTATAATTTTTGATAATAGTATTTTTTTTGAAAGTGGTGTTTTAAAACCAAATGCACATTTGGAATATAATGTTGATATAAGTTCTTCATCTGAGTCAAAATTCTCCTATGTATCAGACACTAATGAAAGTTATACTCTGTCTAATGTCAATGATAAAAATAATAATTTAAGAACGAATCTAGGTTTGGATTTTAAAAAGAACAACGGTTGGTCTTTTAAATCTAATTACGAAAGAAATCAAAGTGAGAATGGATATAGTGATTTGCTATATATTGGAGCTACATACATACCCAATAATGATGGAGAATATGGATCAGTATCTTTAGAGGGTGAAAAAACATTTATAAAGTATAACAAAAATATAAATGGCTTAGATTTAAAATTTATCTCACACTATAATTTATTTGGAGAACCTTCTGACGAGTACGGAGTAAATCTACTAATTTATAAAAATTTTGGGGCCGTACAGTAGTTCCCAAACTAGATATAGGATTTTAAGGGACAACCAGAGCAAGACCAGAGCATAGAGAGATAAAATAAAAAAATTTTACTTATTACCCTTGTTCAATTATAAATATTAGCATAAATACTCAT
>CAYNGO010000081.1:0-2598 GCA_964397025.1 uncultured Weeksellaceae bacterium
TCCCAAAGATCATGCTCAATATTAAAAATCTCTGCCTTAATTCTTTCAGCCTCTAATAATGCATCTAAGCCTACCATATACTCATTAATTCTTCTATTAGCAACATTTGCTTCCATTGTTATAGTACTGTTAAACATTCTTTTCCAAAACAAATCATCATATGTTCTTCTCTCTGCATCATTTTTTACAGAATTAAAGATCTCAGCATTAATCAATACTTCTCTAGCTTCAGGAAAATGTACCCAAAATAATGGAGAGAAAGTTCCAGTTAATCTTTCAGTAACCTCATCTCGATCTTCTTGTAGGGGAGCTAAACCAAGGATTCTTACCTGCATTGAAGAATATTGTTTATCAAAGAACCACTCTTCTTTTAGTCTCCATTTTTTTACAGTGTTTCTATCAAATTGTTTTTTGCTTAATCTCTGAACAGTCACTTCTTCAGGATCAGCTCCTGCCGCTACAGCATCCCAATCAGTAACTTCAATATATTTTTCTTCAGCACCACCAATTACTTTGATCTCCTCCTGAGTCATTGGTTCTCTAAATTCATCATCCATAATAGCATTTCCGTAAGCTGTTATACTTCCTTCATTTATAGCTGAATAAATAACGTCAATTAAACTTTTTCTATCACCAGTTGTATTTGCTTCACCATCATTTTCAGGATAGTAAAATGGATGATTCATTTTCTCTCTTAAATCAATTTCTCTCCATATTTTTCTTGACCACATCACATCGGCCTCTCTTAAAGGAGTATATTGTTTAACTATTTTATTTAAAGTCAATTCTTTTTTATAAACAGAATTCTTGTCTTCATTTAATATATCTTGAGCAGATATATCAGTAGCTGTAAGAGTAGAAATTACTCCAACAAGAATTAAGCACATACATGTTTTTATTGTTTTTTTCATAGTTTTAATTATTTAATTTCTATAACTAAAGGATCTAGTTGTCTTACTTTAGTGTTTTTGGTATCAATCCTTTTTGCTTGAATTTTTGATATTGTTATACTATTTCCAACTTTAGTATTTCTAATAATCCCAATCTGCTTTTTACTAAATTGCCCACCATTTGATTCATAACTCTGTTGTTCACCTTTGTACATTCCAGTAAGTCTATATGATGTAATAATATATCTTACGCCTTTAAAATCAAAGTCTTCAAGTTTTGCTATAACACCACCTGAATTAACAAAGTCAGCCTTACCAATCATAAGACTTCCATCAGGAGTTAAATTAGCAAGCTGAATTTTTGCTTTGGGTGGAGGGACTTCTTTTACTCGAAATTCAACAGATCCCATTTTAGATTTTTTACCATCAATTTTAGCATACAGTGTTATTAAAGCCATACCTTTCTTACTTGGTTTAGCTGTATATTCTCCAGTGCTTTTTTTAACAGCAGACACAGAACCATTTGAAATGGAAGCAGTTATCTCTCCAGCTGCAAAACCTGGAACAGAAATTTGTATAGGATTATCAACCTCAAGATAAAGAATATTCATATTAACTGGTGAAACAACAGCTGTTTTATTAGCTACTAGATAACTACCTTTAAATGGGTATGTTTTTAATCCAGATTCAGTTTTCATACTAATCAAACCACCCCAATTCTGCATACCTGTTGTATTTGCTCTTCTACTAAACATCCCTTTTCCATTTACAACTTTAATAGTATCATAATCACCAATCATTTGATATTTACCAACACCTAATGAATCATAAGCTCCAACATAAATTAAAGGATCCTGAGTGGTATCATTTGCAGATATAAAAATTTGAGATCTAAATGAATCACCTCTTAACACAAAAGTTGATTTTGGTATTTGAATTCCTTCAGCTGAAGTAAACTTTAATGAACCAGCATCAATATTTTCTCGTAACAGTTTTATTATATCTGCTTCAGTATTTCTGACATCTGATTGCATTTTTGATAATAGTGTTAATGCACCTACAGAAGGCATGTCTTCAAAATTATATTTCTCCCAAGTAACCTTAGATGACCCCCCAGCTCCATTTCTATCATCAGTAGATAATGCAGATGATATATTATAAAATAAGACTTCATTATCTCCTGAAAGTTCCTGAAGATTTTTTCGATATGAGATGAGTTGATCTTTTAAAGTTTTTGCCTTACCACTAATAATAAGAATTTCACCAGAAGCATCCCTATTTTCTTTGTTATTAAGATTAGAGATAGGGAGATTTTGTTGATCTTTAGTTAATTGATCCCATAATAATTCGGTTTCATTAGCTTCAATAACTTCATCATCTAAATCTTTATACTGTCCTAAATGAACTTTCTTATCTACACTTAATACTAAATTATATTTTAATTCCTGTATAAATTCTACTAGAGCATCAGCTTCTTTTTTAACAGCAAGGGCTTGATCTCTAAATGGACCAGCTTTAACAGGATTTAATTCAGCAGCAGCTGTAAAAGCATCATAAGTTTCACTATTCTTAGTTGCAAAATTTGAAGTTGTTCTAACAACTCCTGTATTTACCTCAAAAAATGAGTTTAATACTTCTTTAGAAACATTCAATGCAAGTAATGCTGTAAGCACTAAATACATCATATTAATCATCTTCTGCCTTGGTG
>CAYNGO010000082.1:0-2505 GCA_964397025.1 uncultured Weeksellaceae bacterium
TTTTAAATAATTTTCTTCTGATAATGTTATCATTCTGCAAAAATAATAAATTAATAAGTAATAAAAAAATATTTAGGCTTACCTAAAAATATTACTACATTTGTAATTTAAATTCTAAAAAAACTTAATGAAAATTTATAAATCTCTTTTAGCATTTTTACTTTTAAGCAAAATTATTTTTTCTCAAGAACTTGTAGGTAATGTTTACGATAAGATATCTCCAGTTTCTTTTGCGAATGTTATGATAGAATTTGATGGAGAGTCAACTGTTGTTTCTACAAATTTAAATGGAATATTTAAAATTAGTGATTTAAGAATAGGAGAAATCAGCGTAACTATTTCAAGATTAGGAAGAAAAACTAAGAAGCTAAAATATATTGTTAAAAACGGTATTAATACATTAGATGTTTTGATGGGAGAGGAGATTTATAATTTAGATCAAATAGTAGTTACTGGAACTAAAACTTTTAAAAGAAAAATAAAATCTTCAGTAATAGTAAATGTTTTAGATAATAAAAGATTTGAAAAAGTTCAGGCTTGTAATATTTCAGAGGTTCTTAATTTTCAATCAGGAGTTAGAGTTGAAACAGATTGCCAAACTTGCAACTATACTCAATTAAGAATAAATGGTTTAGCTGGTGGTTATTCTCAAATATTAATAAATGGAAAGGCTATTTTTAGTCCTTTAACCGGCTTATATGGAATGGAGCAAATTCCATCCAATATGATTGACCGTATAGAAGTAATAAAGGGTGGAGGATCTTCATTATATGGTTCTTCTGCAATAGGAGGTGTCGTGAATTTAATAACTAAATTACCAACTTCTAATAATTTTAATTTTGGATATACATTCAGAAGAATTAATGATAGTTCAAATGATAAATTAATTTTTGGCAACGGGACTGTTCTCTCGGAAAATAGAAAAAGTGGTGCAACTTTCTATATTAATAATAGAAATAGAGAAAGTTATGATCATAATGGAGATAACTTTTCTGAACTACCGATTTTAAAGGATAATACATTCGGAGCAAATTTTTTCTTTAAACCCAAAGAGAATCAAAAAATAGAATTAAACTTTGGTAGTCTTCATGAGTATAGATATGGTGGTGAGGTTCAAAGTGGTGCTCCTCATTTTGCTATGCAGTCGGAAGAAAGAGTTCATGATGTATTAATTGGAAATATTGATTATAATATTGATTTTAAATCTGGAAAATCTTCATTATTAGCATATTTAGCAGCTCAGAAAACTGATAGAGATCATTATACTGGAATTAGACCTTTAGTTGGTAGTAATGATGATGTTGCTCATTTAGTTAGCCCTCCATATGGGACATCTTTAAGTACAACTAAGCAATTAGGTTTTCAGTTTAATTATAAATACAGTGATTTTATAGGACCAAATCTTCTTACTATTGGCTCTGAACTATTCTCTGATTATGTAAATGATGAGATTGTTGCTTACAATTATTTGGTTGATCAAGAAGTCAATACATTAGGCTTCTTTTTTCAATCTGATTGGAATTTTAATGATAAGTTAAATCTTTTAAGTGGTGTTAGAGTTGATGAACATTCTTTGTTGAAAAATGTCGTTGTAAGTCCAAGATTATCTTTTTTATATAATATTAAGAAAAACGCACAGATTAGACTATCTTATTCAACAGGTTTTAGAGCTCCACAGGCTTTTGATACTGATTTGCATATTGCTTTTGCGGGGGGAGGAATTTCAAGAATTAACTTAGCTAATGATCTTGTTGAGGAAAATTCTCAAAGTTTAAGTAGTTCATTAAATTTTGATTATGCTAGAGAAAATTATATTTACGGCTTTACCTTAGAGTATTTCTACACTAAATTAGAAAATGCTTTTTATCTTGACCCCTCCGGAACAGATAATTTTGGAGATTTATTCACTAAAAGAAATGGGTCAGAGGCAATAGTAAAAGGTTTAAGCATAGATTTAAGAATGAACTATAACAAAATTATTCAATTTGAGAGTGGTTTTACAATTCAGAAATCTAGATATGCTGAGCCAGTTTCTTATAGTAATAGTCTTATTGCTGTATCTAATTTTTTAAAGACTCCAAACTCTTACGGTTACGGAAATTTATCTTATACATTTAGTGATAATTTAAGTTCATCAATAAATTATATTTTTACGGGAAAAATGGATCTTGTTCATATGGGAGGATCTGTTAATAATCCAAATGATAAATATGTGGTATCAAATAATTTTCATCAATTTGATATAAATTTAAATTATACTCAAGAGTTAAATCAAATAGGGTTAGAGCTAAAGTATTTAGTAGGATTAAAAAATATTACCAATTCTTATCAATCTGATTTTGATATTTTAAAGAATCGTGATAGCAATTATGTTTATGGGCCAAGCACTCCACGGATGATAATATTTGGCTTGTCTTTTTCATCACTATAGTTTTTTTTATACATCTGTTAACATAATTTTAAAATTTATCGAGATTTTTATTGTATAATTTAAAAATAATAATT
>CAYNGO010000083.1:0-2455 GCA_964397025.1 uncultured Weeksellaceae bacterium
AGAATAATCAACAACAATGATATCAACATAACTTGCTGATATTGAGGATGATTGTATGTTTTTAGATGTTAATGTTTAACCTACTATTTTCCGATACAGAATTTTCCAAAGATATTAGCAAGAAGGTCATCTGTTGATACTTCTCCAGTTATTAAGCCAAGATGAAATAGAGATTGCTTAATGTTTATTGACAGTAGTTCACTACTTAATCCATTACTTAATCCATCAATAATCATATTTAATTCATTTATTGTTTTATTTAACTGATCAAAATGTCTCTGATTAGTAATAATTGTATTATTATTAGATAAACTATTTAGATTAGTAAAATCTAAGATTTCATCTTTTAATTTTTCTAATCCTTTTTTCTCTTTAGCAGAAATGTATACAATATCATCAAGTTGATTTTTTATATTTTTGTTAAGATCTATTTTATTAATTACTTTTATAACTTTTCTTTGATCTTCTTTTTCTAATTTCTTAATATCTATTAACTGTTGATTAATGTCTAATGTTGCATCTATAAGATAAATGATTATGGTTGATTTATTTGCTTGAAGTAAAGTTTTTTCGATTCCCAGAGTTTCTATAACATCTTCAGTTTTTCTTATTCCTGCTGTATCAATAAATCTAAAATTATAACCTTTAATAATAAGTTCATCTTCAATAGAATCTCGTGTTGTTCCTGCAATATTAGATACAATTGCTTTGTCTTCATTTAGCAATGAGTTTAGTAGTGTAGATTTCCCAACATTAGGAGCTCCTAAGATTGCTACTGGAATTCCATTTTTAATTACATTCCCAAGTTTAAATGACTCTATAAGCGAACTTACTTCTTTATGCATCTCACTTACTAAATCTTTAAGTTGATTTCTATTTGCAAATTCAACATCTTCCTCTGAGAAATCCAGTTCAAGTTCAATAAGTGATGCGAAATCAATTAGTTTGGTTCTAAGTATCTTTAGTTTTTTTGAAAAACCTCCTCTTAAATGTTTAATTGCTGTTTCATGTGCAGCAGCACTTTCTGACTCTATTAAATCAGCTACAGACTCAGCTTGAGAAAGGTCTAGTTTACCGTTTTTAAATGCTCTCATGGTGAATTCTCCTGGAATTGCTACTCTTACACCTTTTATGATTAAAAGCTCTAATATTTTATTTTGAATATATGTTGAGCCATGGCATGATATTTCAACAGTTTCTTCTCCTGTAAAAGAATGATCTTTATAAAATATTGTTAGTACTACTTCATCAATAATTTTAGTGCCTTCTAATATTGTTCCAAAATGAACTGTATGACTTTTTTTATTTTGAAGCTCTTTACTAAATATTTTATTTGCTATTTTAATTGAATCTATTCCAGATAATCGTATTAATGCTATAGCACTCATTCCTCCGCCAGTTGCAAGTGCGCATATAGTATCATTATTATTAGTTAGATTCATTATGCAAAAGTATTTAAAATCCTTTGTTACTAGCCATATTGTTCTAATTTTGCATCCAAATTAAAATTTTATATAAATGAGTGTATTGGTTAATAAATTTTCTAAAGTAATTATTCAAGGATTTACAGGCAATGAAGGAACATTTCATTCTGAGCAAATGATTGAATACGGAACTAATGTAGTTGGAGGAGTTACGCCTGGAAAAGGAGGTTCAACACATTTAGATAAACCTGTTTTTAACACTGTAGAAGAAGCTGTTCATAAAGTTCAGGCAAATACTTCTTTAATTTTTGTACCACCCCCTTTTGCTGCTGATGCTATTATGGAGGCTGCTGATGCCGGTATAAATGTTATTATTTGCATCACCGAAGGAATTCCTACAAAAGATATGATAACAGTTAAGAATTATCTTATTAATAAATCTTGTACACTTATAGGTCCTAATTGTCCTGGTGTTATTACTCCAGGTGAAGCAAAATGCGGAATTATGCCTGGTTTTGTATTTAAAAAAGGAAGAATAGGTATTGTTTCAAAATCTGGAACCTTAACTTATGAAGCTGCTGATCAAGTTGTTAAAGCAGGATTAGGTATTTCTACAGCTATTGGTATTGGAGGAGATCCTATCATTGGAACAACAACTAAAGATGCAGTTGAATTATTTATGAATGATGATGAAACTGATGGTATAATAATGATTGGCGAGATTGGTGGGCAATTAGAAGCTGATGCTGCTAGATGGATTAAAGATAATGGAACAAAACCTGTTGTTGGTTTTATTGCTGGAAAAACAGCCCCAGCAGGAAGAACAATGGGGCATGCTGGTGCTATTGTAGGTGGTAAAGATGATACAGCTGATGCTAAAATGGATATATTAAGAGAGTGTGGGATTTCTGTTGCTGAATCACCTGCAAATATTGGAAGCTTGATGGCTGAGTTAATTTCTTAAAGAAATTATTTTAATATTATTTTTCATAACTTTATTTTATAAATAAAAATTAAATATGAAACTACTA
>CAYNGO010000084.1:0-2453 GCA_964397025.1 uncultured Weeksellaceae bacterium
ACTAAGTCCATCGTAAAATTAATATTATAAGAGCCATTTAGAATAACCTGACTTTCTGTTTCATGAACAAAAGAGTTTCCAGATGAAACAGCAATTCCCTTATAAGCTTTAGCAAGATCTAAATTTGATTTTTTAGCAACAGTCCATGCCTCACCTAATGCAACTAAATGAACTGAGGCTAAATAATTAGTTATTACTTTAAGTACAGTTGCGCTTCCTAATACCCCAGTATGTAAAACTTTTCTTCCCATAACAGTTAACGCAGGTAAAATTTTTTCAAAAGCTGTTCTTTCTCCTCCTACAAAAATAGCAATATTTCCAGTTTCTGCTCTATGACAGCCTCCACTTACAGGTCCATCAAGAGGTATAGCTTTTTTGTCCAAAACTTTTTGACCAATTCTTTTAATCTCAGCTTCATCAGTAGTACTCATTTCAAGCCAAATTTTATTTTCAGATAGTCCATTAATTACTCCATCTTCACCTTCCATTACTTCAGCGCATATTTTTGGAGATGGTAGACATGTAATTATTAAATCTACTTGCTTTGATAATTCTTTTGCTGAATTTGCAACTTTAGCTCCTAAAATTTTAAATTCTTTTGTTAAATTTTCATCTAGATCTCTTACTGTTAAATCAAACTTATTTCTTAACAAACTACCTGCAAGTTTACCTCCAACATTTCCCAAACCAATAAAACCTATTTTCATTCTTTAACCTCTTTTTTTTTATTTTTAGTAAATACAATTAAGATTACCCCAACTATAATTAATGCTCCACCAGTATATAATTCCTGCGTCGGATTTTCTCCTAAAATAAATATTGCTGCTAGCAATCCAGTTGGTGGAATACCCATCGTAACTATTGGAAGAACTTTATAAAGTGGATTATTTTTCAATACATAATAGAAGCAGCCATAAGTTATTGGTTGCATTATGAAACCAATATAAATTGCAATCATCCAATGATCAAATTTTGCATCTGTTAAATAATTAACAGTATTTCCATCTAGTATTACAGATAAGAATATTAAAATTGGTCCAGAAAATAAAGCTAACCAGGCAACTAAAGCTAATGGATTTAATTCCTTACTTAATGGTTTAACAATAACTTGTCCAAGTGCCCACGTTGCAGAGCCTAAAATAGTAAGACCTATTCCAATAAACTTTCCATCTAAATTAGGAGACCCAGTTAAAATATAGACGCCAATAAATGCAATACTAATTCCTATCAAAGCTCTTATTGTTGGTTTTTCCTTAAGCATAAAATATGCAAAAATTACTCCAAATGGCACTTCTGTTTGGACTATCAAAACAGCTGCAGAAGCATCTATTAAATCTAAACCAGAATAGGTAATACTGTATTGTAACGTATTAGCTATAAACGATGCGATGAATATCTTTTTTAAGTATCCCCAAGGTATAGGAAACCACCAAATTAAAATAGATGCAGCAAACATAAATCTTAACCCCATTAATAGTATAGGAGGAAAAGATTCAAAAGCAGGCTTTGCAATAACAAAACCAAAACCTAAAAATATAGGTACCAAAGATGCAATAAGGGTATCTTTTATATTCATATCTTCGTTTTAAATACTAATGATTATTAAAGAAATTATGATATATTCACTTTTTTAAAATATGAATTCAACAAAAATAGAACCTAAATACATTACTAAATCAAATCCAAGAGTTGGTCTTATTGCGTTAGCAAGTGACTTTATGATTGAAAGAGATTTTATTAATGTCATTAAAGATCGTGATATTGATTTTTTCGTTAACCGTATAGAGTGCTACAATCCATTAACTAAAGAGAATCTGATTAAAATGTCTAATAAAGTAACTGAAGTAACGAAAGATATTTTACCAGATCAAGATATTGATTGTGTAGTTTATGGATGTACTTCTGGAACTATTGCGGCAGGATATAATTCCATAGAACAAAAGATTAAGGTCGCAAAGCCTATGGCAGATGTTATTACGCCAAGTACAGCTGCAATTAAAGCATTAAAAAAATTAAATATTAATAAAATTTGTCTTTTTACTCCTTATAGTAAAAAATTGAATGACGAAGTTTTGGAATATTTTAAGAGTGAAGATTTTGAAATCACTTCAAATGCTTATTTTGATATAGAGGCTGATTATGACATTGGTAAAGTTGATCAAAATTATTTATTCGATGTTTTATCCAAAATAGATTTAAATGGTGCGGAAGCTTTGTTTGTTTCTTGTACAGCTTTGCCTGTTTTACCAATAATTGATAAATTAGAAAAAAAATTAAATACAACTGTTTTATCTAGTAACCAGGCATTGATTTGGGATACACTTGTAAAGATAGATAAAAATAATTCTGTAAAAGGTTTTGGAAAATTATTTCAATCAAATTAATTATGCTTTTTACTAAAGAAGAATATAAAAATAGATTAAAAAAGACTCAAAAAATGATGCAAGAAAAAG
>CAYNGO010000085.1:0-2437 GCA_964397025.1 uncultured Weeksellaceae bacterium
TTTAATAATAATATTGAAACTGGAGATATTCTTAAAATTGATATTCAGACTATCATTCCTGAGGCAGCTTTACCATATAATACTTATGCAAATAATACTACATCACAAAATATTAGTTTGTTAAATATTGATGGTTATGTAGTTAATGAAAATAAGATTATTAATTATCCTACTTTAGGAGATGTAAGTGTTGAAAATCTTAGTGAAAATAAATTAGCAGAGAAAATAAAAAAACTACTTGTTGATGGAGAGCATCTTACTAATCCACATGTTAAGGTTAGAAGAGTTAATTCTAAATTTACTGTTTTAGGAGAGGTTAGAAATCCTGGTACATTTTCTTATTATGATAGAAACTTAAATATTTTTCAAGCACTAGGATATGCAGGTGATATAACTATTTCGGGTAAAAGAAAAAATATAACTTTAATTAGAGAAGAAAATGGAATGCGGAAAGTTTATGATATATCGCTTAGTAAATCTGAATTATTAAATAAACCTTATTATCTAATAAAAAATAATGATGTAATTATGGTCAAACCAAATTTTAGTAAAGTTAAAAGTGCTGGATTTATTGGTAGCCCCGCATCTATTGCTTCTGTAGCTTCTTTATTGCTAAGTATCACATTACTAATACTAAATAAATAAAATGAGTAATTCCAATTTTCAGGAAACTGATGATGAATTTGATTTAAAAAAAGAATTTTTTAAGTACTTCTTTTTTTGGAAGTATTTTTTAGTTTCTATATTGTTTTTTCTCTTTTGTGCTTATATCTTTAATAGATATACTCCTAAAGTATATGATACTACAGCCAAGATTCAAATACTTGATAAAAAACAAAGCAGTATGGAAATGCCTTCTGCTGAAGATTTATTTTCAAATTCTAAAATTAATCTTGAGAATGAAATAGAAATCATTAAATCTTCTCCTATTTTAGAAAGAGTTATTAAAAACCTTGATTTAAATATTTATTTTGAAGGAGTTGGAGATATTATGTCCTCTCAAATTTTATCTTATCCATTTAAGTTTACTTCTAAAATTAACACTGATAGTCTCAAAAATAAAATGTCTTTTAATATTATGTTTGAAGAAAATGGCATGTTAATTACGAATATTGAGGATGGAAAAGAGTATCTCTTTCCTGAATTTTCTACTACAGGCGTTACGCATGATCTTCCTTTTGAAATCATCAATATTATAAAGGAAAAATTGTTAGATAATAGTTATAATATATTTTTTATTCCTACTTCTAATTTAATTTCATCACTTAAGAAGTCGATTATTGTTTCACAAGTAGGAAAGCAAAGTGATATGATTTCTTTAAATATTCAAAATTCAAATACTGAATATTCAAGAAATATATTAAATGAAATGATAGATGTTTTTAATCAAGATGGTATTAATGATAGACAACTTATTCATAAAAGAACTATTGACTTTGTAAATGAAAGATATGTTTTTCTTTCCTCAGAATTAGATTCTATTGAGATAGATAAAAAAATATTTAAAATTAAAAATGATTTAGTTGATTTAACTTCAAGCACAGCTATTTCATTAGAGAAAAATTCAGAATCTGAAGCAAGTATTTTTTTGAATGAGAATAAAATTTTTATAATTTCTAATTTGTTAGATGAACTTTCAAAATTAGATTTTGAATTATTGCCTTCAAATATTGGTATTGAAAATATGGAAATTAACTCTTTGATTTTAACATATAATAATGCAGTTTTAGAACAAAGAAAGTTGATTTCAAGTGCTGGACCAAATAACCCTTCAGTAAAGCAGTTAAATAGTTCTATAGCAGACATTAGAGAAAATATCATCTTTTCATTAAATAATTACCTTTTACAACTAAATATTATAAATGAAAAACTTTTAAATCAGTTAAATAGTATTGAGAATTCGATTGCTGATATTCCTGATCAAGAAAAAAATCTTAGAGCTATTGAAAGAAATCAACTAATTAAAGAGTCACTCTATTTATTTTTATTACAAAAGGGAGAGGAAGCCCAAGTTAGTTATGCTATTACTGAGCCAAGTGTTAAAGTTGTAGAATATGCTATTTCTAACTCAATTCCTATCTCTCCAAAAACAAATATTTTATTTCTTGGGGCCCTTTTAATAGGTTTAATAATTCCTTTTGGGATACTTTATTTTGTTTTCATGTTTGATACTAAAGTTCATTCAAAAGAAGATTTACAATCTTATAGTTTTAATTTTTTAGGTGATATTCCATTTTTTGATTTAATGAATAAGGATAAGCTTTTTTCTGACCCAAATTCTCGAGACATAATTGCCGAATCATTTAGAATGCTCATGTCGAATGTGAAATATCTTTTCAAATCTCAAAAAGAGTGTAATGTCATGATAGTTTCTTCCTCTATAAAAGGTGAGGGAAAAACCCTTACTGCCATGAATTTATCTTTAGCTTTTGCTTCT
>CAYNGO010000086.1:0-2436 GCA_964397025.1 uncultured Weeksellaceae bacterium
TTGATGTTGATGATTGTGGATATATGTTTGCACAAATATTTATTTAATAATAATATAATAAAATGAAAAAAATACTACTTAGTTTATTTATGTCTATAGTTGTTCTAAATGTAAATTCTCAAAATTTTAATATCTCTTGTGACTCTATTGATATAACTTTAAATACTCCCTCATCATATTCTCAACTATTATTCTCATCCAATTGGATACTAAATACCCCTTTAAATAATGGAACATTATCTCCTTATTTTGCAACTTTTTCCACAACAGGTAGTTTGATTGCAGAAGATTCTGCTTTTCAACATACTGTTTTAAATTTCGGTACTTCAGCATATGATACTTTAGTTACTTGCTTTACAGTTGAGGGTTTAGATTCTCTTCCTAATACCCCTTTAGGTACTTTGACTTGGTCTTGTGGTGTTGATATGAACGGAAATCTTATTTATTGTAATACCTATGGGTGGGATGGCTCAAATTGGAATTTTATTTCTCCACAATCTCCACCAGCAACATGGAACTGTGGTCCTAATATAGGTTGCTGGGATCCAGCAGATGGAACTGGAACTTATTCTGATTATACTGATTGTGATACTAGCTGTGGTAGTGGGAATTGGAATTGGAATAATTTTACAATATGTGATTCTCTTGAAGTTTTAATTATTAGTTCAACAGCTGATTCAGTTACTTTAGGAACAAATCTATCAACATTACCATATTCTGGACCATCATCTTATGATTGGGCATTAGTATCTTCTAATGGATTCTCAACAGTTTCTACTCTGTCTACGCCAACATTTAGTGTAAATCCATTAGATACATCTCTTTATTTTTTAAACCTGCAACTTGTTGATTCTACGGGAATGACTTGGAATTGCATGTATCCAGTTATAATTTTCTGGGATAATAGTCAATGGATAGCATTAAGAACATCTATGCCAACATCAATTGATGAGATAGGTGATATTAATAAGGAACTAGTTAAAGTTGTTGATTTATTAGGAAGAGAAAGTGAAATAATTAAAAATAAGGTGCTTTTATATATTTATAGTGATGGTTCTGTAGATAAAAAAATAATTAGATAAGTATAATATTTAAAAACCCACTCAATTGAGTGGGTTTTTTTTGTTGATTCTTATAGTGCTTATTCCGAGATTTTTCAAAAAATTATTTAGTAAGTTTGTTTCATGAAAAGACTTATCTTTTTTCTCCTCTTTATTCCTTTCTTTTGTTTTTCGCAAAATAATAATTCTGACAATTTTTCTGATGAATTATTTTTAATGTTTTATAATGTAGAAAATCTATTTGATACTATTGATTCACCAATCAATAATGATAATGAATTTTTGCCAAACAGTAAAAAAAATTGGAATTCACACAAATATTTTCATAAGCTAGAACAATTAAATAAGGTCTTCTCAAGCTTGGCAGAAAATAAAAATAATAATTTTCTTCCAGATGTAATTGGTTTATGTGAAGTTGAAAATAGACTTGTAATAGAAGATTTGTTAACTAGTCCATTATTTGGGGATCATAATTATACAATAGTTCATAAGGATAGTCCTGATAGAAGAGGCATAGATTGTGCGTTATTATTAAGTGATAAATTTGAAGTTTTAAAAAAAGATTTTATTACTATTGATAATCCAGATTTAGATAGTAAAACAAGAGATATTGTTTTCGTAAAATTAAAATTTGATGGTCATGTTATAAATATCTTTGTTAATCATTGGCCATCAAGATGGGGTGGTCAGGAAAAATCTAATCATAAAAGAGTGTTCGCCTCTAAAGTTTTAAGTAAGTATATAAATCTTAATACATCTCCAGATGAATATACTGTAATTATGGGTGATTTTAACGACTATCCCTCAAATGAAAGTATTTCTAAATTAATAGAGGAAGAAAAATTTATTAACCTAATGACGAGCAAGTTTATTTCTGGAATAGGTTCTTACAATTACAAAGGAAAGTGGAATTGGTTGGATCAAATACTTGTTTCTGAAAACTTCAAATCATCTAATATTAATCTTATCTCTTCAGGTTCTTTTAAAAGAGATTTTATGCTTTATAAAAATAAATATGGAGATAGTATTCCAAATAGATCATTTGGAGGGATTAATTGGTATGGAGGATTTTCTGATCATCTACCTGTATATTTTAAATTTAATTTTATTAAAAATGGTTATTAAAAAATATCTTTTGTTAACCTCTGTCTTAAGTTCGACTTTTTTAAAGAAATAAGATTATTAAAAAGTTCACCCTTAGGCGTGAAATAAATTTTAGAAATTTGTCGCATAATTGTATCATAAAAAATAAGAAAATGAAAAAAACAATATTAATATTCGCTATTTCTTTTGGGTTAACTCAAATAACAATGGCACAAGGAGTAATAACAGCTGTTCCATGTGATATGTTAGGGATGTCTGTAAATGTTGGTTC
>CAYNGO010000087.1:0-2418 GCA_964397025.1 uncultured Weeksellaceae bacterium
TCACTAGAGCCTAGAGCAAATGAACCACTTATTTCTTCTTCATTTCCTTCAATTAATTTTAGCTCCATCACAGAACTAAGTGCATTTCCTCTGTTAGCAGGGAAGGCCCCAGTATAAAAATCCACTTCTCTAATAAAATTAACATTTAAAATCCCTATTGGACCTCCTGATGACCCTTGAGTTGTAAAATGATTGATTGTTGGTATTTCAATTCCATCTAAGAAAAACTTATTTTCTGATGGTGACCCTCCTCTAACAATAATATCATTTCGAAAACCTATAGATGTGGCCACACCAGGTAAATTTACTACTACTTTTGAAATATCTCTATTTCCTCCAGCACTTTTAGAAATTTCTGAAGCATTAATCGTTCGTAAGCTTACAGGGCTAGATTTTGATTTATTAAAAGTATTTCCTATAACTTTTACTTCACCTAGAATTTCTGAATTCTCACTAAGAAAAAAATTGAGTCTGAGGTTCTTATTGGAACTTACCATTATTTCTGATTGAATATCAGTATTAAATCCAATATAACTACATTTAAAATTATATGCTCCAGCTTTTAATTCTAAAATTTCATAGTTTCCATCTATGTCAGATGTAGTACCAATTGTAGTTCCTTCAATAATAATATTTGCAAAGGGTATAGGTTCGTTATTTAGAGCATTAGTTATTGATCCATATACTCTTACGTTTTGAGATAAAACATTATTAGATAATGATATAAAACTAATCAATAGAATGATAGTTCTAACAAATACTTTTTTTTTCATTTTTTTTCAATTTATATCTTGCAAAGATACTTTCTTTTAAATATCTATATCTTAAGTTTAGTTAAGAAATGCTATTAGCATTGTCAATTTTTTTTAGTAGCATTAAGGTCCAATATTTCAAGACTCTTATAATGCAAATTCAGAAATAATATTTAATGAATATTTAATATTAGTGTAATCAATAAGCATTGCTACAATTTTGCCAGCCCAGATTTGAGTTTCTACTTTTAATAGTAAGCGATTCTTATCATTGCTTATCCATATCTTCATTTTTTCGCCATTTTCAAATACTCTTCCTTCCTGCATTAATGGTTTAAATACTAAGCACTCAACATTGCCAAAATCTGTATTTAAAGTGTCTTTCTGTAAATATTTAATCTCAAGAAAATAATTTTCTTCATCCATAAATATTGGAACTATAAACTTGTCATTTATTTTTAAATTTTTATCATCAAATGTTCTAGCTAAAAACAATGCAGATAACATATCTTGAGTAGATTTAGAAATCTGATGCAAAGTGTCTTTAAAATAAACAACAGTATCAATATGATTAAAATTGTATAGTTGTTTTTTTTTAAAACCTCCCTCAGAAATATCTCTTTTAAATCTAATAGGAAGAATTAAAGATGTATCTAAAAATGTTTCATATTTGTCCCTTACCTTAAAAAAGATATCAAAAAAAGGAGATGTTTTTCCAGATCCAATAATATGAAAACATGGTTTTTTATTTATATATTCCAATGATGAAATCTGTAAATTAGCTTCTCCAACTTTAATTCCAATAAATGAAATGTCGTAAGATAATTTTTCACTTACTTTATATGGAAGTTCATTTTGAGAAAAGCAATTAATAGAAAGTGTAAATAAAATAAGTAGAAAAAAAGCTTTTATTTTCTTAAGAAATAGTAGCATTAAAATATTTAATAATTCCATTTAACAGTCTAGATAACAGTTTTTTTGATTTTTTTTATCAGATTCTATAAACTTCTCTTACAATTTTAAACCTGTAAAACTCCCATGTTAAACTGTTTTTCAATTGGAGCATGATTTGCAGCTTCAATACCCATAGAAATCCAAGTTCTAGTATCTAAAGGATTAATCACTGCATCTGTCCAGATTCTTGCTGCTGAATAATAAGGAGAAATTTGCTGATCATAACGAGATTTTATTTGATCAAATAATTCAGCTTCTTTTTCAGATGTAATTGTTTCTCCACGTTTTTTTAATGATGCTGTTTCTATTTGAAGTAGAACTTTAGCTGCAGAGTTTCCACTCATTACAGCTAATTCAGCACTTGGCCAAGCTACAATTAACCTTGGGTCATATGCTTTGCCACACATGGCGTAATTTCCAGCTCCGTATGAATTTCCAATAATAACTGTAAATTTAGGAACAACAGAATTACTAACAGCATTTACCATTTTTGCTCCATCTTTTATTAATCCTGCATGTTCTGATTTACTACCAACCATAAATCCAGTTACATCTTGGAAGAAAACTAAAGGTATTTTTTTCTGATTACAATTAGCAATAAAGCGGGTTGCTTTGTCAGCAGAGTCATTATAAATAACCCCACCAAATTGCATTTCCCCTTTTTTTGTTTTAACCAACTTTCTTTGATTTGCAACTATACCAACTGCCCACC
>CAYNGO010000088.1:0-2317 GCA_964397025.1 uncultured Weeksellaceae bacterium
TAAATTTTAATGTGTTGGCTTTGGGTGCTGTACAAACCGAAATGTTGGAAGAAGCGTTCCCTGGTTATAAAGCGTCCGTATCTGCCAAAGAAATGGCAGATTATATTTATGACTTTTCCACAAAAGGATCTAAAATTATAAATGGAAAAATAATTCAAATTTCATCAAGTACTCCATAAGTATGCAATTATTTAAGGATTTCATACCAGCTAACTCCGTATCTTATGTCGAAGACTTACTTAACTTATACAGTATAGAAATTAAAATAAAGTCAGAGCGTAAAACTAGACATGGAGATTTCAGGGTTTTAAGAAATGGTAATTGCTTAATTACGGTCAATTCTAATTTGAATAAGTATAGATTCTTAATAACATTAATTCATGAAATCACACACCTTTATATATATAAACTTTTTAAAAATACAGTTAAACCTCATGGGTTAGAATGGAAAAATCAATTTAGAATTTTAATCTCCCCTGTTTTGAACCCTGATATTTTTCCAAAAGCACTATTGCCTTTACTTGCTAATTATTTTAAAAATCCAAAAGCTTCCACAGATACAGATATTGAATTAGTTAAAGAGCTAAAGACTTATGATTTAAGTGATGATAAAAATTACATACACGAATTAGATTTAGGTAGAAAATTTAGTATTTACAATGGAAAAATTTTTAAATTAGAAAAGAAATTAAGAAAAAGATATAAATGCATAGAAATAGAAACTGGTAAATATTACTTGTTTAATGCCAATGCAGAAATAAATATAACAAACTAATTATGAGTAAAACTATTGCAGTTAGTGGATATTTTGATCCTATTCACGTTGGTCATTTAGATTATCTAGAAATGGCAAAGAAACTCGGGGATAAACTTATTGTTATAGTAAATAACAATAACCAATGTGTACTAAAAAAAGGAAAACCTTTCATGGATGAACATGATAGAGTACGTATTGTAGCAGCTTTAAATATTGTTGACGAGGTTTTTTTATCTACAGATACAGACAAGACTGTTTGTAAATCACTTGAGGCAATTAAACCTGATATATTTGCAAATGGAGGAGACAGAGCAACCTCAGAAGTTCCAGAATCTTTTGTTTGTAATAAGTATAACATTGAAATGGTTGATGGATTAGGAGATAAAATTAGAAGCTCCTCATCTTTAACTGGATTAAAGCAATTAAAATAATGAATCAAAATAATAATATTTTTGAGAATTTTAGTCAATTATTTTCTGATACAAGAATATATTTGGTAAATCTACTGGATTTTAGAAAAGATGCAGATCAAATTAGTACTACTGAAGCTATAAAAGCAGATATACAGTTTAAAGGTGCTACAGCTTGGATTCTTATATGTTCTATTCTAGTAGCTTCTATAGGATTAAACACAAATTCAATTCCAGTAGTAATAGGAGCGATGTTAATATCTCCTTTAATGGGCCCTATATTGGGAATTGGCTTATCAATAGCTATTAATGATATTGACACCTTAAAAACTTCCCTAATTAGTTTAGGGACTATGATAATACTAAGTATACTTACCTCATTTATTTATTTCTGGATTTTTGATATCAATGCAGATACTTCTGAATTATTTGCGAGAACTAGACCAGACATTAGAGAAATTCTAATAGCATTCTTTGGAGGGCTTGCTCTTATTATAGCGAGAACTAAAAAAGGGACGATAGCTACTGTAATATATGGAGTTGCAATAGCAACGGCTCTTATCCCTCCGCTATGTACCGCTGGATACGGAATTGCAGTTGGATCTTGGGATTATTTTATTGGAGCTATGTATTTATTTATAATAAATACAATTTTTATTGCCTTAGCTACATTTATAGTCATTAAATTTTTAAAATTCCCAATGATTAATTATGTGGATTCTGTCAGAAGAAGAACAATCTCTCGATTTGCAACTTTAGCAGCTATAATAGTTATGATTCCTGCAGTTTGGACTTTTGTAAATGTTGTTAATGAAAGTAATTTCAAGAACGATGCATTAAGCTTCTTAAATTCTGAACTTGATATTCTGCCAAATTCAAAATATATTAAAAAAAATACTGTTGTTCAGTATAATTCAGATAAGCCTTCTGTGATTGAATTAACAACACTGGGTAACGATCAAATATCAAAAGAAATTGAGTTTGTTCTAAATACAAAAATGAAAAACTACAGTTCTCTAAATAATACCGAGTTAATTATTAATCAAAGTATTTTTAGAGAAATCAATAATCTTGAGTATATGGAAGAGTTAAGGTCTAGAGACTCTTTAGATTTACTTTCACAAACTCAAAAAATTAATTTTTTAGAAGA
>CAYNGO010000089.1:0-2301 GCA_964397025.1 uncultured Weeksellaceae bacterium
AAAAATTAAAATCAATTCAAGTCACAGTTAAAAAAAATAAGATTTCTAGCGCAATAAAGTGGTTAATCGTAGTTGGTGTAATAGTATTGGTCTCAATAATTGCTTACTCATCAGTACAAAAACACTCAGATATTAATCTATACAATGAGATTGTTGCAAACTCATATGAATCAGATGAAAATTTTGAAATGTATGTAGAGAAATTTTATCGTGATCTTGAAATTTCTGGAATTACAAAAAAAAACCCTAAAACAACAATAATCAAACTTTCAAGACTTGATCAAATAGACAACGCTACCCACATTCATGGAGTTTCCTATGGTTTTAATGACGACGATAAAATTGAGATTTATATTAATGCTTCAACTTGGAAAAAATTTAACAAACCAATGCGATATTTTTTAATGTATCATGAACTTGCTCATGATATTTTAAATGTTAGTGATCTGGATAATATAAGTCAAAATGAGGGTGAGTTGATGTATCCTGAAATTTCAACCTATGAAAATAAAAGTATGGATGATTTTATTGAAAGTTTCCATTCATTATTTGACGAATTCTAGATTAGATAAAGACTTTAAAACTAATTCTTATTGTCCTTGTAATACCTCCAAATCTTCCCAAAAATAGTGTGACTTCACTCCTATGGGCTCCAAAATTATTCTTGGAAATAATTTTTTATCCTTAGAGACAATTTCTTGTTATAACATCCAAATCTTCATTAAAATAGTGTGACTTAACTCGTATAGGATCCATGCATTATTTTTAATGCAACTATGTTGCGTTAAAGTTTTAAATACCTAAATTTGTTAAAAATAAAACATGAAAGACAAGAGCAACTAATCCCCTACTGGGTAAGGTTTTATTAAAAATAAAATATAAATTTTAAAGAAACAAAAATGATAACAGTAACCAATATAACTAAAAAATATGGTGATTTTACAGCATTAAAAGACCTGTCCTTTAATGTTAATGAGGGAGAAATATTGTGTTTACTTGGTGCTAATGGGGCCGGAAAATCAACGACAATAAACATGTTGCTCAATTTCATACAACCTACATCAGGTGTAGCAATGGTAAACAATTTAGATGTATTAAAAAACCCGCTAAAGACAAAAGAGTTTCTAACCTATATTCCAGAAAACCTTATGTTATACCCTACATTTTCTGCCCTTGAAAATTTAGATTATTTCACTAAACTATCAGGTAAAAAATTTAATTCAAAGAAATTAGAAATGATTTTATCTGAAGCAGGTTTAGAACAACAAGCACACACAAAAAACATTAAAACCTTTTCCAAAGGCATGCGCCAGAAAGTTGGAATTGCCTTAGCCATTGCAAAAGAATCTAAGGTACTCTTACTGGACGAGCCTACATCAGGATTAGATCCTAAATCGAGTAATGAATTTATTGAATTATTAACTAAAATGAAAAACAATGGGGTAGCCGTTCTTATGGCAACTCATGATCTATTTAGAGCCAAACAAGTTAGCACACATATAGGTATCATGCGTTCAGGGATGCTGGAGAACTACTCTGAATCCTCCAAGTTTTCTTTAAAGGAATTAGAGTCCATCTACCTGGATATCATGAATTTCAAAAATATAGGTTAATATGGTACACATAATACGTAAAGAATTAAAAGAATTAACTAGAGATGGCCGTATTAAAATCACCGCTATTATTTCTATCATTTTATTAGTCATTGCTGCAATTACAGAGGTTTCTAACTATCAAAAAGAGAGCCATCAGCATGAAGAGTCTGTATCAAAAGAACGAGCTATTTGGGAATCTCAAGAGGCAAAAAATCCACACGCTGCAGCACATTATGGTACTTATATATTTAAACCAAAATTTGCTTTATCACTTGTAGATGGTGGAGTAACAAATTACACAGGAAATTCTATTTTTGTGGAAGCTCACAATAAGAATGAAGCCTCATTTAGTAGCGCTACAGACCAAACTAGTCTTGCGCGCTTTGGTTCCTTGTCTATAAATTTTGTTTTACTTTATCTCTTTCCTTTAATTAGTATCTTAATTGGATATAATTCTTACACAAAAGAAAGAGAACACCAGACCTATTGGCTATTGAAGAGTCAAGGAGTGCATCCTACAAAATTAGTAATAGGAAAATGGCTAGCAACATTCTTACCTATTTTAGTGTTAACCACAACCGTATTTTTAGTTATTGGAAGTATACTAGCAAACATAAGTGATTTGGAGATGTTTAAATGGGTTAGCTTATGGACACTTTGGGGGCTATATCTGCTATATTACTTAATTATTACTACACTAACAATC
>CAYNGO010000090.1:0-2009 GCA_964397025.1 uncultured Weeksellaceae bacterium
TTACGTAACTCGAATCAATTACATTATTAAATGTTTCAACTTGTATACTATCATTCCTTTTAAAAATGGATGTGTATTCTACCCCATCAATAGTAATAACACTTTTAAAAGAGCCGTTTTTAAAATCATTACACAGCCTTTCTTGGTTTAAATTACAGCTATAAAAAGAAACTAAAATTAAGACGTAAAAATATTTCATACTTTAATTAATTGATTCAATACGCAATTTAATTAAATATTATAACTTAGCTATCATCTTAAAAAATAATAGATCATCAAACATTTAATAACAATATTTAATAGATCAAGATTAGAAGGTTTGTCTAGTAAATATTTAACAAATGATGATTTGTGTTTTGATGAATTAGGCTCTTTATTTACAATAAATAAAATCGGAACTAGTGTTAATAATGAATCAATAAATGTTGTTAAGGTCGGCAATGGTGATATTCAAGTTCTTGCTTGGTCACAAATGCATGGAAACGAATCTACTTCAACAAAAAGTTTACTTGATTTTATTAATGCCTTAAATAACTATGAATTTACAAATATTTTAGATGTATGTACTCTGCATTTCATTCCTATATTAAATCCTGATGGAGCTAGAATTTACACAAGAGAGAATTATAATAAAGTGGATTTAAATAGAGATGCCAAAATCAATTCTCAACCCGAATCTAGACTATTAAATGATTACTTTCTAAAAATCAAACCAGATTATTGTTTTAATCTTCATGATCAAAGAACAATTTATGGAAGTGATAATGATGTAAATCCCTCAGGATTGAGTTTCCTATCTCCATGCTATGATTCAAAAGGTTCTATTAATATTTTTAGGGGTAAGTCTATGCATATAATTGAGCGTATATATAGCCAGCTATCTAATGTTATAAGTGATAGAATAAGATTATATAGTGATGATTATAATGAAAATTGTTTTGGTGATCATTTTCAAAATAAAGGTTCTTCTACAATTTTATTTGAATCTGGTTTTTTCGAAAATGACTATAATCGAGAAATTACAAGAAAGTATATGTTTATCTCTATTATTATGGCATTGGAGTTAATTTCAAACAAAATCAGCAACAAAGTTGAAGTGCATAATTATGAATTTATACCAAAAAATAAAGTAAGGTTTTATGACATTATTTTAAGGAATGTACTAATAAACCATTCCATTGTTAATATTGGTATCAATTACAGAGAAGTTCTTGTTAATAAAATAATTTCTTTTGTTCCTTATGTTGATGCTTTAGGAGATTTAAATAAGTTTAATGGACACAAAGAAATCGATTTATCTAATCAAATAATGAAGTTTAATTCTAATAGCTTTATTGTCGGCTCTGAAATAGATGAATTATTAGCAAAAACACTTAATTTATATTTAAAATTTAGTTAAACTATTATTATTTTAAGAATAATTCAATGATTTTACATAAATTTGTATTTTAATTAAAATATTCATAGATGAACACTAAATTTAAGTTAGATGAAATTGATCATCAAATTCTTGACATGTTAATTGATAACACTAGAATTCCGTTCACAGACATAGCAAAAAAACTTTTAATTTCTGCAGGCACCGTTCATGTTAGAGTAAAAAAAATGGAAGATGCTGGTTTAATTAAGGGTTCTTCACTAATTCTTGATTACAATAAATTAGGATATTCTTTTATTGCTTATGTAGGAATATATTTAGAAAAAACTTCTCAATTATCTTTTTTAATAGAAAGAATTAAAGAAATCCCTAATGTTACAGTAGCACATATTACAACAGGTAAGTTTAATATATACTGTAAAGTAAGAGCAAAAAGCACAAAGGATGCAAAGGATATTATTTTCAAATTAGATGATATTGATGGTGTATATAGAACTGAATCAATGATATCTTTGGAAGAAAGCATTAATGACAAGAAAAGATTAATGCATGCTATTTTTAGCGATATTTAAATAGTCTTTAATTGTTGTTTTTATTTATGGAAGTACTATTTGGTATATATTTCCAATTA
>CAYNGO010000091.1:0-1990 GCA_964397025.1 uncultured Weeksellaceae bacterium
ATATCTATTTTAATTTATAAAATTATAAAGAACAAAGAAGGTTTTATAAATTTAGATGATACAAAAGATATAAAAGAAGCCAGATTAAAATTAAATTTAGAAAATAATTTAATAAATTATCAAAAAGGTTCTAAAGGTTTTGATGGTGAAAAAGGAAAACAAGGACCACCACCTCTTCCTCCAGATGATGGTGTAATTGGTGAAATGGGAGACGATGGAATAAATGGTAAAAATTATGGTTCATTAATTTTTAAAAATAATGAAGATAAAGTAATAGATAGTTTATTAAATCAAAATACAAAAGACCCAAAGCATCCGGACTTTAATATTCAAGTACCTGATGCAGTTCAAGGTGCAACTGGTGTTGTTGGTACTATTTTATTTGTAAATCATAAAAAAGAAATTATTGGTAGTTACTATCCTCCAGATGGTCCCGATGGCGCATATGCAAAATCATTACAACCTATAATAATTGATGTTCCTCGAGGAATTATAGGCAATGTTGGTGATAATGGTAAGGATGGTAAACATCCAATAGGACCACAAGGAGAAAGAGGAATAATTGGTAATAAGGGAGCAGATGGAGAAAGAGGAAAACCTGGACTAAATGCAGATAAAGGAGCCATTGGTGGCGGTGGAGATGAAGATATATTTAATAATGTAAAAGTTGGTAATAAAGTATGTTTTAAAGAAGACAATAATGCATGTATAGATATTGATATATTAAAAACTCTAGTTAACTATGATGATTATTTAAGAAAATTAGAAAATAGAAGATTGAGAATTATAAGAAAATTATGTTATTTAGAATTCTACGACGATTATAATAATGAAAAACACGCAAATAGAGATGAATTAATAATAGAATATAAAAGACAATTAAAAGAAATATATGATTTTAATGAAGAATCATTTAATTATTCTGAAATTGTGAATAAAGAAACTGGTACTTGTCCAGAATTTCCAGAAAAAGACGAATGCACATTTAATGAAGATCATTTAAATGATGAAAATCAATTTTTATTCAATAAATGTAGATGTGAAAAATTAACAACTAATTGTGGCAACGGCATGTTTATATCGAGAAAAGCATACAAAGGCAAAGATGATAAAGAAAGAGATGTATATGTTAACGATAATAAATGTTCTGAATGTACATTAAAAAGAGAACATATTGATACAGAAAAAAATGAAATATATATTGGATGTGATGGTGTATATGATGGTATTGCTGCAAGTTGTGAAACGAATCAATATATAGAAGTAATAGGTGGTAGTAAAGGTTATGAATGTAAAGATGTACCAACTGGATATTATATTAAACCAAGTAGAACAGACATTGAGATATGTCCAGTAGGACATAAATGTGTTGGTGGAAATTTAATAAAATGTTCTGGAAATCAATATCAAAATAAAACAGGGCAATCTACTTGTTTAGATTGTATTACTCATTGTGGTAATGGAAAATATAGATCTGGATCATGTACTAGCACTACAAATTATTCATGTAATAATTGTAAAGACAATCATTATTGTACAGATGGACTAAACGCCACGGAGTGTGGTGCTTCATCATGTAGAACAGGTCAATTTTTATCAAGTACTTGTTCTTCGACATCTAATAATAAATGTTCTCCATGTGGGGGTGGTTATTATTGTGATGGAACAAGTAGATTTAATTGCACACCCTGTAATAGTAACGAATATCAATATGCTGGTTGCACTTCTTCTTCAAATATAGGATGTGTAACTTTCGGTCCATGGGTGACATGGTTAGAAGGGAGTAAATCCGATTACCGTGCTCCTGGTAGAAAAAATACATGGGCTGTTTGCACGGCTGGTGGAGGATATGACTATACCCTAATATTTTGGGGTAAAGAATTGATTTGTGCAAGTTTACAAGTCGATGGTATAATAACAGTAAGGTCAAGTCATAACGAGGCTTTTCAATTTAGGAAAGGTGATTTATATGATGGTTGGGATGATTTAA
>CAYNGO010000092.1:0-1982 GCA_964397025.1 uncultured Weeksellaceae bacterium
TTGTTAATATTAAATCTATCATTTATTACTTCTTTGACTTAATGCAAAATTAATATTAACTGCAAATATACGCTCTAAATCATCTGTATCTTTAGTTAATTTAAACAATATACTCACATCTCTCATGTCATCTCCATTTATTAAAGGAAAATCAACATTAGGAGTATTCTCATCCTGCATCAAAGCTGCATAATGTATATTCTCTTTAGCATCAAAAACCAAACCTTGACCTTGGTCATCTTGGAAATCTGACTCTATTAATTGAGACTTCTGACCATTATCTGTTAAGATTTCCCTAGCTTCCCAAACTGTATTAGACTCAACACCTAAAGCATTAAACACCTTATTGTTACTAGGGGATTGATTAAACACTACCCATAACTCACTTGGAAATCTAACACCATAAAAATTATTTCTTAAGGTATTAGAATTGTGTAAGAAAGCCTTACCGTTTTTAAAAGATAAGAAATCAATACCAACCCTACACATACACTCTGGTAAATAAGAATAAAAACTATCCCAATAACCTGTTCTCTCACTAAAAGCAACAGTCTCAGAAGGTATAGTTAAAATCTTTTGACGATCCATGTCTATACTACCTGCTGAAGAATTAATAACATAAGTACCATTAGATACATCTCTAATTATTTCAAACTGAGTAGGAACTCCATCATTATTTTCTGAATAACCTATAATGAAAGAATACTGCAAACCATTCCTAGTCTCAGTTACTACCTCTGCTTGAGAAGAAACTAAAGCTAATTCTTGGGGAGAAAAACCTTTATCCCTAGATATAGATCCAAAGTTTAAAACGTATTCATCATGATTCTCATCAAAAACACCCCATATCTCTGGTATCTGATCAAAAGAAGAATAAAAATTACTCTTAGATTCAAAATAAGAGTGCATTTGTTTATCTGAAATAACAGTCAACCCATCATTAGATAACCTCAATACAGCACCATTCCTTACATCAAAGAAATATCTTCTACCTCCTTCTTCTGAAAAACTCTCTGGGTTCATTGTCCCATACTCTCCTTGATAAGGAACAGATGGATTAGATAATACGCTTTCAGATACTCCCACCGTTCCCTTGTCAAACTGATCATAAACAACATTCTCCTGTACTAAAATTTTACTAACCTTTAATTCTTGATAACAATCTAATCTGTTATTAATTGAAAATAACTTCCTAATAGCTCCGTTCTTTCTGTCGTAAGTCTCAAAAGAAGGAGAGAACACAGTGTTAAGACCATTTATGTTTGTCTCTGGAATAAACCTTTGAGTATAATATATTGTAGTTGGTCTATGAACTGCTGATGCATCTTGGTCTTCTAAGTTAGGTCTACCTATATCTGATACTGATGACTCGTAAAAGTCAGAGAATCTTGATGAGTCTATTCTATTTGTCTTAGAGCCTAATGTTATAGGTATAGTTCTGTTTCTATAAAATGTGTCACCTGATCTAAAAGTACCTGTAGCAGGTTTAGAAGATAGAGCAAAAGGAGATTGATCATCAGTACCGACCAATCCTTTATGTGAATAATATTTTTTACCGTTTAAAATAGTCTCTTCCACCTCAAAACATTCACCTATCTCATAATAAATATCTGCCTCTAATTCTAACTTTGGAGTGTATATCTCAAACAAACAACCTTCCTTAAACTCTGGAAAAATATTAAGATTTTCTAAAGTTAAAATACCAGCAGTAAATGACGTTACTTTTACATCAAAATAATCACTAAAAAGAGCACCATTAGAATCCTTAATAAATCTAATCCTATCTCCAGGTGTATAGTCGTAAGATAAAACAGAATCAGGATGATCAGATTTATATTCTGATGATAAATTAGTTATGTCTATAGAAATCTGAGTTCCGTTTATAAAATTTGAAGGACTACCAGAGCTATCCAAATAGTTTATAGCCTTAGAGCACCACTGTAAGTATCTTTTAGCAGCAGTGTTTTTTGTCCTAACCCACT
>CAYNGO010000093.1:0-1977 GCA_964397025.1 uncultured Weeksellaceae bacterium
ATGATTATGGTGGTTCTTCATTAATTACAGATAGAACAAGAGTATATAAAGGAGGTTCATGGAAAGATAGAGCTTATTGGTTAAATCCTGGAACAAGAAGATTTCTTGATCAGGCTCAATCTTCTGATGCTATTGGGTTTAGATGCGCAATGGATCGTGTAGGAGCTCCAAAAAGTAGCATTAAAAAAAATAAAAGAATTCAAGTTGATTTTAGTAAATAAATATATTTAGCCATGAGATTGTTTATTATTATTATTTTAATTTTTAAATTTTTTAATGCTAATTCTCAAATTACAAATAAAAATATTGAACATACATTAAGTTTTGGCGTTGGTGGAGTTATGTTTCCTTATGCTAGCTTACAAATTGAACATACTTTTAAAAATTATAACTTCTCAATTGGAGAACATTTAAAAGAATTTTATACAATTAAACATAAATCAATTTTATTTTCAGGACCTCAATTAGAAATATTCGGAAGATATTACTTTACAGATCAAATATTAAAAAACGGAAATCATTGGTTTTTAAATTTTAAAGGAGTTTATGGAAATAGTAGTATTGCTTGGTCAGATAATGTAGATGATTATTTATATGACGTAAATAATGTCCTTGCTTTAGATGATAATGGAAGGCCTATTAAAATTTATGACGATAATTTTCTTCGTTATGGTGCAGGAGTTGCATTTGGATATAAAACGTGTTCTTGTAAAGATTTTATTTTTGAAGCTCTTTTGGGTTATCAGTTTATAACAGAACCTAATTTTTATAGTAAAGAATATATTAATTGGTCAAATGATGATCCTTGTAATTGTACAAACTACGAAGAAAATAAATGGAATAATGGCTTTCCGATTGATATTCAATTGAAAGTTGGATTTTTATTATAAAATAATTTTCTAACTACTCTTCAGTACTTTCACTAATATCCCACTAACTACTTATCAGTACTTTCACTAAACAATAATTTTATTTATAAAGTTTAAGCGTTTCAGAATCTCTTATAAAATCCCATTTTCTAAATTTTTCTAGCAAACCTAAACCACATAATAAAGAACCTCCATCAATTACAGATACAATTACATTATTCACTTTATAATCTCCAATAATTATATTATTTAGCTTAACAATTCTACCAATAACAACACTATTGTCAGCTAAAACAAATTCTTGTTTTCCTAAATAATCTTCTTTTTTTATAATTCCATTAAATATTAATTCTCGTTCCATATCACTATTAATAATTAAATCAGTTGCTCCAGTATCAAAAAGAAAATATTTTATAACTCCATCAATATTTATCTTAACCTTATAGCCACCACCTAAAAAATTATTTAATTTTATCTCAGACATATAATTACCACCTGTTACATCATTTTTAACATATTCATTAATATTTAATCTATTATTTTCATCTTTTATTATTAGGCTCTCAAGACAAGGCAATGCAATTTCATTAAACGATTCACTATTCTCGTCTTCAACCTCATTTAGTTGTCCCATAGAATGTCCTTGTCTTATAAGTCTTTCTATAGCACAATTACAATAAGATAGGATTTGATCAGCTGTTAAAATAGAGGATGTCTGGGGGTCTTTCTCAGCCTCTAAAACACAAGATTTTACACCTATTAAAATTTCAGCATCAGAATATTCTTCAAATGATTTATACCCAAAATTAAAATTATCCTCTATCTTAATACTATTAGCAGCACAATCAGAAAGTATTCTTAAATTATCATCCAAAGTGAATAACTCAATCATTGCATTATTTTGAACAGCTTTTTCTAAATCCTGGTAATAAATTTCAGGAATTAAATGATCACAAACACAAGCACAATATGAAGAAGATGCAACCTCTATTCCGTTAATATTAATTTTCTCATTTGCAGCGATAACACAAGCACTTATAAATTCTTCTCTTTCACCAATATAAACATCATCTTTTGAATGAATAGATTGAGTAAACCCAATCATAGG
>CAYNGO010000094.1:0-1850 GCA_964397025.1 uncultured Weeksellaceae bacterium
GAAGTTGATAGAACTATTCAACAAGTTGTTGATGATTCTATATTAAATAATTATTTAGAAACTCATTACTATAATGTTGGTGAACTTTCACAAATGTCTAGTTTCACTATTAATGATATAATTATAACACCACTTGAAGAAGATGGTGTTTTACCAAATCCTGATATAAACACATTGCTAATTGATGATGTTATTACAGGATCTACTGTACATGAAGATACTGAGTATGATTACTATTATTTAAACTTAAATCAGGGGGGTGGAGATGATTCTCCTAATTTTTCTGATAAAGTTAGAGTTAATTATGAAGGTAACCTTTTAGATGGTGAGGTATTTGATAACACATTTACACCAGTAGTTTTTGACCTAACAGCAGTCGTAGCTGGGTGGGGAAGAATTTTACCTGAATTTAATACAGCTGAAAATTATTCAGTTAATTCTGATGGTACTGTAAATTATACAAATCCAGGAATTGGTGTTATGTTTATCCCCTCTGGTTTAGCTTATTACTCTAGTGCAGCTGGTTCTGTTCCAGTTTATTCTTGTTTGTCTTTTAAGTTTTCTTGTTTCCAAATGGAAAGTAATGATCATGACACAGATAATGTCCCTTCATATTTAGAAGATTTAAACGGAAATTTAGACCTAACAGATGATGATACCGATGGCGATACTTTTTACGATTTTATTGATAGTGATGATGATAACGATGGTACTTTAACAATTGATGAGGATTTGGAACCAGATACCGACATTAATGTAGATCGAGATGGAGATGGTGACCCAACTAACGATATTGGAGATGGAGATCCAACTAATGATGATACAGATGGTGATGGAATTCCAAATTACTTGGATGAGGACGATTCAGCCTCAAGAAATGATTAATTAGTGTATAAATATATATTTCCCTTTTTATATTTTATTACGTTTAACTTTTATGGACAGTGTAATGGTTCAAACGATCTTTGCAACAAAAGATATAATGAAGTGGCATATCTAACTACCCACAATGCTTTTAATTCAAAACAAGACAGATATCTTTTTCCAAATCAGAAATCCAACATAGCAGAACAACTTAACAATGGTGTAAGAGGACTAATGATTGATGTATACGACGATAATGGAAGTACCGTTGTTTACCACGCTTATAAATTTTTAGGATCCCAACTATTATCCGTTTATTTAAATGATATTAAATACTTTTTAGATAATAATCCAAATGAAATATTAACTATTATATTAGAAACGTATACTTCTTCTAATGCTATAGAAAATGAAATAAATAAAGCCGGGTTATTAAAATATTTACATACTCAAGATGTTAATTCTTTATGGCCAAAGTTACAAACGATGATTGATTCTAATAAAAGGTTAGTAATACTTTCAGATAAAAATGATGCAAATGAAAAACAAAATTGGTATCACTATATGTGGAATTTTGCTGTAGAAAATAAGTATGGTGAGATTAACTGTGAATTTAATAGAGGTAATCCTGAAAATAATCTTTTTATTTTTAATCACTTCATTACTTCATTGACCGGCAATAAAGAAAATGCAAATAAAGTAAATTCGTTTAAATACCTTATGAATCATATTACAAATTGTAAAGACTTAAAAAACAAGTTTCCCAACTTTATAACAGTTGATTTCTATGAAATAGGAGAAAGTATTGATGTAGTTAGTAAATTAAACTCAACAGAACTTACAGCGAATTAAAAGTAACAAATGTTTTTTTTAACTTTATTTCCTTTTTAAAACTTTATTTACTTTTTCTATAATTGAATTTGCATTTAACCCATACTTTTCCATCAGTTGAGTTGGTGTCCCAGATTCTCCAAAAGTATCATTTG
>CAYNGO010000095.1:0-1627 GCA_964397025.1 uncultured Weeksellaceae bacterium
GTATGTTCCTTCAGCAGTATTTCCCGCAATAATATTTCCAGCAATTTTTATCAACGATTATGGATCTTTTGTTGAAATGAATGATCCTAAAATTTTTGGAGCTATCGTTGCAATTATTGTTGGTTATTTTTCAAAAAATATTATTGCAACTATATTATCTGGGTTAATTTCTTATTGGTTTTTGATATTCGTTATATTTAGTTAGCACCTAATTTAATATTTCTACTAACATTGATGTCTATTAATTTAGGTTTAGATAAATTTAGCTTAGACATTATATCAACATATTCATCTTCACTTTTTACCTGTAATCTAGGATTAAATTTTTTTTCATTTCCAATTGTACTTGAAAATTTACCGTTATAATCATGACCAGGATAAACTAAAGTTTCTTCTGGTAATTTTAAAAGATTATTGAATAAAGAGTTATAAGCATCTTTAGAGCTTCCATTTTGAAAATCAGTTCTGCCAGTTCCATTTATCAGAAGTGTATCTCCTGAAAAAAGATAGTTATCTAGTAAAAAACTATAACTATCAGAGGTATGTCCAGGCGTATATAACGATTTGATTTTCAAATTATCAATTTCAATAATTTCACCATCTTTTACTTTAATCTCAACTGCATCAGCTGGGGTATGTTCTCCCATGAGTGTTGTGCAATTAGTAGCTTTCTTTAATTTGGTAGCTCCCGTTACATGATCTGCATGAATATGAGTATCTATGACTTTGACTAGTTTAAGATCTAGTTCTCCTAAAATTTTAATATAATTATCTACATTTTCTATTACAGGATCTATAATAACTGCTTCACGACCTTTTGAAGATGCTATTAAATAAGTATAAGTTGAAGACTCAGTATCAAAAATTTGTTTAAAGATCATTTTTTAAATTAACACATGTACTTGTTAATATAAATGAAATATCTATATAACTTGTATGCTTAAGTATATAATTAAGTCATTGCCAGTATTAATTATCTTCATATTATTTAGCAGCTTAACTGTTGCTAAAGCGCATAATCATTTTCCAATTACCACTGAATCAAAAATTATGATTGAAAGAGGTAAGATTGCATATCAAGAAAATTGTGTTTCATGTCATATGGTTAATTTAGCCGGAGCAGAAAATTGGAAAGAGATGGATGAAGATGGGCATAGAAAAGCTCCTCCTTTAAATGGAACAGGACATACATGGCATCATGATGATCAAACACTACATTCAATAATAAAATATGGATTAGCAAAATTAGTAAAAAATTACCAAGGTAAGATGATTGGTTTTGAGGACAATTTATCTGATAAAGAAATTGATAGCGTATTAGCTTATATCAAATCTTTTTGGCCTAAAGAAGAATATGAATATCAAATAAATCTGAGCAAATAATCATGACAGCTAGTACTTTTAATTGGTCCTGTAATCACACATGGAAAAGAAGTGCAAAAAATACAGCTTGGTGTTTATTAGGCTGTGCTATTGGAGATTTTGGAACAATATTATTTTTTCAATTAACAAAAATTCCATTTCCAGTTTTAGGAATTATGACATTAGCAATTATCAACGGATTAATTACAAGTATAATTTTAGAAACTATTATACTTATGAAGCAAAACTTTGATTTTAAAAGTGC
>CAYNGO010000096.1:0-1607 GCA_964397025.1 uncultured Weeksellaceae bacterium
AATTTATCTTCAATCGTTTATGAGCTGAACTATCAATCTGCAAAAATAGCTAAAGAGATTGCCGATTTATGTTCAACTATAGAAAAACCAAGGTTTGTTGCTGGTTCAATAGGTCCTACAAATAGAACTGCTTCAATTTCTCCTGATGTAGAAAATCCCGCCTTTAGACAAATTTCATTTGATCAATTAAGATGTGCTTATACTGAACAGGCTAGGGGTTTAATTGAAGGTGGTTCAGATTTGATTTTAATAGAAACAGTTTTTGATACTCTAAATTGTAAGGCTGCTTTATTTGCTGTTGAGGATGTTTTTGAGGATTTAAATATTAGACTCCCAATAATGGTTTCAGGTACTATAACAGATGAAAGCGGTAGAACTTTATCTGGACAAACTGCAGAAGCATTTTTAAATTCCATTTCTCATATCCCATTACTAAGTATTGGTTTTAATTGCGCTTTAGGGACAAAAGCTATGCGTCCTTATATAAAAGAATTATCAGACAAAGCACCTTTTTATGTTAGTGCATATCCTAATGCTGGACTTCCAAATGAAATGGGAGAATATGATGAAAGTCCGCATGCTATGGCGGCTCAGCTGGAAGATTTTATGCAAAGTAAATTAGTGAATATTATTGGGGGATGTTGTGGTACAACACCTGATCATATTCAAGCATTTTCTGATTTAGCTCTTAGGTATTCTCCAAGAGAAAAACCTGAAATTAGTAAAGCAATGCGATTAAGTGGTCTTGAAGCAGTTACCATTTCTAAAGAAAGTAATTTTGCAAATATTGGAGAGAGAACTAATGTTATGGGTTCTATAAAGTTTAAGCGCCTAATAAAAGAAGATAATTTTGAGGAGGCACTCTCAGTAGCTTTAAGTCAGGTCGATGGAGGCGCTCAAGCCATTGATGTAAACATGGATGATGGTATGTTAGATGGTAAAGAGTCTATGGTACATTTTCTGAATCTTATTGCATCAGACCCAGATATTTCTAGAGTACCAATTGTAGTTGATTCATCTAAATGGGAAATAATTGAAGAAGGGTTAAAATGTGTTCAAGGAAAAGGAATAGTAAATTCTATTTCTTTAAAGGAGGGAGAAGAAGTATTTATTCATCATGCTAAAACTATTATGAGGTATGGAGCTGCTGTTGTAGTTATGGCTTTTGATGAAGATGGACAGGCTGTTGACTATAAAGACAAGATAAGAATATGTGAAAGAGCATATAATATTCTTACCAAAGTCGTTGGTTTTCCAGCAGAAGATATAATTTTTGATCCTAATATTTTAACAGTTGCAACTGGAATTGAAGAACATAATAATTATGCTGTTGATTTTTTTGAAGCTACAAAATGGATTAAAGCAAATTTGCCTCTTGCTAAAGTTAGTGGTGGTGTTAGTAATGTATCTTTTTCTTTTAGAGGAAATAACATTGTTAGAGAAGCAATGCACTCTTCTTTTTTATATCATGCTATTAATAATGGTTTAGACATGGGAATTGTAAATGCTGGAATGATAGAGGTCTATGATGATATTCCAGAAAAATTACTAATAGCCGTTGAAGATGTTTTATTAAATAAAGATAATCAAGCAACAGACAGATTATT
>CAYNGO010000097.1:0-1604 GCA_964397025.1 uncultured Weeksellaceae bacterium
CTTACAGTAGCTGATTCTTTATTAGTTTCTATATCTGAATTTAATTCTGATCTTTTTGCAAATGTTAGTGGTGGTGTTGCTCCTTACTCATATATATGGAATACACAGCAGATAACTTCAAGTATAACTCCATTATCTAATGGAATGTATAGCTTATATGTTACTGATGCATTAGGATGTTTTACAGATACTGCATTTTTTAATTTATCTGATTTCCCTACTGATATACAAGATAATTTAATTACTGATCTTCTTTTATATCCAAACCCAACTAGTGGATTATTTACTTTAGAATTTGATGTTAATGTCATTTCAAATTATAATATACGTGTTCTTAACACAATTGGAGAAATCATTCATGATGAAAATATTAATAATTTCTCAGGAGAGTATATAAGAAACTTTGATTTCTCTAACTATCCGAAGTCTCTATATTTTATTGAGATTACGACTCCTATTGGAATTTTAAATAAAAAATTAGTAATACAATAATTCCAAAGGTAGGTTACCTGACATATTTTCATTTCTGGTATTATAATGTCAGTAATTTTAAATATGGCATACTATTTGCAACTCATTATAAATAAAACATAAACAATGAAAAGAAAAGGTAATATAAATGTACAAACGGAAAATATTTTTCCAATCATTAAACAATTTCTATACTCTGATCATGAGATCTTTTTAAGAGAATTAGTGTCAAATGCTGTTGATGCAACTCAAAAGATGAAAACCTTAAAAACCGTCGGTGAATTAAATACTGATGTTAGTAAACTAAGAGTAGAAGTTATTCTTGATAAAGATAAAAAGACATTAACTATTAGAGATAATGGTATTGGTATGACTGATAAGGAATTAGATAAGTATATCAATCAAATTGCTTTCTCTGGTGCTGAAGAATTTGTTAATAAATATAAGGATGCAGATACTAAAAACTCAATTATTGGTCATTTTGGTTTAGGTTTTTATTCTGCATTTATGGTAGCTAAGGAGGTTGAAATTATTACTAAAAGTCAGCATCCAAATAGTTTACCTGTTAGATGGGTATGTGATGGTTCTCCAAACTTTACCATGGATGAAGCTAAGAAAAAAACAAAAGGAACAGATATTGTTCTTCATATTGCTGATGATTCTACAGAGTTTCTTGAGGAGAGCAGGATATCAACTATTTTAAATAAGTATTGTAAGTTTTTACCTGTTGAAATAAAGTTTGGAACAAAAACTGATAAGGTAGATGATCCTAAAGGTAAAAAAGACAAAGATGGGAATGTGGAGAAGATTGATAAGGTTTCTGATAATATTATTAATAATACAACTCCTGCTTGGACTAAGACTCCCGCTAATTTAAAACCAGAGCACTATAACAAATTTTATAAGGAACTATATCCTATGGAATTTAATGATCCACTTTTCCATATACATCTTAATGTTGATTTTCCATTTAACCTGACAGGTATATTATACTTTCCTAAACTTAAGAATAATTTAGAAGTTCAAAAAAATAAAATTAATTTGTATAGTAATCAGGTTTTTATAACTGATAATGTTGAGAATATTGTTCCAGAGTTTCTTACGCTTTTGCATGGAGTAATAGATTCTCCAGA